>JBCCHI010000044.1:0-27544 GCA_039028815.1 Pseudomonadota bacterium
GCAACCGCAGAGGGTGATATCGGCGTCCTGCTTCAGCTCGCCGGAACGATGGTCGAGTTTGACCCGCTTTTCGAAGTCCTGCCGGGTACCAGCACCGGACCGACGGACATGGATGACACCGATGCACTCCAGGCCTCGGTCGGTCAGATCGCGATCGAATAACGCACGACAGATGGCCGTTCTATACGGCGCAGATTTGAAGGGATGATACCGGATGGCTGATCTCGTCGTACTGGGCTTTGACGGACAGGACACCGCCGATGCTGTGCTGACCAAACTGCTTGCCCTGAAGAAACAGGAACTCATTGATCTTCTGGATGCCTGCATCGTCGTACATCCGGAAGACGGCGACATTCAGATCAAGCAATCCGTGAACCTTACCCGGCTGGGCCTGTCGACGGGGCTGACCACGGGCGGGCTTGTCGGTATGCTGGCCGGTTTTCTGGTTCTCAATCCGTTGGCCGGGCTGGCGCTCGGGGGATTGGCGGGCGCGGCGATGGGCGCGCTCAGCGGCAGCCTCTCGGATTACGGGATCAACGATGAGTTCATCAAGGAACTGGGTGAAACCATCAAACCGGGCAACTCGGCACTGTTCCTTCTGATCGCCAAAGTCACGCCCGACAAGGTGGTTGCCGAGATCGAAGACCACAATCCGAAAATCCTGCAGACCTCGCTCACGCAGGAACAGGAGGACGGGCTGCGCGAGCTGATCGCCCGACACACCGGGGGCAGCTGAGCGCATCCGCGCGCGCTTTGTTTGGCCGGCAGACCCCGGGATCGCGCATCGCGGCGCATCCCGCCGAGGACACAACAGTCTTCGTTTCATTCGCTCACCTTGCCGTGACAGGGTCGCGCGCAGACTGGCGCGTCGCGGATACCGTGCCTAGCTTGACACCCTAAGCCCGCCTTTTGAGCTGCCCTGCACGACAAGGAGCCCGCCCATGCCCACCGAACGCTTCTCTTTCAATGGCCACGATGGTCACGAACTGGCCGCGCGTCTTGATCTGCCGGAGGGTGCGCATCTGGCCACCGCCCTGTTTGCCCATTGCTTTACCTGCGGCAAGGACATCACCGCAGCGCGGCGTATTGCAGCGCGGCTGAACGGGCTGGGCATTGCTGTGCTGCGGTTCGATTTCACCGGTCTTGGCCACTCCAAGGGAGAGTTCGAGAACACCTCGTTTCGCACCAATATCGACGATCTTGTCCTTGGCGCACAGGCATTGTCAGAGCGCGGCATGGCGCCGTCTCTGCTGATCGGGCACTCGCTGGGCGGTGCGGCTGTTCTGGGGGCGGCCGGTCAGATCGACAGTGTAAAGGCCGTTGTCACCATTGGCGCTCCGTTCGATCCGGGCCATGTCACACATAACTTCGAAGGCGCGCTGGAAGAAATCGAAGAACAGGGCGCGGCGGAGGTCATGCTTGGCGGACGGCCCATCCGGATCGGTCGCAACTTTGTCCAAAACGTGAATTCCGAGAACCTCCGGGACGACATTGGCAAACTGCACCGTGCGCTGCTGATTCTTCACGCACCGCGCGACACCACAGTCGGTATCGAAAACGCCTCGCAGATCTTTCTTGCCGCCAGGCATCCCAAAAGCTTCATCACGCTGGATGGTGCCGATCATCTGGTCAGCGATCCCG
Source organism: Pseudomonadota bacterium (assembly GCA_039028815.1). Classification (GTDB taxonomy): domain Bacteria; phylum Pseudomonadota; class Alphaproteobacteria; order Rhodobacterales; family Rhodobacteraceae; genus Roseovarius. Next base: position 1,642 of record JBCCHI010000044.1, read on the forward strand.
CTGATGCCGAATACGTCGCTGATGTCATCGCAGCCTGGGTGCAGCGCTATCTCAGAATTCCGCGCGCGGCCCCGCCACCCGGCGCGCCCGAGGGCATCGTGCGCGTGTCCGAAAGCGACCCCGACGGCTTTGCACAGGACATCCTCTCCGGCCCGGCGCATCATCTTCTCGCGGACGAGCCCGCTGCCTATGGCGGGACCAATCTGGGCCCCTCGCCCTACGGGCTTTTGTCCGCCGGGCTGGGGGCCTGCACCTCGATGACCATCCGCATGTACGCACGCCGCAAGGGCTGGCCGCTCCGGCATGTCAGCGTCGATGTCAGCCACGACAAAGTTCACGCACAGGACGCCGCGTCCCTGGGTGACGAGCGCGCCGACTCGTTCACCCGTGTCATTCGCCTCGAAGGGGCGCTGACCACCGATCAGCGGATGCGTCTGCTGGAAATCGCAGACAAGTGCCCGGTGCACCGCACGCTTGAACGCGGCGCGCAGGTGCACACAACACTGCTTGAACCCCAGACCACTTCTGCCTGATCACGTCAGGCGCTGCGCGTGTAATACTCCACCATCGCCGCCAAGTCGTCAGGAGGCGTGTCCGGATGCACGTGAGCGCGCGCATTCGGTGACAGCGCAAAAAGCGACCCGTCAGAAAAAAAGGCCGTCCGGTTGACGAAAATCACCGGTATATTACGATTCTGTCCCCGCAGTTCGTCAGCCAGCACAAAGGCACTGCCGCCCCGCAGAAGCACGTTCAGGATCACCACATCGAACCGCGTGATCCCGATTGCCTGCATTGCACCTTGTTGCTCATGTTCAAGAACCACCCGGTTGCCCGCGCGCTCCAGATGGCGCGACCATACTCGGCCAAGCGCCACATCACTCTCCACGATCAGAACGTCAAAACCCGTCATCCCGACTGTCCCCGATCCCCGTTCTCCAAGCCCTGCGCCGCAATCGTTAAGAATTGGTTAAATATCGTTAACAGCCGACCGCGAGCGTACGGTGCTGCGCAGGAATCCGCTTGTCATTGCCGGATGCTTTGACCGAAAAGAAGCTGAAGAGATCATGCGAAACGAACACATGCAAGGACATGCGCACGCTCCAGCGCGGCAGAAACGCGATCACGGCGGCGGACTGGATGCAGCGATGGCCCGGTACGGCGGCGCGCGGGCCGACTGGCTTGATCTGTCGACCGGGATCAACCCGGTGCCCTATCCCCTGCCCGAACTGCCCGCGCAAGCCTGGACCGCCCTGCCTGACACCGATGCCGAACGTGCCCTGCTCTCGGCGGCGCGCCACGCCTGGCATGTCCCGGACGACGCCGGTATTCTGGCCGCGCCCGGTGCTTCGGCGCTGATCGCCCGTGTGCCAGGTCTTGCGCCATGCGGCAACGTGCACATTCCAGCGCCGACATACAACGAACACGCCGCCGCCTTTTCGGCGCAGGGCTGGGCGGTGCACAGCGAGGCGCCACGCGCCTCGCCAGATGCGCGCGTGCTCGTCCACCCCAACAATCCCACCGGGCTCTGGTACGCGCAAACCGATCTCGACGCGCCCCTGACCATCGTCGACGAGAGTTTTGCCGACATCTGCCCTGATCGCTCGCTCACCCGGTTCGCCAATCGCCCCGGCCTTCTGATACTCACGAGTTTCGGGAAATTCTGGGGTCTCGCCGGCCTTAGGCTGGGCTTCGCCATCGGGACACCCGACTTGCTCGCCCCACTGGCCGAGGCGCTTGGCCCCTGGCCTGTCTCCGGCCCCGCTCTGACGATCGGCGCGCAGGCTCTGACCGACATCGAATGGGCCCGCGACACCCGCACCCGGCTGAATGCAGATGCGGCGCGGCTCGACGCCGTGATGGTCCGGGCTGGTGCCACGGTCACCGGCGGCACCTCTCTGTTTCGGCTGTTCAAAGTCGATGACGCCCGCGCCTGGCAGGACCGGCTGGCCCGCGCCCATATCTGGTCCCGCATCTTTCCCTATTCGGACACCTGGCTGCGGCTGGGCATGCCCCCACCCGACGCCTGGGCACGCCTGGAGGCCGCGCTTTGACCACCGCCGCGATCCTGACATGTGCCCTGCTGCTCGACGCCGCTCTTGGCGAGCCGCGCGCGCTCTGGTCCCGCCTGCCACACCCCGCGGTGCTGATGGGTCGCGCGGTGGCCTGGGGCGATGCGACCCTGAACCGCGGTCTTGCCAGGCGCGCGGCCGGAGCGGGGCTCGTTGCCGGTCTTGTGATCGCCGCTGCGGTGACCGGGGCCGCGCTGTCGGCCCTGGGTGGGATCGTCGAAACCCTGGTCGTCGCCATCCTGCTTGCGCAGCGCTCGCTGATGGACCACGTCGCGGCCGTGGCGCAGGCGCTGCGTCTGTCGCTCGGAGACGCACGCCGCACGGTCGCCCGGATCGTCGGTCGCGACACCGCCGCCATGACGCGGGCAGACGTCTCGCGCGCCGCAATCGAAAGCGCGGCGGAAAACTTCAGCGATGGCGTCATCGCGCCCGCCTTCTGGTTTCTCATCGCAGGCTTGCCCGGGATGCTCGTCTACAAGGTCGTCAACACCGCCGACAGCATGGTGGGCTACCGCACGCCCCGTCACGAAGCCTTTGGCTGGGCCGCCGCCCGTCTCGACGACCTGCTGAACTGGATACCGGCCCGGCTGACGGCGCTGCTTCTGGTTCTGACAGGTGGCCAGATGCGCACCTGGCGCGCCATCCGTGACGACGCGGCGCGGCACCGTTCTCCCAATGCCGGCTGGCCCGAGGCGGCGCTCGCCCGCACGCTCGACGTCGCGCTGGCCGGGCCGCGCACGTATGATGGCCAACGCCGGGAGTTCCCCTTCGTCCACCCCGACGGGCGCCGCGCGATCGGCCCGGTAGAGATCGACAGAGCCACAGGTGCGCTGTGGCGCGCCTGGGCCTGGGCCACCGGGATCGTCGCGGCCCTGGCCTTGCTGATCGCGTGACATGAGCCAAGAGCCGTCAGAGATTTTCTGCGCCACCCTGCCCGGGCTCGAACCACAACTGGCAGAAGAAGCGCGCGAACTGGGATTTGCAAATGTCGGGCAACAGCCCGGCGGCATCACGATGTCCGGCGGCTGGCAGGACATCCAGCGCGCCAATCTGATGCTCCGCTGCGCCTCCCGCGTGTTGGTGCGCATCGGTGCCTTTCGGGCGCTGCATCCCGCCCAGCTCGATAAGCGCGCACGCAAATTCGACTGGGCCGCCCATCTGCGCCCGGACATCCCGGTGCGGGTCGAAGCCACCTGCCGCCGCTCGAAAATCTATCATACCGGGGCTGCGGTCAGCCGCGTGGAAGGCGCCATCCGGGACAGCATCGGCGCACCGATCGCCAGGGACGCGCTCATTCGGCTGATGACCCGGATCGAAGATGATCTGTGCACCTTCTCGATCGACACAACAGGCACGCCACTGCACCAGCGCGGCCACAAACAGGCCGTGGGCAAGGCACCACTTCGGGAAACCATGGCTGCGGCTTTTCTGCGTGCCGCCGGTTTTGACGGCACCTGCCCGCTGTGCGACCCGATGTGCGGTTCCGGCACTTTCGTCATCGAAGCAGCTGAAATCGCCACCGGACAGGCGCCCGGCCGCACACGGTCCTTCGCCTTCGAACACCTGCCAGGCTTTCGGGCAGAAGCGTGGGACAGGCTCAGATCCTCCGTCACGCCCGACAGCACGATGGCGCGCTTTGCCGGAAGCGACCGTGACGCAGGCGCGATCGACGCCGCGCGCGCCAATGCCCTGCGGGCCGGCGTCAGCGTCCTGTGCAGCTTCGAACGGCAGGCCGTGTCTGATCTCACCCGGCCCGACGGCCCCCCCGGGCTGGTCATGGTGAACCCGCCCTACGGCGCACGGATCGGCAACAAGCGCGCACTGTTCGCGCTCTACGCCGCGCTCGGACAGGTCCTGGCAGACCGCTTCAGCGGCTGGCGCGTGGGTCTCGTCACCTCAGAGGCCGGTCTGGCCCGTGCCACCGGCTTGCCGTGGGCGGCGCCGGGACCCCTCGTTGCCCACGGCGGTCTCAAGGTGCGGCTCTGGCAGACCGGCCCGCTGGCCTGACCGCACCCGAGGCCACCCCGATTGCCCCGGGTGGACAAAAGGCACGGCATGCGCGATCCGCCGTGACCGGGCCGCACGCGCCCGGTTGACGACAGCAATGCGCGACCCTACCCCGACGGCGTGTCGGGCATGAAATTGGCTCAGGGCACCGCAGACAATCAGCGCCGTCTGTGGCGGGCACTGCGGACAAGCGGACACGATCCGCACCGAGGTTGACACGCCACCCAGGACCCACGGTCCGAACTGTTTCGCCTCTGCCATTGCGATCGGCGGTGTCGAACGTGTACCGAATCCTATGCGCCTCGGTCTCTGGCGCGCCTCCTGACACACCCGAACGAACGCTGCACGGACGCATCCGTCCTTCATCTTTCCGGAAATACTCATGTCAAACGTGACGCACCGCGCGGTGCGCTGATCGTCCGGTGCAACACCCGCCGCTCCGACAGACTGTTGCACGCACATTCAATGTCGTCACCCTGACGCGCGAGCAATCGGAAAAGGCCGGGGCCTCAGGCCACCATCTGCTCGGCCCGTCGCAGGTCGACCGACACCAGCTGACTCACGCCCTGCTCGCCCATCGTGACCCCGAACAAACGGTCCATCCGGCTCATCGTGACCGCGTGGTGTGTGATGATCAGGAATCGCGTTTCCGTGCGGCGGCACATTTCGTCCAGCAAATCACAGAACCGGCCGACATTGGCGTCGTCCAGCGGTGCGTCAACCTCGTCCAGAACACAGATCGGCGCCGGATTGGCAAGAAAGACTGCAAAGATCAGCGCCATCGCGGTCAGCGTCTGCTCGCCGCCTGACAGCAGGGTCAGCGTGGACAGTTTCTTGCCCGGCGGCTGACACATGATCTCCAATCCGGCTTCCAGCGGATCATCGCTTTCCACCATCACCAGGTTTGCTTCACCGCCCCCAAACAAATGTTTGAAAAGATTTGAAAAATTGTCGTTCACCTGTTCAAAGGCGGTCAGCAGCCTCTCTCGTCCCTCCCGGTTGAGAGATGCGATACCGCTGCGCAGAGTACCGATCGCAGCTTCCAGATCAGCCTTCTCGGATCCCAGCGCCTGATGCTCGTCCTCAATGGCGCGGGCATCTTCCTCGGCGCGCAGATTGACCGCGCCCAACGCATCGCGTTGCCGTTTCAGCCGATTCACCTCGGCCTCGATCCGATCCGCATCGGGCATGGCGTCAGGATCGCCATCAAGACTGTCCAGCAACGCTTCCGGCGACAGATCCAGATCTTCGGAAATCCGCGCCTCAGCAGCCGCACGCGTGGCGCGCGCGGCCTCGGTCAGCGCTTCGGCCCGGGCGCGTGCCTCGCGTGCCTCACCCGCCGCACGTTCTGCCTCTCGCTCTGCGCCGGCCGCGTCACGGGCGACAGCTTCGGCCTTGGCCAACATATCATCCGCGTCCGCACACCGGGCTTCAGCACATGTCACTTCAGCTTCCAGATCCTTGAATTTGCGTTCCAATACCTCGGGCTGATCTTCCGCGTCCTTGAGCGAGTCAGCCGTCTCCGCGCGACGAGAGGACAGCTCGGCAGCCCGACCATGCGCCGTGTCCAGCCGGTGACGCCATCGGGTCAACTCGCTTGCGACCTCCTGCGCGCGCGCCACGCGCGCCGCCTCGTCACGCCGCAACTCATCATGGGCCGCGCGTTTGGCAATCATCGCGATGCGCGCGGCCTCGACCGTTTTGCGCAGCGCATCGACGCCCTCACGCGCCCGATCCAGATCGGCCAGTTCCTTCTGCGCTGTCTCGGCTTCCGTCAGCGACCTGCCCGCTGCCGTTGCCTCGTCTTCATGGCGCGTCACGGACAGATCCAGAGCCGCACGCTTTGAGGTGGCAAGCTCCAGATCGGCTTCGGCGCGCGACAACGCGCGCGCAGCGTCCGCCAGTGCGCTGTCTGCCAGCTTGCGCTCGGCCCGTGATGCCGTATCAGCCTCTGTCAGCTGGACAAGATCCGTCCGGAGCGCTTCGTGCGCGGCCACGGCCCCTTCCATCCGCGCAGTCGCGCGCGCCGATTGCTGCTTGAGGTCTTCGAGTCGGTTGAGTTGCGCCAGACGCAAAGCGGCGGTTGATGGCGCATCCTCTGACCGGGCATGATAGCCGTCCCACCGCCAAAGATCGCCCTCGCGGCTCACCAGTCGTTGCCCTGGGCGCAACCCTGGCTGCAACCTGGCTCCGTCGTTTTGCGCGACACAGCCGATCTGGCTCAGCCGCCGCGCCAGAACACCCGGCGCGCGGACATGATCGGATAGTGGGCGCGCCTGTTCAGGAAGGGCTTGCGGCGCGCTGTACGCGTCAAGCAGGATCCAGCCCGACGGCCCGTCCGCATCGGTCTCGGGGGCGCGCAGATCATCCGCCAGCGCAGCGCCAAGCGCCTGTTCGTAACCGGGCTCGACCTGCACGGCATCCAGCACCTGCCCACTTTCCGCCGTGTCGCGCTCCAGAAGCCGGACAAGCGCATTGGCCTCTGCCGAAACCGCATTCAACTCACCTTCGGCCTCGGACCGCTCTGCCCTGGCATCGGCCTCGCGCGCCTGGACCTCGGATCGTGCATCATCGGCTTTTTTCAAAGCCGCCTCAGCGCCAGCCGCGCGCTGAAGGGCGTCAGCCTCCGCATCCTGCGCCGCCTTCCGGCGTGCGACCAGATCCAACATTTCGGCATCTGCTTCTTCCGCGGATGTCCGCGCCCGGGTCGCGGCCGCGCGCGCAGCGTTCAACGTGCGATGACTGTCTTCGACCAGCCGCCCGGCGGACTGGTGCCGCGCGGCCAGGCGCGCAACGTCCTCTGTCAGTTCCGAAAACTCTGTTTCGCGCGTCTGCAACAGCTCCGCGGCCTCGTGCGCGGCTGCCGCTGAGGTCTCCTGGCGTGTCTCGTACCCCTCACCCGCCTCGGTCAATGCCTGCTGTTCGGATTCGAGCGCTGAAATCGTGTCGCCGGCATCCCGGTTCAGCGTTTCCTCGCGCTCGATGTCGCGCTGAAGCTGGTCAAGCTGAGAGGACAGCTGCACGATTCGCGCCTGAGCCGCCTCAGCGTCGGAGGCAAGCCGATCGCGGCTGACCAGAAGACGTTGCAGCACCGCACCCGCGATGGCCTGCTCTTCGCGCAAGGGAGGCAAAGCCTCGTCCGCGCGCACGCGCAGACCAAGCGCCTCCTGCACGGCGCGTTCCGACTGCGCCGCCACAGTGACGCGTTCGGTCAAATCCTTCTCTGCCACAGCAAGCGTGGCGTCCGCCTCTTTCCAGCGCCGATAAAGCAGCGCCCCCTCTGCCTGCCTCAGTTCCGATCCAATCTGCCGATAACGGGCTGCCTGCCTGGCTTGCCTTGCCAACTGGGCCAGCTGCGCAGCAAGCTGTTCCAGCACGTCATCGACACGCGCAAGGTTCGTCTCCGTCGCCTTCAGCTTCAGTTCCGCTTCGTGACGCCGCTGGTACAGCCCGGAAATTCCTGCCGCCTCCTCCAGAATCCGCCGGCGTGCCGTTGGCTTGGCATTTACAAGCTCTGCAATCTGTCCCTGCCGCACCAAAGCCGGAGAGTGCGCCCCGGTCGACGCATCGGCAAACAGCATCTGGACATCACGCGCGCGCACATCCTTGCCGTTGACCTTGTAGGCGCTTCCCACGTCGCGGGTGATCCGCCGCACGATTTCGATCTGATCCGTTTCATTGAACCCCTGAGGGGCAAGCCGGTCCGAATTGTCGATCTGGATTGCGACCTCTGCGAAGTTGCGCGCACCGCGCGTGGCAGCGCCCGAAAAGATCACGTCCTCCATGCCAGCGCCACGCATCGAGGTTGGCCGGTTCTCTCCCATGACCCATCTCAGCGCTTCAAGCAGATTGGATTTACCGCACCCATTGGGGCCGACAACGCCCGTCAGACCCTCCGAGATCATCAGATCCGTCGGGTCCACAAAACTCTTGAATCCCGTGAGCCTGAGTTTGTTGAACTGCACGACCGCGCCTGCCCCTCTTTACCCGCGCCTATGTCTCTTGTGTCTCGGTCTTTTGTGCCTTGTGTGGCGAGACCTTTGCCCGACGATTCCGCCGCGTCCCCCATGAGACGACCCACAGGTGCATCTGTCAACCACGAACCCCATTATATTGAAAAAATTCGACAGATATCCACAAGATATTGAAACCACGGGCTAGCCGACGGCCACCACTCTGCCGCGGATCGACGCGGCAGAGTCGCAATCGTTCTTGACGGGTATGGAACAGCGTTTCATACCGGCCGATGCAAGGTTTCCCAAGGCGTTCGAAAGCGCCGGGACTCAAACTGGGAATGACGTGCCGGTTGACCCATCCCGGGGACCCATGCGTCAGCCGCCCCCGCGACTGTAGTCGGAGAGCCCCTGCCACATGCCACTGGACAGCGTTCCGGGAAGGCGGCAGCCGGTGATGACCCGTGAGCCAGAAGACCGGCCTTGCGACGAATATCAATCCGCCGTCGGGAGGACGGCACAGGAGACGGAAGATGCCTATCGACCCCCAACTTGCGACACGCACAGAACCTCGCATTGCGCGAAACCGACCGGATGATCTGACGCCAGACCCCGACGCTTAGAGCACCAGGATTGATCGGGCCGGCCGCTCACCCTGACTCTTCCCGTTCGGTCCGGCCCTTCACAGCGCCGGGCGAAGCGGCGCAAATGGCGCGCGCGCACCGAACAGATTAACCCAAACAGGGATCGCGACGGATCCCCAACCCAACAAACACACTGCGGAGTATTACATGTCTGCAAAAATTCCTGCGACAGTCGTCACCGGCTTTCTGGGTGCCGGGAAAACCACGCTGATCCGGCATCTGCTTGAACATGCGGGTGGCAAGCGCATCGCGCTTATCATCAATGAGTTCGGTGATCTGGGGGTCGACGGCGGCATCCTGAAGGGATGTGGTATTGAGTCCTGTTCAGAGGACGATGTTATGGAGTTGTCCAACGGGTGCATCTGCTGCACCGTCGCCGAGGACTTTGTTCCGACCATGGAGACGCTTCTGGACCGCGAGACACCGCCTGATCACATCGTGATTGAAACGTCCGGCCTTGCATTGCCGCAACCTCTGGTACGCGCCTTCAACTGGCCTCAGATCGCGACACGAGTCACCGTGGACGGTGTCGTGACAGTCGTCGATGGAAAAGCCGTAAGCGAGGGCCGCTTCGCGCACGATACTGACGCCGTCGCAGCGCAACGCGCTCAGGACGAAAACCTAGATCACGAGACACCTCTTTCTGAGCTTTTCGAGGATCAGCTTGCCTGCGCCGACATGATCGTTGTCAACAAGTCCGATCTTCTGGAAGCGAACGAAACGCAGGCCCTTGTCGGACGATTGCGCAACGACGCGCGTGACGGCGTGCAGGTTGTGACGTCCACCATGGGCGCACTGCCGGTGGAGGTGCTGCTTGGCCAGAACATCGGCGCCGAAGCCGATACCGAAGCGCGACACGAGATCCACCACCACCATGACGATCATCATCACCACCACGATGATCACCATGATCACCATCACGACGATCACGACCATTCCCACGATCATGATCACGACGCCTTTGAAAGTTTCGTCGTAACCCTGCCAGAGGTGAAAGACCCGGCCGCGTTCGCGAAACAGGTCGCAGATGTGATACGTCGTCACGATATCTTGCGCCTCAAGGGCTTTGCCGCTGTTTCAGGCAAGCCGATGCGATTGACGCTGCAAGCGGTGGGGCCGCGTGTCGACACCTATTTTGACCGCCCGCTCGCGGCAGATGATCCGCGCGAGACGCATCTGGTGGTAATCGGTCAGTCCGGTCTGGACCGGGCTGCAATAGAAGCCGCGCTGGCGGCCTGAGACAGGTCATGCTCACAATCGAACCCGCCGACCCGCGCGACACCGGACCGCGCACCCTGCTGGAGGCAAGCCACGCGTTGATGCGTGACACATTCCCTCCGGAAGAAAACTATTTTCTGGAACTGGATGCGCTTTGCGGTCCCGACATACGCTTTTTTTCTGCGCGTGACGGTGATCAAACTGTGGGCGTCGGCGCGCTTGCCCTGCGTGCGGGATATGGTGAGGTCAAGTCGATGTTCACATCCGAGGCTGCCCGCGGCAAAGGTGTCGCGGCTGCACTCTTGCGCCAGATCGAAGACGCCGCGCTGAAAGAAAAACTCAGCCTGCTGCGTCTGGAAACCGGTGAGGCTCTTGATGCGGCGGTTCGTCTCTACGAGAAGTCCGGCTTTAAGAGATGCGGGATCTTCGGTGATTATGTGCCGAATACATCCAGTGTCTACATGGAGAAGACGCTGACCGCGCCACGGGACATCTGAGCACCGCCAATGCATCTGCTTGCCGCCACCCCGGGATCCGTCGATGACGGGAAAGAACCTGTCGATCTCGAACAGGACCCGGCGGATATCGTCTTTCTTTCTGCGGCGGACACGGAGCTTGCAGCGCTTTGCGAGGCGCGGTCTGAAATGCCGGACCCGCCCGTATTGCGACTGGCCAACCTGACCCACTTGCAGCACCCTATGTCGGTTGATCTGCATATTGACGCCTGCGCGTCCCGATCCCGTCTGGTCGTCGCAAGAGTTCTGGGTGGTCTTGGATACTGGACCTACGGCGTACAGCAATATGCCGCAAGACTGCGAGAGGTCGGCGTGCCGCTCGCCCTGCTGCCCGGCGACGACAAACCCGACAGTGATCTGCGCGAACTCTCTACCGTTTCGGACGCGGACTACGACGCTCTTTGGTCCTATCTGATCGAAGGAGGTCCCGAAAACACGCATAACTTTCTGACGTTTGCCCAAGCCATGCTTGCGGATGCCCCACGACCACAAGGTGCTGCGCCGCTTTTGCGCGCAGGTGTCTACTGGCCCGGAACAGGCGTGGCTGATCTTTCGGTCGCACAGGCGCACTGGACAGACGGACAACCCGTTGTTCCGATCGTTTTCTATCGCGCGCTGGTGCAGGGTGCGGGGCTCAACCCGATCAACCGTTTGACGCGTGCGCTGTCCCGCGAAGGGCTGAACCCTTTGCCGGTTTTCGTGGCCTCGCTGAAGGATACGGTCTCTGCCGCAACGCTTGAACACCTGTTCACCAACGCGCCACCGTCGGTGATCCTGAACGCGACGGCCTTTGCGGTGGGGTCGCCGCACACAGATGAGGCAGGTGGCACAAATCCGTTCTTTCAGCCCGCAGCGAACGAGGCACCGGTTTTCCAGATTGTGCTGTCGGGTGGCACACAGGAGGCCTGGGAAGATGGCCTGAACGGGCTGGGCGCGCGGGACATCGCAATGAACGTGGCCCTGCCCGAGGTCGATGGTCGCATACTCGCACGCGCCGTGAGCTTCAAAAGCGAAGCATTTTTTGACGACGCCACCCAGTGCCCGATCGCGACCTATCGCGCACAGGGTGATCGTATTGATTTCACGACAAGGCTGGTCGCCAACTGGGCACGGTTGCGCCAGACCCCACCCGAGCAAACGCGCGCGGCTCTGGTGCTGGCCAATTATCCCAACAAGGACGGGCGTCTTGCCAACGGCGTGGGGCTGGACACGCCCGCCGGAACGGTACACGCGCTGCGGCTGCTGCAAGCTGAGGGTTTTTGTGTTCAGGCCGTTCCGGACAGCGGACAGGCGTTGATGGACAGGGTGCTTGAGGGCCCAACCAACTGGCTGACGGACCGCGCAGACCGGTCAGGCGGCGTATCGCTGTCAATCGAACGCTACCTTGGGTACTTCAGTGACCTGCCGTGGGAACTCAAAGAGCAGCTGGACACCCGTTGGGGCGCCCCCGAAGACGACCCGTTTTTTGACAGGGCGACAGCATCGTTCAAGCTGTCGGTTCTAGAGTTCGGGAACGTGGTTGTCGGCGTGCAGCCTGCGCGTGGCTACAACATTGACCCGACGGACACCTATCATTCGCCGGATCTGGTTCCACCACATAACTACATGGCCTTCTATGTCTGGTTGCGTGACGTTTTCGGCGCACATGCAATCGTTCACATGGGCAAACATGGCAATCTCGAATGGTTGCCGGGCAAGGCGCTTGCACTCAGCCAATCCTGCTGGCCCGAAGCGGTCTTCGGACCGATGCCGCATCTCTACCCTTTCATCGTCAACGATCCGGGCGAAGGCACACAGGCCAAGCGTCGGGCGCAGGCGGTCATCATCGACCACCTGACACCGCCGTTGACCCGCGCAGAGACGTATGGGCCGCTGCGCGATCTTGAGGGTTTGGTAGATGAGTATTACGAGGCCGCTGGCGTTGATCCCCGTCGCGTTGAGCATCTGAGGCGCGAGATTCTGTCGCTGACCGCGGCGACGGGGCTTGACAAGGATGCAGGTCTGTCCGGCGGGGACGCAGACACCGATCTTGCACGTCTCGATGCGTATCTTTGCGAACTGAAAGAAGCCCAGATCCGCGACGGGCTGCACGTATTCGGAGTTTCGCCTGAAAACGCTCAGGAACGGGATCTTGCCATTGCACTGGCGCGTGTTCCGCGCGGCGACGGCACAGGGCGCGACGCCTCGTTGTTGCGCGCTCTGGCCGATGACCTGGGCACGGGGCTTGACCCACTGGATTGCGACATGAGCGCCCCGGCTCCGGCCAGGCCGGCAGGGCTGCAGGATCTGAGCCGCGACCCCTGGCGAACCGCTGGTGATACGGTCGAGCGGCTTGAACTTCTGGCGCAGGTTCTGATGACGGAGGAACGCCCGGATCTGCGCGACACGCTGGCCGGGACGAGACCTGTCCTTGCAGAGATCGAGGATGTTCTACGCCCTGCCATCGCAGCTTGCGGACCCGATGAGGGACGGGCTCTGGTCACCGCTCTGTCCGGCCGTGCCATACCGCCCGGCCCGTCCGGCGCTCCGACGCGAGGCCGTCCGGACACACTTCCTACCGGGCGAAATTTCTTCTCTGTCGACAGCCGTGCCGTGCCCACGCCCACGGCGTGGCGGCTCGGGTGGAAGTCCGCCGATCTGCTGATCGAGACACATCTTCAGCGTGAAGGCGACTGGCCGCGCAGCCTGCTGCTGACCGCATGGGGCACATCGAACATGCGCACAGGAGGTGACGACATTGCGCAGGCCCTTGCGTTGATGGGGGTGAAACCCAGATGGGATGCCGCAAATCGCCGTGTCACAGGGTTTGAGATCATTCCCCAGAGCGCACTTGGCCGACCGCGTGTAGATGTGACGCTCCGCATCTCGGGGTTTTTCCGCGACGCGTTTCCTCAGCTTATCGCATTGTTCGACAGTGCAGCGCGTGCGGTGCAGGCGCTCGACGAGCCTCAAGAGCTGAACCCGGCTGCGATGCGCGCGCGCGACGCCGGTGTCGGTCCGCGGATCTACGGCTCAAAGCCAGGAGCGTACGGCGCTGGCCTGCAGGCCATGATAGACGAACGACTATGGTCAGACCGGGCCGCACTGGCGGAGGCCTACCTGACCTGGGGAAGTTATGCCTACGGCGTTCAGGATGAAGGTCGCGCCGACCGGACGGGCTTTGAGACGCGCCTGCGCGAGGCCGATGCGGTCGTCCAAAACCAGGACAATCGGGAACACGATGTGTTGGACAGTGACGACTATTACCAGTTCGAAGGGGGCGCGGCGGCCACCGTGGCTGCGTTGCAGGGCCGCGACAGACCTGTGTATCACAACGATCTCTCTCGCCCGGAGCGCCCGCTGATCCGCACTCTGGACGACGAAATCGGGCGCGTGGTGCGGTCGCGAGTGGTCAATCCGAAATGGATCAACGGTGTGAAGCGACATGGTTACAAAGGCGCGTTCGAAATCGCGGCGACCGTGGACTACCTTTTTGCCTTCGCCGCAACCACCGGTGCCGTGCGCAACCATCACTTCGATCTTGTGGAAGAAGCGTTTCTGGAAGACGACGCCACCCGCGATTTCATTGCCAAGCACAACGCGCCTGCCCTGCGAGAGATCGCCGAACGGCTTCAGGAAGCTATTGACCGCGGCTTTTGGTCGCCACGTTCGAATTCGGCCAGAGCGCGGATCGAGGGGATAGTGTCGCGCGCCGTGCCGGCACCTCAGGGATAGGGCGAGCAAAGGGCATCGAAAAAGTGTTCACCCAGATCAAGCGCGTCGCATCGCACCTCCGATGGAAACGGACCGGGCGGCGGCGCGCCCTGGCCGCAATCCATCGCCGCCTGCATGACCGCCTGATCTCCGGTCAATCGCACAACGCGACATCCGCTGATCTTTTCGATCGCCAGAACCGCCTGCGGACCAACGGCAGCGAGATTTGGCGCCCATTGCGTATTGACGCGAACCGCTTCCGCGCGCTGTCCCATGACACGAATGTCAAACTGCGTCGGCCCAAAGGACACACGCACGGGTTCAATACCGGTAAAGTCCTGACCAGGCTGGTTGCAGCCTGCCAGCAGACCCAGAACACAAAAACCGGTTAGTCCCAACGTCCTCATGATCCGAATTTTGCAAATCTTGGTTAACACTCCATTGCGAAAGAGCTTGCGTCTGTGAGGACGCAGGCGCAGGCTGCACCCCGCTCGAAGCCGGAGATCGACATGACAGAAGACGCAGAACGCCATGCTTTGAAGATGGCAAAGAAGAAAGCCGCCCGCGACAAGATCATGGCCACGAAAACCGATCAGAAGGGCCTGATCATAGTCAACACGGGCAAAGGCAAGGGCAAGTCTTCAGCCGCGTTTGGCATGATTTTCCGGTGTATCGCGCACGATATGAAATGTGCCGTGGTGCAGTTCATCAAGGGTGGCATGTCTACCGGAGAGCGGGACCTGATCACATCGACGTTTGCGGACAAGTGCGCATTTCACACCATGGGAGAAGGCTTTACATGGGAGACGCAGGACAAAACGCGCGACATCGAGATGGCGACCGCGGCCTGGGAGAAGGCAAAAGAGCTGATACGTGACGAAACAAACGCGATGGTTCTGCTCGACGAAATCAACATCGCGCTGCGCTACGATTACCTTGACGTAAACGAAGTGGTGCAGTTTCTCGGCAGCGAGAAACCCGAAATGACCCATGTCGTCCTGACCGGACGCAATGCCAAGGACGAGCTGATCGAGATTGCCGATCTCGTCACCGAGATGGAGCTGGTCAAACATCCGTTCCGATCCGGCATTAAGGCGCAGATCGGGGTCGAATACTGACCGTGCCTGTTGTGATTTCACGCCGCGCACTGACAGTGACGCTTCGCGCGTGAAGCCGATCCGCATGATATCAGGTGTCCTCACGGTGGGAGTCTGGACGCTTCTCAGTCGCGTCCTTGGCTTTGTTCGCGACATTCTGATTTCGACGCTTCTTGGTCCCGGCGTGCTGATGGACGCCTATGTTGCCGCGTTCAGATTGCCAAACATGTTTCGCCGGTTCTTTGCCGAAGGCGCGTTTAACGCAGCGTTCGTGCCGATGTTTTCCAAACGGCTGGAGGCGGGCGAGTCGCCGCTGGCATTCGCCAGCCTGGCCTTGTCCGGCCTGGCCTTTGTCTTGCTGATCCTCAGCGGTCTGGCAATGCTGTTCATGCCGGCGCTTATCTTTGCGACGGCAGAAGGGTTCGTCGGGGATGCACGCTTTGACATTGCCGTGGACTTCGGGCGCATCACCTTTCCGTACATTCTGTTCATTTCGCTGGCCGCACTCTTCTCCGGTGTTCTGAACGCATCGGGACGCTTCGCGGCGGCCGCCGCGGCACCTGTGTTGCTGAATGTGCTGCTCGTCGGTGCAATGACACTGGCCTGGCAAACAGGTGGGGCGGTGGCCGATGCCCTGATATGGACAATCCCCTTTGCCGGGATTGCGCAACTGGCTTTGGTCTGGATTGCCGCGGATCGTGCCGGTCTGCGCATTCGTCCGGTTTTGCCACGCTGGACACCGGAGATGGCACAGCTTGTGCGTATCGCTGTGCCCGCCGCGCTGGCCGGGGGTGTGGTTCAGGTCAATCTGCTGGTCGGACAGCTTGTCGCCTCAAACACGGAGAAGGCCATCAGCTGGCTCTATGCTGCCGACCGGTTGTACCAATTGCCACTGGGAGTGGTTGGTATTGCGGTCGGAATCGTTCTTTTGCCCGACCTTTCGCGCCGGCTCAGCACCCGGGACGACATGGGCGCGCGTGATGCTTTTTCGCGTGCCGGTGAGATCTCGCTGGCGCTCACATTGCCCTGCGCCGTCGCGCTGGTGATCATTCCGTTCCCGATCGTGACCGTCCTTTTCGAACGCGGTGCGTTTGACAGCGACGACACTGCCGCAACGGCACTTGCCGTCGCCATCTACGGCGTCGGGCTGCCCGCCTTCGTTCTGCAAAAAGTGCTCCAGCCGATCTTTTTCGCGCGCCAGGACACAAAGAGGCCGTTCTACTATGCCCTTGTGGCAATGGTCGTGAATGCAGCGATTGCAATCGGTCTGGCCTTCGTCATCGGATGGATCGCAGCCGCGATCGGTGCGACCCTTGCAGGGTGGGCGATGGTGTTTCTTCTGCTGCGCGGCGCGCGCGGCTACGGCGACGTGGCGCGCTTTGACGACCGCTTTCGCAGCAGGATCTGGCGCATCGTATGGGCCTCGTTGGCAATGGGTGTGGTGATCTGGGGGGTTGGCGTGCTGCTGACGCCGTTTTTTGCCTGGCCGGGATGGCGATGGATCGCTCTGGTTGCGCTTATCGGCTCTGGCGTTCTGAGTTACGCGATGCTGGGTCAGGCGATGGGCGCGTTCAGACTGTCCGAACTCAGGGCCGCGCTGCGACGCCGGGCCAGACCCGAGTGAAACGCCGCAGTCAGCGCTGTTGCAGTCGCTCGCGCAGGCGTTTCCAGCCGCCCGGCACCAGCGCAAAAGACATCAGAAAGCCCGCCACGAAGCCGGCCACGTCGGCAATCCAGGTCGGATCCTCGCCGTACATCAGGCCAAACACCAGCTGAAGCCCCAGCAAGACGCCGATCAGCGAAAAGGCCCGGGTCTGATTTTCACCCAGATACCCAAGCCACAACCACATCAGACAGGTAAACCCACCGATCAGCCCGTAGACCCCGGGATAGGCCCCGACGAGGCCCGGCCCCTCCGGCAGAACCAGTCCAAACACCAGAGCCCCGATCGCGCCGCTGCCAAAGAACAGAACCAGCACGGCCCATTGCGGCATCCGTTCTCCGACAAACTTACCAAGCGCCAACAGCATCACCGTGGCAAACAGCGCATGGACAAATGACAGATGGATGAACGGATACGTCACAAAGCGGTACAGGTAGTCAAGCCTGAGCTGACCGGTTTCAATCATCCAGGTCATGGCTCTGTTGGAAAATCCGTAATCCTGCAACGCGGCAAGCCGCCAGCCCACCGCCTGCGGGCCACCAACAAGGCCGCGGGCGCCCATCTGAAAGATCAGCTCGATACCGATGATCATGATGGCAATCGCCGCGATCAGCGGTGGAAGCGCGTTGAACGGGCCGGGTGATCCGGATTGCGGCATCTTGGGCACTCTCCTGCTGTGCTTGACGGACCTTGAGCGCCTCAGTAAGCGAGGCGGAAACAGAAATCCACATGGGCAGGAACCAGTATGGACGACACGGTCCGGCAAAGACGCGTATTCTCGGGTATTCAGCCGTCAGGCGGATTGACCCTTGGCAACTATCTGGGTGCGCTCAAGCGTTTTGTCGAAATGCAGAACAGCGGTGACCAGACGATCTATTGCATGGTCGATCTTCATGCGATCACCGTGTGGCAGGATCCTGCAGCGCTTGCCCGTGCCACGCGAGAGCTGTGCGCAGGTTTCATCGCCACGGGGCTCGATCCGGTTCAGTCCATCCTGTTCAACCAAAGTCAGGTGCCGGAACACACGCAACTGGCCTGGATCTTCAACTGCGTTGCGCGAATGGGTTGGATGCAGCGCATGACGCAGTTCAAGGACAAGGCGGGAAAGAACGCGCAGAACGCCTCTCTGGGATTGTTTGCATATCCGGCGCTCATGGCCGCGGACATCCTGGTTTATCACGCGACCCATGTTCCGGTGGGCGAAGACCAGAAGCAGCATCTGGAACTCACGCGCGATATTGCAATCAAGTTCAACAATGATTTCGGCACAGACTTCTTTCCTGTGCCTGACCCGGTGATCGAGGGGGCTGCCACACGCGTGATGTCTTTGCGAGACGGCTCAAAGAAAATGTCGAAGTCCGACTCTTCGGACATGTCGCGCATCAATCTGACAGACGATGCAGATACGATTGCCCGAAAGATTCGACGCGCGAAAACCGATCCCGAACCATTGCCTCTGGACGCGGGTGGGCTGGCCGAACGCCCCGAGGCGCGCAATCTTGTGAACATCTACGCCGCCCTGAGCGATCAGAACGTCGATGCCGTCATGGCCGAACTGGGCGGCAAGCCGTTTGCCGAGTTCAAACCACTGCTTGCCGATCTTGCGGTTGCGCGCCTTGAACCGATCTCATCCGAGATGGAGCGCCTGATGCGGGACACGAGCGAGATCGACAGGATTCTTGCGCTTGGCGCAGAGCGCGCGCGTGAGATCGCAACGCCGATTTTGAAGCGAACCTATGACATCGTGGGGATGGTCGGAGCCTAGGGCGCCTGCCGCGTTCGGTCAGCAGGTCACGCGCAAAGCCCGCTTCTTTGCAAACATGGCATATGCAGGCCGACACCAAGTCGTTTGTGAACACCGGCATGAAACGACGGCTTGACCTTGATGCGGTGCCGGCTGATCTGAACGGACACACTCTGTCCGGACTGGACCCTGCCGCGACGCCGACCTAAAGCGTTATGCGACAACCCTGACTCACAGTATGTCGCGAAACGCAGCGCAATGGTCCTATGCTGCACGCCTTTCGCCTTCAGCTGATGTTTCAGGGTAAAGGCGAAAGGCTTCAGGTTGCCGAGGGGAGGCGCACATGCCTACGGGTACAAATATACGGACATATTTTGGCGGCACCTGGCACGAGGGTGACATCGCCGTCATGAAGGCGGGCGATCACGGTATGTGGCTGGGTTCGAGCGTGTTCGACGGCGCGCGCTATGCACATGGCGTAACCCCCGATCTGGACAGGCATTGCGCCCGCGTCAATGCCTCTGCCAAAGCGCTTATGGTGACGCCGACCATCGGCGTGCAGGAGATGGTCGAAATCGTGCATGCGGGTCTGACGGCCTACAGCAGGGAGGCTGCCGTCTATATCAGACCCATGTACTGGGCCATCGAAGGCGGAAACCTTGCAATCGTCCCCAAGGAAAACGGTGAGACCGGTTTCGCAATTTGTCTTGAAGAAATTCCGATGGCTGATCCGGGCCATACCGCCACCCTGACGCGCACCCGCTTTCGCCGCCCGGTGCTTGAGAACGCCGTCGTGAACGCAAAGGCCGGGTGTCTTTATCCCAACAATGCCCGCATGCTGGCAGAGGCGGTCTCGAAAGGGTTCAGCAATGCCATCGTGGCCGACAGCCACGGCAATGTGGCCGAAACAGCGACTGCGAACATTTTTGCCGTCAGGGATGGCGAAGTGTTCACGCCAATGCCGAATGGCACGTTCCTGGCGGGCATCACACGCGCGAGACACATCGAGAATTTGCGCGCCGACGGCATTGTCGTGCACGAAGCGATCATGAGTTTCGAAGATTTTCACGACGCTGACGAGGTGTTCATGTCGGGAAACATGATGAAAGTGACACCTGTCACGGCTTTCGACGACACGAACTATCAGATCGGCCCGGTGACAAAACGCGTGCGCGACATGTACTGGGAATGGGCTCTCAGCCGCTGACCGGAACCCGAAATTCCACATCCTGACCCATTTAAACAATTTAGCCCAACATATGGCATCGGCAGGATTGGGCGATCGAATGCCACACAAATTCCAGATAATGTCGACGCCACGCCGCAGTTGTGCCCGAATTGGATACGATACCCACCGTCACAGTAATGTTTCTGGGGTATCGAGAATGGATCGTTTAACCGAAATGGAGGCCTTTGCGACGGTCGTGGACCAAGGTGGGTTCACGGACGCAGCGCGTAAAATGGGTATTTCCAAATCTGCGGTTTCCAAACACGTCTCATCCCTCGAAGCACGTCTTGGTGCCCGTCTGCTTAATCGGACGACCCGTCGCGTAAGCCCCACGGAAATTGGTCTGGCTTACTATGATCGTGCTTTGCGGGTTCTGAATGACGCTGGTGAAGCCGATGCATTGGTCAGTTCCATGCAATCTGACCCGTCTGGACTTCTGCGCATCTCCGTCGCGACAGATTTCGGCGTCAACCACCTCAGCCCAGTGTTGGGTCAGTTTCTCGACGCGTTTCCCGATATCACGGTCAACATGGTGCTGAACAATCGCTATGTAGAGCTGATTTCGGAAGGCTTTGACATGGCCATTCGTATCGGTGATCTGGAAGACAGTTCGCTTCGCGCGCGCAAGCTGACGGAAATCAACAAGCGCATGATCGCAAGCCCGGCTTACCTTGAACGACATGGTCGACCGGCCAAGATTGATGATCTCAACGAACACAAGCTACTGCACTATTCCAGCCAGTCGAATGGCTCTGTTTGGAAACTGACCGCGCCATCGGGTGAAAAGCGTCAGGTACGCACCGCCGGTGGATTGTCGGTCAATGACGGTCAGTCACTCTTGAATGCGGCGATCTCTGGGCTCGGAATTGCCTATTTGCCCAGCTTTCTCTATTCGGGCCCGCTGCGCGACGGAGAAGTGGTGGACGTGATTCCGGATCTTCCTGTCGAAACGCAGGGAATTTACGCGGTGTACCCGCCAGGGCGCTTTACGCAACCCAAGGTCCGTGCGTTCATTGACTTTCTTGTCAACGTGTTCGCCGAAAAGGGACCGAATGACTGGTAAACCCGGTCCTGCGTAACGGGCTCGCTGCCTCCATTCTAACGTCTATGTTATGCCCCTTGCCGTACGGGCCGCTTTAGGTCATGTCGGGACTGTTCAATCCAGCCCCAGGAGGACATCATGGCCGACCCAACTCTGCTGACAATTTCAGGTTCGCTTCGTCAGAATTCGTTCAACCGCATGTTGCTGAGCGAAGCGGTCAACGCATTCGGTCCAGCCAGGGTTGTAGAGGCCGATATCGACCTGCCCCTGTATCACGGTGACCTCGAAGAGACGCACGGCGTCCCCGAGAAAGTGAAAAAACTTGCAGAACAGATCAGGTCTGCGGACGCCCTGGTGATTTCTGCGCCCGAGTACAACAAGGGGATAAGCGGGGCCCTGAAGAACGCGCTGGACTGGGTGAGTCGCGTCGACTTTGGCGCGTTCAAGGACAAACCGGTTGTTCTGATGTCGGCGGCGGCCGGCCGCACGGGCGGAGAAACGGGGCTTTTCATGACGCAGTCCTGTCTCGCGCAGTTTCAGGTGCGGTTCATCCTAGGAGCGCCGGTCATGATTGCTGCTGCGCATGAGCAGTTTGATGAAAACGGCAAACTCAGGGAACAGAGCTATCGGGATGCATTGACGGCACGAATGTCAGACCTTCGCACCGAGTTGCAGTGAACGCACACAACACGGAATGAAAGCGTGGCCAGAGTCAGAGTTGCGCCAGCACCACCGCGGCCTTTTCTGTCCGGTGGATCACCGGATTTGCCTGTCGCCCGACATGCAACTAGCCTGAGGCCATGGACGTGAAAACGCAGAGCCAGCAGGACGTGGTCGACCCTGCCCGGGCGCGGGCGCTTCAGGCCACACTGGGTAGAGTCCCCGATATCCGGCATGGGGACCCGCTTCCCGATTTCTATCACCACGTCTATTTCTGGGACCCGCAACCGCCGGATAGGCTGGGGCGCGATGGGCATCCGAAAACAGGCGGGCTCATTCCGGATTTTGGCCTTTCGCGACGCATGTGGGCAGGCGGTGCACTGGAGTTTCACACACCGGTCATCGCCGGACAGAAGGCCGAGAAACGCACGTGCCTTGAGAAAGCGGAAAGAAAACAGGGACGCAGTGGGCCGCTCGCGCTTGTCACGCTGCGGCACGAAATCTGGCAAAACGGTATCTGCGCGGTGACAGAGTTGCAGGATCTGGTTTACCGCGACATTGACGGCGCTGGCGCGCGTCCATCACCACCTAGGACGCAAGAGCGAGCCGAGCGGCTGCGGGATGTGCACTTCGACACCACCCTGCTCTTTCGATATTCGGCGCTGAGTTTCAACGGACACCGAATCCATTATGACCTCGGGTATGCAACGCATACGGAATCGTATGTCGGGCTTGTCGTACACGGACCTTTGCTGGCACAGCTTCTGATGGATGAAGCGACGGTCGCGTTCGGCCGTCTGAAGACGTTTGAGTTCCGTCTGACCGCGCCGCTGATCGTCAGCGAAAGCGCCAAGCTGTGTGTCAACGGAGACGGACGCGCCTGGGTCGAAGGACCCGACAGGCGCCTGTGCCTCACGGCGCAGGCCACGACCTGAAGGGCGCGGTTTGCATAGCCCGCTTGCGATCATGCCCCGCGCGATGTCGCGGCCCTCTTTTTCGCACACCGCATCTCTGTCGTCCTGCCTGCCCGTGACCTGACACACGATATCACCGCCGCGCAGGAACGTGTTGAGCAGCGCCTTTGCAGACCGCCCCTCGTCAGTGTCGGTCTCCGGGCAGGCGACGCCACGCAGCCGAACCAAGTCACCATCCAGCTCCATCAGGTCTCCGGTCAGTGCACGCCAGATGCGCGGCTCATTGTCGATCGCTCGGGCAGACGGATCCTGCGCCGCGACGGGCATCGCGCACAGACATGCCAGAACACAGAGTCTGCAAAGTGGAGGCACCGTCATCGGACCACCGCCGGAAGAGAGGCCTCGACTCGAAACCCGGACGGAATGTTGTCCTGTCCGTCCAGTATCAGGTCCGCCATGACGTCTGCGCATTTTGGCGCCATGCCGAACCCGATTTTGAACCCTCCATTGGCGACAAAGTGTCCAGGCCGGTCCGGCCAGGGGCCGAGCATCGGTGCGCGTGACCGGGCGCGAGGCCGCAGACCGGCCCAACGCGCCAGAACCGGGGCACCCGCCAGATCGGATACCGCGCAACGCGCTTTGGCGATCAGATCGTCAAGCTGCATGTCGGTTTCACCCGCGTTCTGGTAATCGCTCTCGGACGTTGACCCAATCGCAGTCGTTCCGTTGGCGTGCGGCACGATATGCAGCGCATCCGCAAAAAGCTGCGGCGCGGCCGGAGCCGCGAAATCCAGCAGTGCCGCCTGTCCCTTGATGCCACAGCCGACGGGCTGAGCGAACGCACGGGACATATCCTCAAGCCCGGCGACACCCGTTGCATGCACAATGGCGCCGGATTCGACACCCTCGCCTGCTATCTGTCCGCCCAGAGCTGTCACCGCGGCTGCCAGAGCAAAACAGGCCCGGGCCGGATGAAGCCGCGCAGAGAGAGTATCATGAACCAAAAGACCTGTCGCGGAACGCGGCGCAAAGGCTGTATCCTCAGCACGCACAACACGCCATGTGGCAACGCCACGCCAAAGCGTGCGTGCTGACGTTGCCCTTTGCTCTGCCAGACGCTGCGCCTGTTCGTCCTCGATCGGTTGCAGCCGGCCGGTGCGCGCATAGCCCGAGGCGTGGCCAGAGACCGCTTCGACATTTTTCCAGAAGTGCTCCGCCATCAGCAGGCTTTCGAACTGAAATGCCTTCTTGGCGTTCCAGTTTTCAGGCACGTGCGGTGCGAGTGCCCCGACAATGCCACCTGACGCCCCTGCGCCCGGGCCGGCAGGATCTATGACACGCACCGTCGCACCGCGTCGCAGACAAGTGAACGCAATGGAAAGTCCAAAGATTCCTGCACCGTGGATCGTGACATCGCACACGGTTCATCTCCGTTTGCCGCATGCGAAGATATAACAACTTCACAGCCCGGGTCACAGTCTTGCAGTGGCTTGCCACCGCAACGTGACTTGGGTTTGGTGCACAATATGGTGATCAGCGATCCTGCAACCGAAAACGAACCCGGTCTGGACTGGCGAGACGGCCATGTCCCGGTTTCGCGCCGATTCGACGATCCTTACTACAGTCTTGAAAACGGTCTGGCAGAGGCACGGCACGTTTTTCTCGGCGGCAACGACATTCCGGCCCGGCTTGTCGACAGGTTCCATGTGGCCGAACTGGGCTTTGGCACCGGCCTCAACCTGCTTGTCACCCTGGCAGCCTGGCGCAGTACCGGCAGGTCCGGGTCGCTGAGATACACATCGTTCGAGGTTTTTCCGCTTTCCGTTCAGGACATGTGCCGTGCTTTGACGGCCTTTGGCGAGCATACCGCCTTGATTGCAGAAATCCTGGATCACTGGACGCCATGCGGCATGCGATTGCCCGATCTGAGTTTCGATCTGATCGTGGGGGATGCCCGGGTTACTCTGCCCGCCTGGACAGAGCAGGCAGATGCCTGGTTTCTCGATGGATTCGCGCCCGCCAAGAACCCGGAATTGTGGGGAGCGGAGATACTGAACGCCGTTGCTTCGCACACACGGCCCGGCGGCACAGCTGCCACATACAGTGCAGCCGGTTTCGTGCGCCGCGGGCTGGCCGATGCCGGGTTTGACGTACGTCGCGTTCCGGGCTACGGGCGAAAACGCCACATGACGGTGGCCTTCAAAGCAAGCGACCTTCCCGCCTGACATGACGGAACAAAACACCCGCCTTGGCATCCTTTTGATGGTTACGACGACCTTCATTTTCGCTGTGCAGGACGGTATTTCGCAACATCTTGCACGCGAATACAACGTCTTCATGGTCGTGATGATCCGGTACTGGTTCTTCGCCGCCTTCGTGATTGCGTTGGCCAGCCGCACGGCGGGCGGGATTCGCAAGGCGGCGGCAACGGGACAACCCGTCTTGCAGGGGTTTCGCGCGGTGCTTCTGGTCGCCGAGATCTGCGTCATGGTTGTTGCATTCACATATCTTGGCCTGGTGGAAAGCCACGCGATATTCGCGGCCTATCCCTTGCTCATCGCGGCCTTTTCCGGCCCGGTTCTCGGAGAGCGTGTCGGCTGGCGGCGGTGGCTCGCCATCGGCGTTGGTTTCATCGGCGTCATGATCATTCTGCAGCCCGGTCTGACGGTATTCAGACCCGAAGCGATGATCGCTCTGGCGTCGGCGTGCATGTTCGCGCTCTACGGTTTGCTGACACGCTATGTGGCCCGAAGGGACAGCGCCGCCACCAGTTTCTTCTGGACCGGCACGGTGGGTTCGGTGGCAATGACACTGGTCGGGGTGTGGTTCTGGGAACCCATGAGCGCACCTGATTGGGCGTGGATGATCACACTCTGTTTCACTGGCGCTGCGGGACACTTCACATTGATCAAGTGCTACGAGGTCGCAGAGGCCAGCGCGGTACAACCCTTCGCCTATCTCCAGCTTGTGTTCGCCAGCCTGATTGGTGTCACCGTGTTTTCGGAAACGATACGCACGAATGTTGCAGCGGGCGCCGCGCTGATCGTTGGGGCCGGTCTGTTCACACTGTGGCGCCAGCGCAAGGCCGAAGGGTGATCCCGGCAGACAAAAACCCACTATCGTTCCGGACTGTCGTCGGATACCGTCTGCGAGGGGAGGGACAGGTTTGACCCCGCGCGTGCGCCTTTCGATGCAGATCGTGCTGACCATGCTTCTGGCATTGGTGGTTGCTCTGCGCGTTGTGGCTCATCCGATGGTTCTGAGCGCGCCAGGTCCCGGACTTGTCGCGCTCTGCAGCAACGGCA
This sequence comes from Pseudomonadota bacterium, assembly GCA_039028815.1. Lineage (GTDB taxonomy): Bacteria > Pseudomonadota > Alphaproteobacteria > Rhodobacterales > Rhodobacteraceae > Roseovarius. The sequence continues at coordinate 27,394 of JBCCHI010000044.1, forward strand.
AGATCATCTACGTTTCGCTCGAGACCGGTCTGCCGGTGGAGTCGGACACCGAAGAGGGCAGCCAGTCGTGTCCCTATGCGGGCATGAGCGCACTGGCCGAACACGGCGGTCTGCACCAACTCCTCCGTGTGATCGACGCAGACCGGACGGA
>JBCCHI010000045.1:0-26922 GCA_039028815.1 Pseudomonadota bacterium
CCGTTCTCGACATACTCACGGCTTTCGCTGGTGGGCAACAGGAAACCCGGAAGGGGAATTCCCAGAAACCATCCGCGCCGGACCGGCAAATGCAGGCTGCTTTCAATCACTGGCAGGTCTTGTTCAAAGTTGAAGGGGCCAAAACGTTCACGGTAGCGATACGCGGCAGGGGCGGGTGAGAGGTGTGATCGAAAGACACATCCGTCAAAATTGCGCTCCCAGATTTCGCCGTCACCGACGCGTGTCTTGGTGAGGGTTACGTCGGCGTCCGTGTTTTCCTGTGGAAATCCAAAGCACCACGCCGCCGCGCGCGCAAGCCATGACGAACCACGGGTGACGACGGCCTTCCCGGAAAAACTGCCAAGGTCCTGAACGGAATGCAGGACGCGCACCTGTCGCGGCAGCTTTTCCCATCTGTCCCCGAGCGCCATCTGAAAGAGCGTGGGATGCTCTTGCGTGGTGACTTCTGTTGTTATCGCCAGATCGGACATGGTGTCTTCGACGGCCCTTCGCGACAGCTCTGCAAGGCAGGGGCGCGCGCCGGGTCTGACCCGGTCTGCCTGTCGCGCGATTGCCCGACAGATCAGCCCCGGAACGAAAGGACCATCGCCGTGTTCGGCAATCAACGTCCAGCGGCGCAACACCGGGGCGCCATTGATGACGCCAACGACCGAGACCTGCATGCCACCGCGATCAGATCCGAAGGGGAACAGCGCCTTCGAAATCGCGTGCAAAATGGATATGGTGCCGCTGGACAGTTCCAGCCTTGCGACACGCCGCACACGCGCCAGAAGGGCGAGTGCCGCATTCATGATGCCCAACTCCAGACCTGCCCTGAACGTCACGCTTTGCGCTGCGATCTTTTGGGGGAGCAGTTCCAGATCGGGAACGTCGACGGCATATGCGGACCGCTTCAGAGCCTTGTCGAGCCGATAGGCGCGCTTGTCCGTCCAACCCGCCGTCGATCGCCATTTGCCGCCTCGCAGGACCTTGAAAGGGCGTCCGACGCCACTTGTGATACTTTCGATGACAGACCGGCCCCGCGGTGCCCTGTTCCCCGGAAGGATGACCGTGTCTACAAGTTCAATAGTGTCGAACCCGTCACCCAGTTCGACCGCAATACAGGACGACAATCCCGGCACGCTGGACGCGCCTGAAAGAACGAACACCCCGGCTGCCTGCGCCGCTGCATCCAGTTGGGACATACCTTTTGTAAATTGTGGCGCATCAGACAGGTCCAGATAATGACACTTTGCCTCGATGCACATTCTGGGAATACGGTAGCCGTCTGACCCGTAGTCCTGAAAAGGGCCGGCTGCATCAATCACGAGATCGGGGTTCGGATCAAAAACAGCGTTTGGCGATACCTCGACATTTTCTTCAATAGCCAACACGTCCAGGGTCCTGGCCCGCGCACGCGATTTCTCTGGGGTGCGACCGGCCAGCCAGATCGCATGCCCGTCCCGCCTCAGCAGACGCGCAATCAAAGAGCCGAAAACGCCGTACCCACCAATAATCACGACCTTCATCTGATAAGCCTCGCACGAAGTTCAGAGCTGGGTATCCGGCAGATGTTTGCGCGTCCGGACCAGTGGCGATTTCGCGCGATCCGCTGGTATATCCAGACGCGCCAGCTCGTCGGTAAACGCGCAACGGCCAATACCAAACGCCGGGCAACGCCAACGTAAAGGGCTATGCGAATCATCGCATCAAACCCCGAATATGCCTTGCCATGCTCCAGATACAGCCAACTCTCCGGATCGCTCGGATCAATGTCGTAATGTCGCAAGACCGATCGTCCCAAAGGGCTTTGTACCGGACAAATTCTTATGTTGCCGCTGCGATCGAGCTTTGAGATCGCGCGTGCGCCAAAACAGCACAGCATGCAGTCTCCATCCATAAAGGCGATCGGCTTGCTGTCGTCGAAGTCGGGCACGGCGGGATCACTCCGGCAGGAGAATGGTCGTCGGTCAATGCAGTCTGTCATGTGCGCCTCCAACGATCTCTGCGTCTCTGAAGAGCGCGGATTGAGCAATCATGAGACCAAAAACGGGGTGCTCCAAACGGAGCGAAAACCGAAACGCACCGTCGCCGGAATCTTCGTGACCGACCACAAGCTGGCCGGGTGACAACAGGCGAGGCAATGCGAGGCGCAGGCTGCCGAGTTTGATGAAGTAACCGGCGCTCAGGAAAAAAAGGGCGCGCGGAGTGGCTTCCAGTCGAAGAGCCATGCCGATCCCATAGCCAATGTATTCCTCTAGCCCTGTCGGCCCCGCGAAACGCTTTGAGCTGCAGACGGTCTGCGGAAAGCCCTTGGCCTTGCCATACTGGCGGATCCAGAATTGCCCGTTTGTTGCCGAGTCTTCGGTCACGACCACGACCGCCGCACGACCGACCGAACTCAGGTCGTAGGGAAGAGGCGCGCCCATGGCGCGTGCCAGAAACGCAAGCAACCGTCCGGCACAGTTCATTCGCATGTCGGTGACTTTGCCCTGGTACGCGACGCTCGCCCCTCTTGACACGCGCTTGCCAAATCTCTGGCGAATTGCCCGAGGCAAGCGCGTCCAGGCCGCATCCCCCAACAGATCGCGAAACCGGTTATCCTCGACACAAGACCGAAGCGAGGCCGCCCGGCTTGGTCCGGTGGGACTGCTGCAAACAACAGCGTCACTTATTCCTTTGTTATCGTACATTCTGTTCTTTCTGTTAATTGAGAATTTTAAGATCAAATTTTTTTAACTGCCCTGTTTGCCACCAGCGAATTTAAGAAGAGATACCACCCGGCTGCCCATGTTCATCAGCCTGGCAAGCGCCGGTCTGGGGACCGTGAGGATATCGTTATACCAAGCGTCAGCAGTCTCGAGAAAGTCCCGCATGGCACGCATTCGCTCGAAAACGACGGGATTCAGGCCGCTTTCTCCTTCTGCCTGATCGACACAGGCGCGCAGAGCTGCAGTGGCCGGGTCTATTTCACGTTCCTTGCGCCCTTGAGCAATTCGAACAACCATTTCCCAAACATCTGTCTCAGCTTCGAAATGTTCCCTGCGTTCGCCGGGGATGGGCACACGTCGTATCAAACGCCAGCTCACCAACTCCTTTAGAGAATTGGAAACATTGGATCGCGCTATGCCCAGGCTTTCGGAAATCTCTTCTGCATTTAGCGGTTTAACGCTCAGATACAGCAAGGCATGAATTTGAGCGACGGAACGGTTAACACCCCATTGGTTGCCCATGTCACCCCAGTAGAGGATGAAGTTGTTGATTGCGATCGATTCGCTTTTATCCGTTATTTCTGTCATGACTGAATATTCGGAAATTTTCAACGCTGAGTCAAGGGGCCGTCTTTCCCCTTTTTCGAACTGCAAAGGCCCGCATAGAGCCAGGGCCGGAAATGGGCTGAACTCCAGTCTTCCGCTTCCAGGGCATAACATCGGGCCACTTGAGAGGGGGCAATCCGCAGGTTTTGCCTTGCCCGGAACGAAGCGGACACCTTATCTTTTTGCAATAAAATATCAGCAAAACATGTCGGGTGGTTCCGGCCAATTGCCGGGCAATGGTATGGAGACTCGCGATTTGGGCCGGGAGCAAACAGAAGACATGGCTGGGCTCGCACACCCTGAGGGACAGCCGGTAAAGGTTGCAGACTACGCTATCGCCGGTGACGTCGTCCGCGTCGTATTGAGCGGTGCTCCTGACATCTCGGTCAGCACCGCCAAAGACCTTTTGGACACTTTGCGTCGTGAACATGAGGATTTCAGGCGCTTCGCAATGGAAGAGCCGCGGGGTCACGCGGGAATTGTGGACATGAGTCTTTTGTACCCGCCAGTCGGCGAAAACGCCGTGCGTACACTTGTTGTAGGTACGCAGGCCGGATATGTGCCCCTGGCTGGCACGCCTTTGCTGTCGTCCGCGGCGGCGCTCCTGGAAACCGGTCAGGTGCCTGTGACGTCCGGTGAAACAGAAGTGATTTTCGATACCGGGGCCGGCGAGGCCAGAGTCGTCGCAAGGATGCACGACGGTCGATGTGAAAGGGTCAGGTGGGACACATTCAGACCTTCCGTTATCGAAAAGGACCGATCATTTTCTTACGGGGACCGCGGCGCGGTGTCCGCCAGCATCATTTCAACCGGCCTGCCGTTTCTGGTGGCAGATGGTGATCAGTGCGGCGCCAGCTTCCTCGATTCAGAGTCCCTGGGGCACGCGGGTTCTTTGCTTGGCAGTGTAGGCAAAAAGCAACTGCCGTTGAAGGAAATCGGCCTGGAACACGCGTTTTCCGACTACATTGTCATGCTTACCTTTGGTGGCATCAACGAGATGCAAAACGGTGACGTCGAGATCCGGGCTGCATGCATTATGCCGGACGGCAGCGTTTCGCGCATGCCGTCCGGGCTAGGGACGCTGAGCGTCGCGGCGTCTCTTCACGCCTCCGGACACCTCGCCTCTGACAAGATGCTCACCGTGCGCACGCCAGCGGGCTTTGAGCTTGGAGCGAAAATTACCGACACGTCCGCCGAACTGCACGGGAAACCGCAATTGGTGGCGATGACGACCTTGGTTGCCTCCCGTTCGCCGTGAAACAGATGGCAAAGTTATGCGAACCTGACGCAACGCCTGCACACGCATCACCCCCTGACACACAGGCACGTCAAACTGCCACAGCTTCTGAATGATCTGCCCAGGCTTGTGCCACTGCTTCGCTATCTGCGCTCTTGCGTTTCCCAAACATAATGCCGGACCAAACCAGAGGGGGTATTCCATGCCGGACTGCCAGAGGCAGGACCGTCAGGGGATGTGCGTGTCGAACCCGAGAAAACCGGACCGGTTTCAGCCTGCGGCCGGTTGTGTCAAACGTCCCGATGCAACGGGATGCGCCGTAGCTCTTCCACTGTCGGAGATCTGGCATAGGCGCCCTGGCGAGGGTCACCTCAGATCGCCCTCGGACAAAATCAGGCTTTCCGGGGTCTTGATCGAAGCAAACGGGCGGGCGCCCTGATATTCGAACTCCGCAAAGGCCACTTTGGCCATGGCCCGGTGTCCCATTCGCCCGAGCACCACATGCTGGGTCGCGGCGGATGACAACTCTCCCAGGACAAAGCGGAACCCGCGCTTTCGGGCTGTGTGGTGGGCGCGATCTCTCATTGCCTTGTACAGCCCCCCGCCTGAGACCTCGGGAGCGACGGCGCCCATATCGACCAGCGCGGCCTCTCCGGGGCGCAACTGACGTTTCTGCCGGTATCGGGCAACCAGTTCGGAAGTCAGCGCCGCCAACGGGGCAAACCTGTGGTTGGCGCCACCGACAGGCGGCGCAAAGGCGGTCACGATCAAACAGCCCAGGATCCGCTGGCTGACCGGTTCAACGACCATGACCGACAAGCCTTCGGCAACCATCGCGTCAAAGGAGGGTCTGAGATAGCTTCGATAGAGGTCCAGGTCGATCCTCAGGGCGCGATGCAGCGTGCTGCCGTCGACAAACACGCGCGTCACGAGCTCAAAACTCTGCTCCAGGTCGTCGGTGGTGAGAGGTACCACGCGGAACGGGGTCGGATCATCAGACGTGCGGTTCATCTGTATCCGGGTCCTTTCGACAGGCGTGGCATGAACGGATTACATCATGTCGGCGCAAGCTGCACTAGCGCGGCCGGTCGCCCTTTATCGTCACGCGCCGCCCTTTGCGTTCTTCCGGCCAGTAATCCCAGATCGCGCGATGCATACAGCACCTGTTGTCCCAGAACGCCATGTCATTCAGCGACCAGCGAAACCGGATCTGATAATTGATATGCTCGGCATGCTCAAAGAGCATGTTCAGGATCGCGCTGCTTTCGCTGTCCGACAGGCCGATGATTTTCGTTGTGAACGTGCGATTCACGAAAAGGGATTTCCGCCCGGTATCCGGATGCGTGCGCACGATCGGGTGGATGGCTTCGGGGCAGTCGATATCGGCGTCGTCCTTGCCCCGATCGCTGTAGCGGCCCTTGAAAATGTGCTCGGAACTGTGCAACGCGGAAAGACCGCCGAGCATGTCCCTGACGGGATCCGACAGGTCCTCGTAGGCCGCGTACATGTCGCTGAACATCGTGTCGCCGCCGCAAGGGGGAAGGATGTGCATCTGAAGCATCGTGCCAAGAGGTGGAACTTCGTCGCAGGACACATCGGAATGCCAGAATTCACCGTTCGCGACCTTGGAATTCCTGGTGGCGTGGATCTCGAAGATCTCGGGGTGCCCCTCCATCGTGGGGGCGGCGGGGTGGACGTGCAACGCCCCGAACCGTTTTCCAAAGAGAACGTGCTGTTCGGGCGGGATTTCTTTTTGGTCCCTGAAGAACAGGACCTGGTATAGGTGAAAGGCCTCGCGAATTTCCTCGAACTGATCGTTCGGCACATCCTGGCTGAGATCGACGCCATAGACCTCCGCGCCAAGGGTCGGCGCATAGGGTCTGGCCTCGATCCGCTTAAAGTCATTTGTCTTTATCGCAACCATCACGTCCTCCGGCCTTTGTCTTAACCGCGCACCTTGCCTGTTTTTCAGGTGCGCGCCTACCAGGTTTTTGTGCCTGTGACGCGGGGGCCGGAAGACGCGGGGCGGCCCGGGCCCATCGTGGCGCCAAACGCGGCGCGTTGACGACCAGTCGCAGGTCACGTCCGGCGCACCGTCTTCGTTCCGGGTTTCATCGCCAAAGCGGACGGGCACGAAACCATGCGCTGCGCAGAAGGACAGGGCTGGCAGGTTTTTTTGGAAGGTCACGCATTCCAATCGCACGAGGCTTGCCGATTTGGCATGTGCGATGAGCGCACAGCCAATCCCTCTCTGACATTGGTCGGGACCGAGATACAAGCGGTCGATGTGCGCGCCGTCCGGTGTCATAAAGCCAATAATAAACCGGCCAGACCGCGCGACCCATGTTGTTTCCCATGGCAAAAGCACATCGCGCAGCCATGACCGCGCCGTTTTCCAGTCTACAGACCCGGTTGCGTTTCGGGGCTGAACGACTGAAGGAGCGACCAAAAATTCGTGCCGATAAATTTGCAAAACCTAAAATTTATACTAGTTTATTTTGACAAGGCACACACTGTGGCCACGTTGGGCGGCATGACAGGAGACCGATCATGAAAGACAATTCTCTCTCCGGTACGATTTCGGCAGTGCAACTCTCGGATGACGCATCTTTCATGGAGATCGTGGAACTCACGGCCCAGGATGACGAACGCGTCTGGGTCAAGGAGCCGGGGATCGGGGTCGATGTCTGGTGGCGGCCTTTGATGTTTGACGTTGCCAATGGCAATCACGTTGAAATTCTCAGGGTTCGCAAGGGCGGTTCACTGGGCAAACATCTTCATGCCACCCCTGTTCATGGATTTGTTCTTGAAGGACGGTGGCGCTATCTGGAACATGACTGGGTGGCCGAACCGGGTGCCTATGTTTACGAACCAGCGGGCGATCAGCACACGCTTGTCTGCGATGAAGAGGAGATGAAAACGCTCTTCCACATCAGTGGACCCATCCTCTACGTTGACGACGATTCAAACATTATTGCGATGGACGACAACAAGTCGCTGATCCAGCGCGCCAGAGAGCACTACGCGAGCAACGGTCTTGGCGCCGACTTTGTGGACAGGCTGCTTCGATAACGGCAACGCTCTGATATCACACGGTCTTTTCTCTCTGTCTGCATGTCCTTCCGTTTCGACATTGAAGTGCGGCGCTTGTCTATCGGCGGAGAAATTTCACTGTCCGGGCTTGCAAGACAAGCGTTCACGTTTGTGACCTCCTATGGGGTGGCAAAGCCGAACCGGGCCACAAACTCTGCACCGTTTTCGCAATGCTTGTCGAAGAATGGCGTGTGCTTTGGGTAGGACATCCGGATGCTCCGTGTGTCAGAGCATTTACAGGGGTTACAAACGGCGCGACTTCATGTCTTTGAGGATTTCGCGGGCGGCATTGTGCCCCGGGATGCCGGAGACCCCACCGCCCGGATGCATGGATGCACCACAGACATAGAGGCCCTTTACGGGCGTCCTGTAATCCGCAAAGCGCGAGACAGGGCGCTGAAAGAACAGCTGGTCGGGGGACAATTCGCCGTGGAAGATGTGCCCCTGAGGCAGATTCACGATACGCTCGATCTCGGGCGGTGTCAGAAGTTGTGCTTCTATGATGTCGCTGGAAAATCCGGGCGCGAACCGGTCTATCGTGCTTAGAACAGTTTTCCTGAACGTGTCCTTTTCAGAATCCCAGGTGCCGGTTTTCAGTTTGTACGGCGCGTGGCCTCCGAAAAAATTGACGACGTGCTTGCCCGGTGGCGCCAGCGTGTCATCGACGATCGTCGGACAGACCGGTGTCATGAACGGTGCGGCGGAAAACTGCCCTTCCCTGGCGTCGGCGTAGGCGCGTTCCAGATAGTCGATATCGGGCGCGATATGGCTATAGGTGGGATAGTCGAAGTTTCCCAGAACACCATCGCGCCGAATACGTTCCAGGATGCGGTACTGCGGTGGGCGTTCACAGGCCACGTTCATCTTGAAGGCAGTGGAAAACGTTCTGAACCCGTTCGCTTCGCGGAGTGTGTCCGGGGGAATGTCATTGCGGTCCAGCAGTTTGGTGTAGAGCAGTTTCGCAGAGGCGTTGGAAATGATGGCTTTCGCGGAATAGCTGCGCCCTTGTGCGGTTTCGACGGAGACCGCCCTGCCGCCCACAACCCTGATCCGGGCGATGTCTGCGTCCGTGACAATTTCGACGCCCACCTGCGCGCCAAAGGCTGCAAGGGCATCGGTGATCTTGCCCATGCCGCCCTTGACAAATCCCCAGCCGCCCGCGCCATCATGTTCGCCCATCACATGGTGCATTATCACGTAGGCCGAGCCCGGCGTTCTCGGTCCGGCAAATGTTCCGATCGACGCATAATATGCGATCTGCGCCTTGACCCGGTCATCCTCGAACCATTCGCTCAGAAAGTCGTAGGCGCTCATGGTCATGAGATCGACGATCCGGTACATCTTGCGCCCGACCTTGCGGTAGCGCCAGAGTAGACCCGCCATGTCCTTGAACGTTTTCCAGTCTCGGGCAGACGGATCCGGCGGTGTTTCCCACAGGAGCCGTCTGACGATATCCGCCGCCTCACCCAGATAGGCGTCGAATGCAGGGTATGCCTCGGCATCCGCTTTGGAGAACCGCGCGAAAGACGCCTGAGTTTTGGCGATGTCATCGGAAAAGACGATATAGTCGTCGGAATGATCATCGACCGGGGCCACCATGTCCGCGCAGGGCAGAATCTCAAGGCCATGGTCGCGCAGATCGAAATCCGCAATGATGCGCGGATGCAGAAGACTCATCAGATAGGAAAACGTCGACGTGCGAAAGCCCGGCGCCAGGTCTTCCGTCACGGCCGCGCCGCCGATCACGCCACGCCGTTCCAGGATCAGTACGGATTTTCCGGCCCTGGCCAGATAGTTGGCACACACCAGGCCATTGTGGCCGGCTCCGATGATGATGGCATCATAGGTCTTGGATTGTGCCGGTGTCTCTGTGGCATTCATGTTTCGTCAACATCCGAGGCGAGCGGTTCTTCGTTTTTGTGAGGCATCTCGTGCGAGCCCCATTCTGTCCTCGTGCGGGCGTTCATCAGGCGCGTTCGGCAATGGGCATCCGAGAGTTCGGCGTGCGTCGCAGTTCCTTGCTTACACCTGAATGCGAATCGCCCATTGTTCGCGTCTCCTCTCACAAGGATCGCGAAAAAAAGTAAAAATGTTAATCAATTTTTTACTTTTTTCTAATTTCAGGGAGTAAAAAATTACCGCACAGGCATTTTCCATCGCAACACCATCTGAAAACGATCCGATGCGCCCTTTCGGTGCTCGCCGATTCCACGACTCAAGGTTGAGCAGGCGCACCGATCTTCGAGGTGCCGCCGGTCACAGACAGTGCCGGTTTCGATGGCATATCGAAACATTCAATAAAATCAGTAGGATGGAGGCGTGATCGACCAAACGACGATCGTATCCTGATCGCTTCTGTTTTCATATCTGTGCGGCAAATGGCTTTCGAACGCAAAACTGTCACCTGCGGACAGCTCGACATGGGTGTCTCCTATCCACAGATCGAGCGTTCCGCTGATGACAAGCCCGGCCTCTTCGCCCTCGTGCTGGTAGGGTTCGCGGCCGCTGCTTGTACCCGGAGGGAAGGTGCATTTCAGCATTTCCAGCTTGCGGCTGAGATTGGGCGAGAGCAGTTCATCAACGATACCGTTCTTGAACTCAAGCCGGCGGCGGTTCGACGCGCGCACTACGAAATCGCGCAGGGTTTCGCTGTCTCCGGACTGAGGAGAGAAGAACCAGCTGATCGTCACTCCCAGCGCCTGGCTTATCGTGTGCAGCGCTTTCACTGACGGAACAGCTTTACCGTTCTCAATCTGGCTCAGGTAACCGGGTGACAGCGCGGTCTCGTTTGACAGGTCCGTCAATGTGGCGCCACGGGCTTTGCGCAAGTCTCTGATTTCGCGGCCAACACGCGGATCGGGGTCTATCACCTCACTCAGGTTGACGGCCTCGGCGCCAGGCGCGAGACCGCCAAAATTCGACGGCCTCAAAAAGCGCTTGGGTTTGTTGCTCATGCTCCCGTCTCCTCAGAGGTCATTGCAGTGGGCGTATCGGGCCACCGAATAATGACAAAACCAACGGCGCGTTCCGCAATGTTTCTTGTTCAACGCGTATGCCACGGATCCTGAGGTGGCACATGCGACATCAGAAGCCAAGGGACTCGTCACAGCAAGCGATGCGCGCCCATCACGAGAGGGGCCCGCTGTGCCGCGCGACATTCTGTGAGACAAGGTCGTCGCAGGATGCACCAAATCCCCGCTCATGGCGGCGGGCGATCCTCACGCGGCCCGGACGGCGCGGCGGATGCAAGTTTGCGGCACTTTGCCGAATAGTCTTCTGTCCGCTCAGATGCGCAGCGCCCAACGCCGCACTGGCGTCAATGCGTCAAGGTCCGCAGTGGCGTCACGAACGTCAATTTCCCGGGTGTTCAGGGTCCGCGTCTGCGCCTCCTTTGTCAAACGCCTGCGCCCAGGCCGTGACAAGCGCGCTTTCTCCGTGCTTGCGACGCCATTGCCGGATCGCATTGCGCAAGCCTGCGCGCGCCACGCGCGTGTCCGGCTCTGTCCAGGCGCCCGGCGCCAGCCCGGAACCGAGCGCGGTCCAGACATCGCGCTTTTGCGCCAGATAAGCCTGCGGTCCCCATGCCGTCAGCAAGTCCTGAAAGGCGTCGAAAGCGTCCGGATCAAACTCCTTGTCTTCGCCCAGCCGCCCCATGACAGGGCTTTTGGGATGAAACCCGCAGCACGGCACCCAGCCGTCCGGAATCGGCGTGTTGGCAGAATGGGTTCGGTTCGCGCGCAGAAGTTTGGGCAGCACATGCGTATGAGGCCCCTCCGGCGACACGCCTCCGGTCGCCGGACCACCGATCATCTGATACACCTCAACACGTCCCAGCCGGGTGAGCGCGACACGATGCGGGTGCGCTTGCAGGATCGCCCCCATCGCCGGATTGTCATGCTCGAACAACGACCTGCCCTCGCTTGCTCGCAACACCTCGAGAAGCCCCGGATCGGCCGTGCGTATGCAGAAATCCACCTGAGGTTGGTCCAGACCCATGTCAAACAGGAAGGCGGCCCTGTCTTCCGGTCTGATGGCATCGGGGTCGGGGCCAAGTTCGGTCAACACTTTGCGCCGGTGCATGCGGGCCGTGTCGCCCGGCAAGCAAAGCGAGAGCGCCTGTGTCCATCGGTGTGACCTGGGGCTCAGCATCTCGTAAGCCACCGGGCGCACATCCCTGAGCGTATCAATCCGGATCGCGCCACGGTCGGTGACCTGAGCCAGTTCCGAAACCACACGCGGTGCGTCGTCTCCGGCGACATGATGGAACTCGGCAATCGCGCCGAACGACCCCATGTTCCAGCCAGCATCGGGATCATTCAGTCCCTGTCTCAGGACTGTCTCAAGTTGCTGCATTTCGGCTCCCGTCATATCGGCGGTCCATTGGCGGGCACCTTGCAGAACGGCATTGCAAACAGCCGACCCGACGGCTTCGCCCATACTGATCTGCAAGTGCGCATACTATGTGCCCCCCGGGCGCCACCACGACACCGCAATCTATCCCGGTTTGGCGCCTGATGGCCACACCGCACCGGTCTGCCATTATCCGGCCAGCACGCTGCCCAGACAGGCGCGGGCGGACCTACCCGAAAAGAGAGGCGTCAATGCGCAAAAACGGATCGGACCTTTTTTGTGCGCTCGGGTGCTTGTGCCATCCGTGCGAGACGCGCTCAGGCGGCTTCACCTGACAAACTGTTCAACGTACGAGGCGCCCAAACCAACCGCTTCATAGTGTTCGCGGGCTTTTTCCAGAATGGTCTGGTTGTCGTCGTAGCCGATCACGTTGCGGGCCTCGTCCACGTATAGCAGTGGTCCCGACAGAAAGAAGATCGCCATCATCTCATCGCAGTCGCCACAGGTCAGCGTATGGCAATCCCCAGGTGGCTCGAAAAGGTAAGACCCCTCGCAGGCAATCCAGTTGTGTTCCAGATAGTACCAGGTGCCGTAGATCGTATAGCCGTGCACAGGTCCGGGATGGATGTGCGGCGTCAGCTGACCGCCGCGTCTGACCCGCAAAAGTTCCACCCGGCTGCCGCTTGCCTGGTTGAACATGATCGGCCGCCACATGACACCGGGTTCGTTTTTCGCATTCACCCAGTACTTTTCGTCAAGCGCACCCGTTTCCACCAAAATGTCATCGAGCGCAGCCCCCAGGGGGGCTGTTTGATGCATGTTGCCGAGTGCGGTCAAGGCGCGGACCTCCCTTTAGAGCCATCAATTCAGAGCTTACATACATAATATATCAAAAATATACAACATATTGACATTCACGCATCCGCCACCTAGCCTCAACGCCAATCGGAGACAGGGGGGTACGAAAGATTGGGCGTTCGGCTTCATAATCAGGATTTTGGCCAGCTGAATGTCGGCCGCGTCACCGTCACTGATTTCAGTTTTCCCAAGACTCAGAGTGGATTGGCGTTCGAACGCATTCGCGCCATGATTCTCGACTGGTCTCTACAGCCCGGCGCCACGATTGATGAGAAAACGCTCGGGGCGAGTTTGGGTATGGGGCGCACCCCAATCCGCGAAGCCCTGTTGCGGCTGGCAGAGCAGGGTCTGGTTGTCTTTGCCCCCAACAAAAGCATGCACGTGGCCGAACTCGGCCTCGATGCGATTCGCGATCTGTTCGAGATCCGGCTGCACAATGACAGACTTGCTTCGCGGCTGTTTCTCAGTTCGGCCACACCGGACGAAAAGGCCGACGTCGCAGGACTGTTTGACGCCGGTCAGGCACATATAGATGCGGGTGAACACCGCGCGCTGTTCGATCTGGATTTCACGTTCCACACCAGACTCGTGGCGCTGGCGCGCAATGACTTCCTGAAAATCTATCACGACAATCTGACAGGGCATTTCTTCCGCATCGCGTTTCTGACCTTTTACGGCAATGGCGCGCCCACGCGGGATGACATGACGCGGCTCCTGCGGGGTCATGACGCCATGGTTGAGGCAATCAGAACGGACGATGTTCAGGCACTGGACACGGCCACGATCGAGCACTGCAAGTCTAGCTATGAGCGTGTTGTCAGCATGCTCACGACAACACGCTTCTCCGAAATTTCCGAAATGGATGTCGACTTGCTCGGTCCCGCTCCGGATGACGCCGGAGAGGCCTGCCAATAAGGGAATTCATCATGACCAAGCTTCATATACTGGGCGGTCTTGGCCTCATCATGGCCGCCGGCACGGCCACGGCCGAAGGAGAGATCAGCCTTCTGACATGGGAGGGCTATGCGGATGACAGTTTCGTGGCCCCCTTCACCGAGGCGACAGGCTGCACGGTGTCGCCCAAATACATCGGATCCGGGGACGAGATCATCACGGCGCTGCTGGCCGGGCGCGGGGACGACTACGATCTGGTCTCGCCTTCGTCCGATATTGTCGATCGGCTGATTGATGCGGGCAAGGTGGAACCGGTCGACATGTCGCGTGTGCCCAATGCCGAAGGTTTCTTCGGAGCATTCAAGAACCCCGACTACCTGATGCGGGGCGACGACGTGTACGGCGTCCCCTACGCCTATGGCATCATCCGGATAATCGCCGACGGTGCGCAGGTCACCGAGCCGGGGGCAAGCATTGACCTGCTCTGGTCCGATGGGATGGAAGGTCAGGTTGCAATCTGGGACGATATCGAGGCGGTCTATATGGCCGGTCGTTATCTGGGGTTCGACAATGTTTACGAAATGTCCGACGAAGAGTTGGCTCAGGCCCGCGATGCGCTTCTCAGGATGAAACCCAATGTGCGCAAGTACTGGTTTACCGCCGGAGAGCTGGACACGCTCTATCAGCAGAACGAAATCGTCGCCTCCAATGCCTGGGAAAGCACGATGATCGAACTGATCCGGGCGGGGCGCAATGTGGTTGAGATCATTCCCCAGGAAGGCCGGGGCGGCTGGACGGACAGCTGGCTGGTCGTTGAAGGTGCCGGAGCGAATGATTGTGTCTATGAATGGCTGAACTATACGGCCTCGGCCGAAGCCCATGCAGCGGGGTTCAGCGTCACCGGGTTCGGATACGCCAACGCGAACATGTCCGAAAGCCTGAGCGAAGACGATCAGGCGCTGTTGTCGCAGTTGAACATGGACAATCCGAACGCCCTTGACGACGTTGACTGGTGGCAGCCGGTGAACAATCGCGGCGCGTATCTGGAGATCTGGAACCAGGTCAAGGCTGCCTCGAACTGAAACGCCTTCATGACTGAAGCGATCACACTTGAGGACCTGACCAAACGGTATGGCGGCGCAACCGTGGTGGACGCGGTGAACCTGTCGATTCCGGACGGGGCCTTTGTGTCCTTTCTCGGGGCCTCGGGCAGCGGCAAGACCACCACGTTGCGCCTCATCGCGGGGCTGGAACAGGCCGATGGCGGACGCATCCGGTTTCGCGGGCAGGACATCACCGATGTCCCCCCCAGCCACCGCGACATGAGGATGATGTTTCAGGATTATGCGCTGCTGCCAAATCTGAGCGTCGCAGAGAACATTGCATTCGGGCTGAAACTCAAACGCACGCGTGCGCGGTTCTCCGGTCGCGTAGAGGCGCTGGTGGATGAGTACCTCAGGATGGTCCATCTCGATGGCTATCATACGCGCAAACCCCATGAACTTTCCGGCGGCCAGCGGCAACGGGTGGCCCTGGCCCGGGCGCTGATCACCGATCCTGCGATTGTTCTGTTTGATGAACCGCTGGGTGCGCTTGATGCCAACCTGCGACATGCCATGCAATATGAACTCAAGCGATTGCATGGTGAGTTTGGCAAGACCTTTGTTTACGTCACCCATGATCAGGAAGAGGCGATGGCCATGTCCGACCTGATCGCCGTCATGAAGGACGGGCGCATTCTGCAAGTGTCGTCCCCTGAAGATCTCTACTTTCGCCCCAACTGCCGCTATGTTGCGGAGTTTGTCGGCGCGGGGAACACCCTGCTTGACGGGCGCATACAGTCGTTGAACGGCGCGTCGGTTCGCATGGACATGGGCGATGGCATCGCGCTGATATCCAAGTCGTCGACGCACGGGCTTGCCCGGGGTCAGCATGTGGGCATTCACGTCCGATCTGAAAACCTTGAGCTGGTCGCCGATCCCCCCTCTTTGTCCGACACAGAAAACACCCTGCCGGTGCGTATTGATGAACAGGTGTTTCTGGGAGGGCGAACCGAATATCATGTGAGTCTCACCCAATCGCCTGGCACACAGCTGACCGTCAGCGTGCAGGGTGGTCAGTCCGGGCGGTTCGCCGATGGAGATCTGGCGCATGTCCGGGTCGACCCCGGTGATCTGCGGATACTGACACAATGAGGCTTGTGGCGAACGCACCTGGCCAGCGGAGCCCTTCGGCCCGCACCCTGGAACGGCAACGGCTGATGTTCTGGCTGGGCCCGCCGCTGCTGTGGTTTTTCGTCTTCATGATCGTGCCCTACGGCGTTCTGGTCTATTACGCCCTGGGTTCGGTTGACTATCTGACTTTCACGCCGGGCGTTTCCGGCGAAAACTTCCTGAAGGTCGCAACTCAGGACCCGTATGCCACCGTCATCATGCGATCCGCCAAGATCGGTCTGCTGACGGCGCTGTGTTCCTCCGTCGTCGCCTATCCGCTGGCGTTTTACATGGCATTTCATGTCTCCTCCGCCAGAGCGCGGGCAACGCTCTATATTCTTGTGATGCTGCCCTGGTGGGCCAGCTATCTGGTCAAAGCATATGCATGGAAAACAATTCTGGGGACAAAGGGCATTCTGAACGAAACACTGCTGGCGCTCGGCCTCATCGACGTGCCAATGACATTCTTTCTTTATAATCAGTTTTCGATGGTTCTGACCCTGACGTATATCTTCACGCCCTTCGCCGTGCTGTCGATCTATGCCCAGCTGGAACGCGTGCCTCAGAACGTCCTTGAAGCCGCTCGTGACATGGGCGCCTCGGACGGCGAGATTTTTCGCAAGATCATCCTGCCGATTTCAGTTCCGGGCCTGCTGGCCGGAGGCGTGATCACGTTCTCTCTCGGCTTTGGCGATTTCATCGCCGCCGCCCTTGTCGGCGGATCAGACAGCGTGATGATCGCCAGCATCGTCATCAACCTGATGGGCGTGGCCTATGACTGGCCACTGGGCTCGGCCATAGGTCTCGTCATCATCGGGCTGGCTGCGGCACTTCTGTCCGCAGCGAACTATCTGGAATACAAGACACAGGTGCGATTGTGACGCGGCGGCTGGGCCGTCGCGGGATCGTGTGGCCTGCGGCCGCGCTGGTGCTAGCGTTTCTCTATCTGCCCATAGGCGTGATGATTGCCTTTTCCCTGAACGCAGGCGGGACCGTCGGACTGCCCTGGACAGGCTTTACCATGGATTGGTATGCCGAGGTCTTTCAGGACCGGGCGCTTATGGGATCTTTGTGGAACTCGGTGAAAGTCAGTCTCGGTGTCGTGGTCATCGCCGTTTGCCTCGGACTGCCCGCGGCGATAGCGCTCGACCGGTTCGAGTTTCCGTTCAAAGGCACCTTCCGGCGCATCGTCCTTTTGCCCATTGTGCTGCCAGGGGTGATCACCGGTGTTTCGCTCCTTGGTTTTTACCTCGTCGTCAACGTGCGGCTCTCGCTTGTCACGCTGACCATCGCGCTCGGCACTGCCCTGATGTGTGTGATTGTCACCGAGGTCTTTGCCCGTCTGCAGCAAGTCGGGCAAAGCCAGGCAGAGGCAGCCTATGACATGGGCGCGACCGAGCTTGAGGTGTTCCGGAAAGTGACGTTGCCCTCGATCAGTTCAGCGCTGCTGGGTGGCATATTGATCACCTTCTCGATCGCCATGGACGAACTGGCCGTCACATACCTGCTCATCGGTCGCGAGAACACATTGCCCATGCAAATCTGGTCCATGCTGCGACGTGATGTCAGCCCGGAGATCAACGCGATTGCCACGATAACGATTCTGATTTCGCTCGTGCTGGTGACCATCGGCATCCTGCTGTCGCGCGGCAGGACCCTTGTAAGAGACTAGCCACCAGAGGACCCCATGGATATCTCAGACGCCAAAGTCTTTCTCGAAGAGCACCGGATCACCACGGTTCTGGTCGGCGGCTCCGACCAGATTGGTGCGCTGCGGGGAAAGCGGATGCCCACCTCCTATTTTCTGCAACAGGCGGGGACGGGGTTCCGTTTTGCATGGTTCCTGTTGAACACCGGGTCTGTCGACACGCCGGTTGAGGGTATTCTGGATGATGGCGTTCCGGATGTTGTTGGCCGCCCCGATCTGCCAAGCTTGCGCCGTATCCCGTGGGAACCGGACGCTGCGTTTGTTTTCATGGATTGGTTCTGGGAGGATGGGAGGCCTTGCGAGTTGTGCCCGCGCGGGCTTTTGAAATCTCAGATCGAACGGATGGACCGGGAACTTGACCTCGCGCCGGTCTTCGCGCTGGAACTGGAATTCACCGTGCTGGCCAATGATCCTGCTGCCGTGCGACGGGGCGGCTGGAACGACATAGAGCTCTTTACACAGGACAAGCACTGCTACTCGCTGTACGAAGGCCACTTTTACGAGCCATTCATTGCCGAACTGCGCACCCACTTCTCTGAACAGATCGAGGGCTGCACACCGGAATGGGGCGAAGGACAATTCGAAGCCAACCTGCGCAAAGCGCCCGCACTTGAGATGGCCGACACCGCCGCACTTTTCAAAATGGCCACCAAACAGATCGCGGCGAAACACGGCGTCATGGCCACCTTCATGGCCAAGCTGCGCGAAGGGCTGTCAGGCAGCTCGGGACACATACACCACTCTCTTGTCGATCCCGACACTGGCGAAACGGCGATTTACGAGGCCGGTCGCAGATATGATGTCAGCGGGATGTTCGAGCACTATATCGCCGGACTCTACGAGCTGTGCCGGGAGACCACGCTGTTCTTTGCCCCCTACGTCAACAGCTACAAACGCTTCGAACTTGACAGTTTCGCCGGCGTCACGAAGAGCTGGGGCATCGACAACCGCACCGTGGCGTACCGGCTGATCAACGAAAGCCCGGGCGCCTGCCGGATCGAAGACCGGATCGGCGGGGCCGATCTGAACCCTTATACCGCCTTTGCCGTCACCATTGCCAAGGGCCTGTGGGGCGTGCGACAAAAGCATGCGCTGCCCGAGGCGATGACGGGCAACTGCTATCACATTCCGGGGATCGAAATGGTGCCGACCAATCTTTATGCCGCGCGTGATCTGACCAAGGGCGCGCCGGAAATCAGGGAAATCCTGCCCGCACGTTTCGTGGACAACTACCTTGCCATCGTGACGCAAGAATTGCAGGAGTTTGAGACAATCGTCACCGACCTGGAACGCCGCCGCTATCTGGAAATGGCCTGAAATGAGCCTGAGAATCGCAATCATCGAGACCGATGAACCGCGCGATGATTTTTATGACAAGCACGGAACCTGCGGCACAATGTTCGAAGACTGGATGCGTCCCGAACTGCCCGATGCGCGGTTCCAGGCGATCAATCTGATCAGCGGCTCGGCATTGCCGAGTGATCCCGACACATATGACGGGTATCTGATCACCGGCTCGCGCTACGGTGTCTACGACGAAAAGCCCTGGATTGTTCCGCTACGCGATTTCCTGCGGCGGCTGCGCGACCGACGCATTCCGATGTGCGGCGTGTGTTTCGGCCACCAGATCATGGCAGACGCCTTTGGCAGCGAGGTTGGCAAGTCTCCGGATGGTTACGTTCTGGGTGTTGAAACCTACGCAGGCAAGGGCGCCTATGCGATCCATCAGGATCAGGTCTTCACGACCCCAAACGGTGCGGCAAACATCATGAGCAGCCCCCGCTGCAAGATTGGCCGCATCGAATATGCCTTCCCCGCGCTCTCGGTGCAGCATCACCCTGAATTCACCAAGGCGCATTTCAGTGATCTTATGGATATCTATATGAACATGCTGGGTAAAACCGGCTTCGATACCGCGTTGAAAAACCCACATGCGCAGAGAAACAACCGTGCGCTGGCGACTGATTTTGCGCAGGTCCTGTCTGTGCGGCACGCAGCAAACGCATAGCGTCGCTGGCCAGCCGTTCGAATGAACTCGGGCGGCGCGCTGACGTTTGCCTTCGTCACATGGCCGGTATTTGCGTTCTTGTCGTACCACGCGACACCACCTCAAAGCGTCGTTCCGTGGCAGCCGCATGCGGGACCCGGGCCCCGGATCTGGTTGCGTTTGGCTGAACAAGCATACAGTGTCGGTGTGCAGAGCGCGTCGGACGGAGGTTGCATGAAAGCTTTGGTAAGACCTGCCCTCTTCGGGCTCATGGTGACTGCGTGGAGCACCGAAGCGTTCGCCGTGTCCGCCAGCTCTGCCCCGGAGTTCGTTCGCCTGGAGGGCGGCGTGTTTGCGATGGGGTCGGAGGAACATTACCGCGAGGAAGGGCCATCGCGCGTGGTGACCGTGGGCGCGTTCGAGATCTCTCGCACGGAGGTCACCAATGATCAGTTTGCGGCCTTTATCGAGGACACAGGCTACGTCACGACGGCAGAGCTTGGGCTCAGCGCGGAGGACTACCCGGATATGCCCGCTGATCTGCTTGTGCCGGGCTCGATGGTTTTTGCCCAGCCCGCGGACCCGGCAAACCTGGCCAACCCGATGGCGTGGTGGCGCTATGTTGCGGGGGCAAACTGGCGGCATCCGCAGGGCCCCGGCAGTTCGATTGAGGGTCTCGGCGCGCATCCTGTTGTGCAGGTCTCGCCAGAGGACGCAGAGGCCTTTGCGACATGGGCCGGAGGACGTCTGCCAACGGAAGCGGAATGGGAGTTTGCGGCGTTGGGCGGGGCGGATGAGACGGTGCGTTGGGATGAACCCTTTGATCCGATTAGCGGATGGAAGGCGAATACCTGGCAGGGCCGCTTTCCCGACACCGATATGGAACATGACGGGCACCACGGCACTGCGCCGGCAGGATCTTTCGCGGCCAATGGATACGGCCTGTCCGACATGCTGGGCAATGTTTGGGAACATGTCGGGGACTGGTGGGCCCCCGGACACCTGCCAGACACGGTGGAGGACCCTACCGGCCCGAGCGAGGCTGTGTCTGCCCAATTCTCGCACCCCTCTGTGGGCGCACAACGCGTCGTCAAGGGGGGCTCCTGGCTGTGCGCTCCGTCCTATTGCCTGCGCTACCGGCCGTCTGCACGCCAGCCCTCCGAACGTGGGCTCGGCTCAAACCACATCGGGTTCCGCATTGCGCGCGATGTGGAGTTTTGACAGCACCAAAGCGGCAGACCTGCCAGCGCGAGAGGCGCCCGGGCGGTGACATATTTCAATCCCGATGCCGACGCCATGCCCGGCATGGACGCGCTTGACTGGATTTGACCGGTACTAATGTGTCGGCCGTTCCCCGCAGTTGATCAGTGCCTGTCGAAACCGGCTTGAGATCCGAACAAGCGAAACCGCCGCAGTCATCCAAAGCACATGGGCGAGCACCCTGCCCCGTTTCGACACGCACTCTGCGGGCAAAACGCTTCTTGTTCCGGTAGACCATACTGGCATCGGGTGGCACATGTCGGATGTCACGGCATCGTGTCGCGCATGCTGGTCGCAGGGATCGCGCCCAGGTCACTGCGTGCGCAACGTTCGACCCGCCCGAATATCATGGTTCGATCCGCGTCTTGATCACCGCACCACCGTCAAGAACAGGATCACCAAGTGTGATTGACGTACCTCAACAGCATTCATATCCTTCCGCTGAAGGAGGCGCATTTTGGTCAGGCCAACCGTTCATGATATCGCCAAAGAGGCCGGGGTCAGTCTGGCGACCGTCGACCGCGTCCTAAATGCACGCCCCGGGGTGAGGGAAAAAACGATCGCAAAGGTCCGCAAGGCCGTTGAGCGGCTTGGGTATGTGCGCGACACCAATGCGGCGAACCTGGCCCGTCAGCGACAGTACAACTTTGCCTTTGTTCTGCCCGAAGGCTCCAGCCAGTTCGCAAACGCGCTGCAAGATGCCCTGCAAGAGGCGTATTCCTCTCAGGTTGCCGATCGAACGCTCATTCGGGTGGTTCGCGTTCCACTTCAGGATCCTCACGCGATCGTACGAACTTTGCGATCGCTCAACGTGAACCGGCTGGACGGTCTGGCGCTCATGGTTCCGGAAACTCCGCAGGTTCGGGATGCCGTGTCCCGACTGAAGAACTCGGGCGTTGCGGTTGTAACACTGGCGTCAGATCTTCCCAACTCGCGCAGGGATTTTTTTGTTGGCGTCGACAATGTTGCCGCAGGACGCACCGCTGCACTTCTGATGGGGCGTTTCGCGCAATCAGCCGGAGAGATACTGCCCGTGACCCACTCTCTGAGGTCCCGGGACAGTCTGGAAAGACGGCTCGGCTTTGACGAAGTTATATCAAATGAATTCAGATGTTTAAATGTTCTTCCCACCGTCGAATCCTATGGCGACCCGGAGCGCATGACCCGGGTGATCGAACGTACGGTTGCGCAAAGAAAGGGCCTGATCGGCATCTACTCGATGGGCTCGGGCAACACGGCCCTGCTTGACGCGATACGCAACAGCGGTCAGATCGACAAGCTGACTGTTCTGGCGCATGAACTGACGCCGACCATGCGTCACGCCTTGCGGGAGAATGAGGTGGCGGCCGTCATCGCGCAGAATGTGGGGCACCTCACACGCAGCGCTTTGCGTGTTCTGCGAAATCTGTGCGACAACTTTCCTATTTTCGAAGCGCAGGAGCGCGTAAGGATCGAGGTTATTCTGCGCGAAAACCTTCCGTGATCTCCATGTGTTCCGCCCGGCGCAGGTATGCAAGGGACTGCAGACTGATTGCCGCCATCCGGTCCGGGCACGCGCTGTTCGCGTGACGCGCCCCGCGCTCACGTGTCCGTTTCGCGACTGAAGACGACACTGGCCCTGTCGCCCCGCCTCGCAAAACCGGGCGCGCCCCGGAGCAAGGAAAAGAGGCATTTTCCCACTCAGCATCGAACGACCCCGAGTCGTGTGACATGAAATTCATTGAAAAGAGGTACGTTCCTCAGATATGCTCTGAAAATCACCCATAGAGGTGCCAGAATGTGACGCCATCGGCGACGCATCAGACGACGGGAGGAGACCATCCATGAAGAAGACCAGCTTACTGGTGACGACAGCGTTCACAGCTGCGTCAGGCTTCGCGACCACAAGCGCCCACGCCGACGATTTGACATTGTGTTGGGCCGCCTGGGATCCGGCGAACGCACTTATTGAGCTATCGAAGGATTTCGAGGAGCAATCCGGCCACAACATGAGTTTTGAATTCGTGCCATGGCCAAACTTTGCCGATCGAATGCTGAACGAGTTGAACTCCGGAGGCCAGCTCTGTGATCTGATGATTGGTGACAGCCAGTGGATTGGCCTGGGCGCCGAGGCGGGTCACTACGTGAAACTCAATGATTTCTTCGATGCCAATGGCATAACAATGGAAGATTTCATTCCGGCGACAGTGACAGGCTATTCCGAGTGGCCCAAGGGAACACCAAACTACTGGGCGCTGCCTGCCTTTGGCGATGTGGTGGGTTGGACGTACCGCAAGGACTGGTTCGAGCGTCCCGAGCTTCAGGAAGAGTTTCAGAGCACGTACGGACGCCCGCTCGATGTGCCGAACTCGCTTGAGGAACTGAAAGACATCGCCGAGTTCTTCCAGGGGCGCGAAATTGACGGCACGACCGTCTATGGCGCGGCGATCTACACCGAGCGCGGCTCTGAAGGTATCACCATGGGCGTGACCAACGCGCTCTATAACTACGGCTTCCTCTACGAGAACCCTGAAAACCCCTATGAGCTGGACGGTTTCGTCAACTCACCCGAGGCGGTGGCAGGCCTGGAGTTTTACAAGGAGCTGTATGACTGCTGCACCGCGCCGGGCTCATCGGATTGGTACATGTCGGAAAACATCGACGCCTACAAATCCGGGCAGGTTGCTCTGCAGATGAACTTTGCGTTCATCTGGCCGGGTGTTCACGCCGACCCCAACGTTGGTGGCGATAAATCCGGTTACTTTCCCAACCCCGCAGGTCCTGGTGGGCACTTTGCACAACTGGGCGGACAGGGCATTTCGGTCGTCTCTTACTCAGACAGCCAGGATGCCGCGCTTGAGTACATCCAATGGTTCGCGCAACCGGAAATACAGAATCGCTGGTGGGAACTCGGTGGTTACTCCGCCTTGCGCGCGGTGGTGGAAGATCCCGGGTTTGCGGAAAGTCAGCCCTACGCACAGACGTTCCTCGACTCCATGGCGATCGTAAAGGACTTCTGGGCAGAGCCGGCATATGCGTCTCTTCTGCTCCCGATGCAGGAACGCGTGCACAACTACGTGATCGCAGGGCAAGGGACGGCTCAGGACGCGCTTGACGGACTTGTCGAAGACTGGACCGAAGTCTTTGAAGACGAGGGCAAACTCTAAGATTGCCTTTTGCGCCCGCTCCACGGTGAGCGGGCGCATCTCGTCGTTGTCGGTTTCAGTCAAAAGCGTCTGATTTCCGTTTGTGTCCAACGATGCTCTGGGAAGGATGTCTCATGCCAGAGACAGCAATGGATCGCGTTGCGAAATCGACGCCGCCAAATGTTGCGCGCCAGATCAAAGGCCTGTCTGATCGAGCGATCGCCTGGATCTTTGTTGCCCCAACGATCTTTCTGCTTCTCGCAGTCAATATCTTTCCGCTGATCTGGACCATTCGCCTTAGTTTCACGAACTACCGCGCCAATCGACCCAATGCCGATGTGAAGTGGGTGGGTTTGCGGAACTACGAGCGCATTCTGACGGACAGCGACATCTGGATGACGATGCAGGCCACTGCGCACTTTCTGTTCTGGACCCTGTTCTTTCAAGTTCTGATCGGATTTGCGCTGGCCTGGCTGATCAATCAGAAGTTCAGGGGAAACAACCTCTGGACGACGATCGTTGTGCTTCCGATGATGCTGTCGCCTGCTGTGGTCGGAAATTTCTGGACGCTGCTTTACCAGCCACAAATTGGTCTTTTCAACAACATCATTGGCTTTTTCACCGGTACGGACCCAACCAGCTTTTCAATGATCGGCGACGTTCACCTGGCTCCGTGGTCGATTGTGATCGTGGATACCTGGATGTGGACTCCATTCGTGATGCTGATATGCCTTGCAGGCCTCAGGTCAATCCCGGACTCCATCTACGAGGCCGCCGAATGCGACCGGGCATCCAAGTGGCGGCAGTTCTGGACGATCACGGTTCCCATGGCCCTGCCCTTTCTGATGCTTGCGGTCCTGTTCCGCGGCATCGAGAACTTCAAGATGTTTGACCTAGTGGTGCAACTTACAGGGGGCGGTCCGGGGAATCTGACGACATTGACGTCCATTGACCTCAAGCGCGAGGCCTTTGAAAAATGGCGCACGGGGTATTCATCGGCCTATGCAGTGATCCTGTTCGTGACGGTGTTCGGGCTCGCGTCGATCTACGTGAAAGCCCTTAACAAAGTGAAAGAACGATGAGCAGCTTTTCCGTCACCGAGCCGTCTGGCCGTCAGAAATGGATCGCAGGCGGTCTTGTCGTCGGTTACGCGCTGATCACCTTGCTGCCTTTGCTTTGGATTCTCGCTACAGGCTTCAAATCGTCATCTGACGCAATTGCCTATCCACCCAAAGTTCTGTTCCAGCCATCTCTTGAAGGATACGTGAACCTGTTCACGTCACAGACCCGACAGACACAAGAGTATCTCGAGGCAAACCCACCGACGACGTGGTACGAAGAAATCGTGCACGACAAAGGCATGGTGATCGCAGGCCCGTCCCGGTTTGGCGAGCGCTTCATGAACTCTGTGATTATCGGGTTCGGTTCCACTTTCCTTGCGGTCGTGCTTGGAACGCTCGCAGCCTATGCCTTTTCCCGCTACCGAATACCCCTGAGGGACGATCTACTGTTTTTCATTCTTTCCACGAGGATGATGCCGCCGATTGCCGTCGCAATTCCGATCTTTCTCATGTTCAGGTCGCTGGGGCTGAGCGACACGCATGCGGGTATGATCCTGCTTTATACCGCGGTGAACCTGTCATTGTCCGTCTGGCTCTTGAAGGGCTTTATCGACGAGATACCAAGAGAATACGAAGAGGCCGCACTCATTGACGGTTACACACGTTTTCAGGCCTTCTACAAAGTTGTCCTGCCGCAAGCCGCCGCCGGTATTGCGTCCACGGCGATCTTCTGTCTGATCTTCGCGTGGAATGAGTATGCTTTCGCAGTATTGCTCACCAGCGGAACAGCACAGACAGCACCGCCATTCATCCCGACGATTATCGGAGTTGGCGGACAGGACTGGCCTGCTGTGGCTGCAGGGGCAACGATCTTTCTGGTCCCGGTGATGGTGTTCACCATCCTTCTGCGCAAACAGTTGCTGAGGGGCATAACATTCGGAGCGGTTCGCAAATGAGTGCCTTCATCAACGGTCTTCTGCGCTTGCGTCGCGGTCCCTGGGAAATGATCGCAAGCGTTCTCATTGCCATAGGCGTCATCATGTTGATGCAACCCTATGCGTTGTGGGCCTTTACTTATTCGTTCGTCGTTACGCTGGTGGGTACGGTTCTGTTCATCATCGTCAGTCATTTCCCGGAGTAACCAATGGCAGAGGTCCGGATCGTGAACCTCCGAAAGGACTTTGGGACTTTCACTGCGGTTCAGTCTTCGTCTTTCAAGGTGGAGGACGGAGAGTTCTTCATGTTGCTGGGGCCGTCCGGGTGCGGGAAAACGACGACGCTCAGAATGATCGCGGGTCTGGAGCTTCCGACCTCCGGGGAGGTCTACATTGATGGCGAAGAAGTCGGGCGCAAACCGGCCAGCCAGCGCGACATTGCCTTTGTCTTTCAGATGTTCGCGCTCTACCCGCATCTGAATGTGCGCAAGAACATAAGCTACCCCCTGATCAGCCAGGGCATGCCACGCCAGGAGGTGCGCCGGAAAGTGGCCGAGGTTGCGGGCATTCTGGGCATCGAGGATATCCTCGAACGACCGGTTGGCGGGCTCTCGGGCGGCGACCGGCAACGCGTCGCACTTGGCCGTGCGATCGTGCGCAACCCCAAATGCTTTCTGATGGACGAGCCGCTCGGCGCGCTGGATGCGGAGTTTCGCGAATACATGGCCGAGGAATTGCGCGCCCTGCACGATCGCATGGGAGCGACAACCGTCTATGTGACCCACGATCAGCTTGAAGCCATGCAGATGGGCGACAAAATCGTGGTCATGAATCACGGTGCGATCGAGCAATTCGGCACGCCTCAGGACATCTATGACAAACCA
>JBCCHI010000046.1:0-26751 GCA_039028815.1 Pseudomonadota bacterium
CTTCTGAACGTGCGCGCAGGGTCGCTGCACCGGGCCAGTCCGGATGCTGTTCAAGGAACTCCAGAACGTCGTCCGGCGTCCCGAGACCGTCCTGAAGCCGTGCCCACTCGACAAAGCGGGCGGCTGCGGGGCCGTCGCGCTGCGCAATCCGGGCAGCACGATCCCACCGGCCGGCACGCAGTGCGCGCATTGCATGTTTCAACGGCCGCGGCGCAACGCGTGCCGGTTCACCTTCACCCGAAGGCGCATCCGCTTGCGCCTCGACGCTTTGCGCACGCGAAACGGTCGTGCTGATGACCGAGATCATCAGGCAGATGAGTATGGTGGCGAGGTTGCGTATGATATCTTGCATTTCACGGGTCAGCGGCGATAGACAGCCCAAACCTAGGCGGCAGAGCCCCGGGCGTCCATTCACAATAGGACGAAGGGTCTGCAGAACAGTTAAAGGTCAACCTGTCCGGCAGGCAACGACAAGGAGCGCAAGATGTTCAAGGGATCCTTTCCTGCCCTCGTGACCCCGTTCAAAAACGGTGAGGTTGATTTCGACACGCTCACGTCACTGGTCGAGTGGCATATCGGCGAAGGCAGTCACGGTCTGGTGCCGGTCGGCACGACAGGTGAAAGCCCGACACTCAGCCATGAAGAGCACGAACAGGTTGTTGAAGTGGTGGTGAGAACCGCGGCGGGCCGGATACCTGTGATTGCCGGTGCAGGTAGCAACAATACTGTCGAATCCATCCGATTCATGCAGCACGCGGAACGTGTGGGCGCAGATGCGGCTCTTGTTGTCACGCCCTACTACAACAAGCCAACCCAGCGTGGCCTCATCGCGCACTACACCGCGTTGCACGAATGCTGCGAACTGCCGATCATCATCTACAACATCCCGGGCAGGTCCGTGGTGGACATGACCCCCGCCACCATGGGTGAACTTGCCAAACTGCCCCGAATAATCGGTGTCAAGGACGCCACCGCTGATCTGGCGCGGGTGAGTTTGCAGCGCATGACATGCGGCCCCGACTTCGTGCAGATCTCGGGCGAAGACGCAACGGCGCATGGCTTCAATGCTCAGGGCGGCGTCGGTGTCATTTCGGTCACGGCCAATGTCGCGCCCAGACTGGTGGCCGAAGCCCAGGAGGCCACGCTGGCCAATGATTTTGCAACCGCGCTCGATATTCAGGACCGGCTCATGCCCTTACATCAGGCCATCTTTACAGAGCCTGGTCTGGTTGGCGCGAAATACGCAATGTCAAAGATGGGCTTGTGCAGCGAAGAGGTACGCTCGCCCCTGACCGGGCTGAGCGACGAAACCCGCTCGCTTGTCGACGCTGCCCTGCGCTCTGCGGGTCTGATCAACTGAGTGCGAACGGGCGTGGCGGCCGCTTCAGGCCGCGGTTGCCACCTTGTCCTGGGTCTTTGTGTCGAAGTCGGACGCATCGTGTCGTTCATGCAGCTGTTCGTGTGGTTCGCCCGACGTGCGGTTGACCATGCGGCCGCGTCGCACCGCGGGCCGTTCCAGCAGCTTGTGTGCCCAGGCCACGACATTTTCGTATTCATGCACAGACAGGAACGTGCCTGCATCGTATTGCCGACCAAGCACAAGATTGCCGTACCACGGCCAGATGGCAATATCTGCAATGCTGTAATCCGGACCGGCAATGTAAGGCTGCTCCGCCAGGCGTCTGTCCAGCACGTCCAGTTGCCGTTTTACTTCCATCGTATAGCGGTCAATTGCGTACTGATAGTTTTCCGGCGCATATGCATAGAAGTGGCCAAACCCGCCACCCAGGTAGGGTGCGCTTCCCATTTGCCAGAACAGCCAGTTCAGCACCTCCGTTCGTTCCTGTCCCGAAGCCGGCAGGAACGCACCGAACTTGTCCGCAAGATGCAGCAGGATCGAGCCGGATTCGAACACATGCACGGGTGCCTCTCCGGACCGGTCGATAAGTGCGGGAATCTTTGAATTCGGATTGATCTCTACAAAGCCGGATCCGAATTGGTCGCCTTTACCGATCCGGATAAGCCACGCGTTGTATTCCGCATTATGTCCGGCCGCCAGAAGCTCTTCGAACATGATGGTGACCTTCACACCGTTTGGCGTACCCTGAGAGTAAAGCTGAAAGGGGTGCTTGCCGACGGGCAGTTCTTTGTCATGGGTGGCACCTGCAATGGGCCGGTTGGTCGAAGCAAACTCGCCGCCGTTCTCACGTTCCCACGTCCAGACTTCGGGCGGTGCATAGGTGTTGTCTGTCATCGGGCGTCCTCTTGATTGCTTTCGCAGACTTAGACGGGGCGGCCTGCCTTACAAGGGCGCGCATCTTCACATTTTTCTTCAGGTTCATGTGCCCATACGCACAGTGGAACGAATTTCCGACGCTCAAACACTGTTGGGAATCGGTTCCGAGGAAGGGTCTTCAGGCGGCACGTATGTCTGGCCAAGGCGGCGCGCGCGCTTCATGGCGAACACCTCCTGTCGGTCCACCCAGGTATATTTTTCGTCTTCCAGAGTGGGCGCCCAGTACAACACACCCCCATACCGCCAGGGATCGAGCACCATGCCTTCATTCATCGTGTCGCCCACCGCCGATACGATCACGGTCGAATGGTCTATCAGCAGCCGTGTATGAGCGTTCGCAATCGCCCGGTGAGTGGTCAGCGTCAGGAACTGCTCTTGCCGGATTCGTTTTTGCATGTCCTCGGCCCAATGCCAACACAGCCCGCGCGGGCGACTTCCGGCATTCACCTTCATGTTGTGCACCAGCGGCGGGTCTGTCACGCCGTATTGTTGCTTCAGTTGCCTTGGGTAGCTGACAGAGATTGATGCGGCGCGCTGCGCTTCGGCCGGGTCGATGGACGGGTTCAGCGCCGCGATGCCCTGCGCCAACCTGCTGACCTCGTCGGGCGCCTGTTCCGGCACGTATCCGCCACAGGCGGACAGGCCCGCAACCGACACAACCGACACAACCGACAGTGAAAAAGTCCGTCTCGATAGCATCACCGACAACCGAAAAACCTTGCTTTGGGCGGTTTGGTAGCGTCGGACGGACCATCTGTCGAGATTTGGTCCGCCCCCCTCGCGCGATTGTGCACAGTCTCAGAAAACGACGACCGAGCGAATGGACTCTCCCGAGTGCATCAGATCGAAGCCCTTGTTGATCTCCTCGATGCCCATCGTATGCGTGATCATCGGATCAATCTCGATCTTTCCGTCCATGTACCAGTCAACAATCTTTGGAACATCGGTGCGACCTCGCGCGCCACCAAAGGCAGTGCCCCGCCAAACCCGGCCGGTCACAAGCTGGAAGGGCCGAGTGGCAATTTCCGCGCCTGCCGGAGCCACGCCGATGATCACGCTCTCGCCCCAGCCCTTGTGCGCACATTCCAGCGCGGCGCGCATGACCTCTACGTTGCCGGTGGCGTCGAAGGAATAATCTGCTCCGCCCCTTGTCAGTTCGACAATATGTGCAACAAGATCGCCGTCCAGTTCGGACGGATTGACGAAATCGGTCATCCCGAATTTTTCAGCCATCGGCTTTTTGCTCGCATTGAGGTCGACCCCGATGATCTGATCTGCCCCGGCGAGACGCAGGCCCTGGATCACGTTAAGCCCGATGCCCCCCAAACCGAAGACAACACCGCGGCTGCCAACCTCGACCTTGGCGGTGTTCATGACGGCACCAATGCCCGTCGTAACACCGCAGCCAATGTAGCAGATCTTGTCGAAAGGCGCGTCCTTGCGCACTTTGGCCAGCGCAATCTCGGGCAGAACCGTGTGGTTCGAGAACGTCGAGCACCCCATGTAATGCAGGATCTGTGTGCCATCGAGCATTGAAAACCGTGACGTGCCATCCGGCATCACGCCAGCCCCCTGGGTCGCGCGAATCTTCTGACACAGGTTTGTTTTCGGGTTGAGACAATACTCGCATTCCCGGCATTCTGGCGTGTAGAGCGGGATCACATGGTCCCCGGGTGCGACGGACGTCACGCCCGGGCCGACGTCCAGCACCACTCCGGCGCCTTCGTGACCAAGAATCGCAGGAAATGCGCCCTCGGGGTCCGCACCTGACAATGTAAAGTCATCTGTATGGCACAGCCCTGTGGCCTTGACCTCTACAAGCACTTCACCGGCTTTGGGACCTTCCAGATTTACGTCCATGATCTCGAGCGGCTTTCCCGCCTCGAGCGCGACGGCTGCGGTTGTGCGCATGGATATTCCTCCCCTTGGTATGCGCCGACTTTGAGCGAAACAGCACATCATTTCAATAGAATGACGACGGATCGCTTGCCATCTTCGGACGGTTGCGGAATCCTGCGTTTGCAACGCGGGGAGAGAAACGCATGAGATGGGCCGTATTCGGTATGATCCTGCTCGCTGGGTGTGGTCCGGCGCCATATTCCGAAGATCCAACTGTGGCGGGCGACACGACGGTCCTTTCCAACGGCAGCGGACTGGTCGAACGCACGCCGGACACGTGCAGTCTGTCTGACTTTCAGTACCTTCTTGGTCAGCCGGTCAGCGCCTTTAACCCCTCGTCCACGACACGTCCTGTCCGCGTTGTGGCCCCGGGCAGCATCGTGACGAATGAATACAATCCGCAAAGAGTGAACCTGGACACCAACGGAAACGGTGTGGTGACCAACGTGCGCTGCGGATAAGCACCGCACAATCGCTTGATATGTCCTGATAACGCGGCGCGCGGCGGACGCATGAGAAACCGGCGCGACAGGCATCACGTTGCACGTTGCGGGACCGTTCGCTGATCCATCTCACGTGGTGACCCGCCGTTTGCCGGTAGCGATTGACATGTGCCTGAGGAAACGTAAATCTTCCAAATTGCATCTGATGTTGACGATTGCACAAAGCAGAAAGGCGACGGATGGAGTCCTGGGACGAGGTGCGTACCGCCTTTCAGGTGGCCCGCGTGGGAACGGTCAGCGGCGCTGCAGACGTTCTAGGCGTACACCACGCGACGGTCATAAGACATATTGATTCGCTCGAAACCCGCCTGGGAGTCCGGTTGTTTCAACGCCACGCGCGCGGTTACACGACGACAGAGGCCGGCGAGGATCTCTTGCGTGTGGCGCAGGCGACGGATGATCAGTTCAGTCAGCTTGCCGGACGGATCAAGGGCCGTGGCAACGATGTGTCCGGTGAGCTGGTTGTCACATCGCTTGGCGGTTTCAGCCACCTTCTGGTGCCTGTTCTCGCGGATTTCCAGCGCGCGCATCCTGACATCATCGTGCGGTACCTGACAGGTGAGCGGCTGTTCAGGCTGGAGTATGGTGAGGCGCATGTCGCGATCCGTGCCGGGTCTGTGCCGGACCAGCCTGATAATGTCGTTCAACCGTTCTTCAAACAGGCTGTCACGCTCTATGCCAGCGAGACGTACATCGCAAGGTTCGGTCTGCCTGCTTCAGAGGACGAATTCGATCAGCATGTTTTTGTCAGCGCCGATGATCCAAAGTCGCGGGCTCCGTTCGCCCGATGGCTGCGCGACACCGTGGATGAAGACCGCATCGTCTTTCGCAGCGGGGACGTCCACGCACAACGCCGCGCGGTGAAGGACGGGGCGGGAATCGGGTTTATGTCGCGACTGCAAGCGCAGGAGATGGGCGGATTGACCGAAGTTCTGCCGCCACGCGACGCGTGGTCGTCGCCGCTTTGGCTGGTCACTCACATGGATCTGCACCGCACCACGAAAGTTCAGTCGTTCCTGGCATTTCTCAAGGATCGTGCCAAATCCTGGGATTCTGTTTGACCGCAGACGCGCGAAGAACGGCCAGCGGGCACGCCGCGATGCTGCTGTTTTCGGCGATGATCGCGGGATCATTCGCGCTTGGTTCGATGGCTGCGCCGCATATCCCGTCGACGGCGCTCAATGCAGTGCGTTTCGTGCTGGCATCGGCCATACTCTGGGCGGCCGCGGTGGCGACGGTTGGCATTCCGCGTGCAACCTGGCGCGCGTCCTGGCGCTACATCGCGCTTGGCGGGTGCATGGGGGTCTACTTTGTCCTTATGTTTGTCGCTCTCAAGACTGCGCCGCCTGTCAGCGCTGCGGCGATCTTTACGCTGACCCCGGTCCTGTCCGGTTTTTTCGGGTATATCCTGTTGCGCCAGATTACCACGCGCCGGATGGCGCTCGCGTTGTCCGTGGGTGCAGTTGGCGCAATCTGGGTCATTTTTCGCGGGGATCTTCAGGCGCTCGCTCGGCTCGACGTGGGGCGGGGCGAAGCAATCTTTCTGATCGGTTGCGCTGCACATGCCTTGTACACACCACTTGTGCGCAAACTCAATCGAGGCGAACACCCCCTTGTGTTTTCGCTTGGCGTCCTGGTCGCCACAGCGGGGCTTATCGCTGCGGTGGGTGCGCGCGACATCATACGTACCGACTGGGCCGCATTGCCCGCGATTGTCTGGGTCACGATCGGCTACACCGCCGTGTTCGCCACAGCGGCGACCTTTGTGCTGTTGCAGTTCGCAACGCTTCGTCTCCCGGCGGCAAAAGTCATGGCCTACACCTACCTTACGCCCAGCTGGGTCCTTGTCTGGCAGGCCGCGCTTGGCATCGGATTTGTTCCGACCCTTGTGCTACCGGGAATTGCCCTGACAATCTTTGCCCTGCTGCTGCTTCTGAAGGACGAAACTCCCGGCGGCTGAAAGCCCTTCAGATCAGACCGGCCGCATCGAGAGCCGCCGAAAGCTTGTCAAAGTCGATCCGCACGCTTTCACCGCGCGCCACCTTGCCGGGAAGAACGGCATCAATGGTCACAAGGTCGGTTTCACAGAACGCCTTGATCTGGGCCGTCAGTGCCTCAATGATTTCCGGCCGGGCGCGGCGCGCGATCAGGCCCACCGTGGTGCCGGGCTGCATGGCCATCGGAGCAAGGTGAAACGCCGATCCGTCTGCCCCGACAATGTGTCCCGCAGCCATGTAGCGCGCGCATTGAGCCGCGACATTGTGCCGTTGCGGATGAAACACGTCATAGCCCGACTGTTGCATCAGCTGTTCGATCCGCACCTCCTGATCGATCATCTGATCCTTTCGCTTGAGCCGGCTGCGCGAAATGTAAAGCAACTCTGGCCCCTCTGGCTTGATCGTCTGTGCGATCCGTTCCCGGACAAACCGGCGAAACACCTCTGATCCCGTGGTCCAGCGCCTGTGTCCCATGCCCTGCGTCGGCACAACGAGGGTTTCGATTTCTACCGGTTGCGTCACGAAGTGTACCGGCAGGCCACCGCTGAGCAGTTCGATGAACGACCCGAGCCGGCGCCGGTACACAGCCTCAAAATCAATCCCCTGCTTCGGAACGATAACAATGCCGTCAAACGCTCCGTCGCCCCCCAGGGGCCAGAGACGACACACGGATTCCAGCAGGAAGTGACCGAAATGATGCCGGCCGATCCCGGCAAACAGGTGCCGTCCGCGCAAATTGTCGACCGGTGCCGTCCAATCCGGAATGCCTGTGAATCTCTGGGCCGAAAGCAGAGTGCGGGACGTGTCGCAAAAACTGCCATCCGGGCGAAACACGCCGCAGGCCATGCCCGCGCCCGCAGCCATCGGTGCCACAACGGCACGGCTGATTGTCTCGGTGGCAGCGTCCGGCAATGACGTGGCCGACAAGGCCGGCAGTTCCTTATCCATCGTCCTGCAATTCCCGGGCGAGGAATCGTTCGAACGCATCAAGGTTCACGGGTTCAAACTGTCCAAAACTCTGCATCCAGACACTTGCGGTGCGCATGGCGTCAGGTTCCAGTTTGCACCACTTCACGCGTCCCCGGCGCTCCTGACTGATAAGGCCCGCCCGCGTGAGGATGCCCAGATGTTTCGAGATTGCCGCCAGGGATATTTCAAAGGGATGCGCCACATCGGTGACCGCCATGTCATCTTCCAGCAGCATCGACAGGATGGCACGCCGCGTCGGGTCGGCCAGGGCTGCGAACACTGTATCAAGCGGATCGGACATGCAGGGACAAAACCGCGCCAGATCAGGCGCGTCAACCGGTAGTTCCCGACCGGCAACATAGCGAAAGACGCTCGACTCTCTCGCGATGCGATTCTAAAAAGAACAAAATAAGAACATTTCACCCTGTAGCCACTGCCCGCCTGCCATGCCCGAACGGCGCATTCTGTCCATATGGTTCCCGCGTTTGGGGGCCGAGCGGATCCTGCGGCATATGTCGCTTGATCCGGCATTGCCGTTTGCCACAGTGCGTGACAGCGGGCAGATGCAGGTTTTGTTCGCCCTCAACAGCGCGGCAGAGGCAGCGGGATTGCATGCCGGTCAACCTTTGCGTGATGCACATGCAATGTGTGCGGGGCTTGTCACGAAAGCCGCGCATGCCCCGTCTGAAATGCGGTTCCTGCAAAGTCTCGCACGCTGGGCTGAAGCGTTAAGCCCCTGGGTGTCCGTCGATGGCCCGACCGGTCTGATGCTGGATATCACGGGCTGTGCACATCTTTTCGGGGGCGAAGGCGCGATGCTGGAGCAAATCGAAACAGAAGCGCGCGACTTCGGTCTGACCGCACGATGCGGCATTGCAGGCACCGTCGGGGCGGCCTGGGCGCTTGCGCGTTTCGCGGGCATTGGTCCCGGTCATGACCGCAACGGTGACGCCATAGATCAGGAGGCCCGCGCAACCCGCTCCCGCGCGGCAAAGCGCCGGCACTGGGAACGTGGCGGAACGGCACCGGCCGTTAGGGGTATGGAAGATCGCACACCGCCGAACCGGATCGCGCCGACCGGCGGAATCTATCAGGCCATCACGCCATTGCCTGTCGCCGCCCTGCGGATTACGCAGGATGAGACTGCAGCGCTCAACCGTCTTGGCCTGCGCCGTATCGGCGATCTTCTGGGTCAGCCCCGCGCACCGCTCGCCCGGCGTTTTGGCAAGGGTCTGATGATGCGTCTTGATCAGATCACGGGGGCCATGCCCGAACCGGTTTCACCAAGCCGACCCCCCCCTCGTTTTGCCACACGGCTCAGTCTGCCGGACCCGATTGGCCTGCGCGAGGACATGGCCGCCGCCCTCGACCGGCTTGTGCCCCGGTTGTGCGAGTTGCTTGAAACCGAAGGACAGGGCGCCCGTTTGGTGCGGCTGGAAGCACACCGCTGCGATGGCAGTGCCACAGAAATCGAGATCGGGCTTGCACGACCTGCGGACACACCACACCGCATACGCCCGCTCATCAATCTGCGGCTGGATGACATTGATGCAGGGTTTGGAATAGACATGATGCGGCTGGAAGCCATCGTTGTGGAACCCATGCAACGCCGCACGATTGCGGGCCATCTGGAGGCGGCAGCGGCGGCGCACACCCGGATGTCACAGGACACTGCCCTGCAGGATCTTCTGGGCCGGCTGGGGGGGCGGGTCGGATTCGAGGCGATCACCCGCCGTCACCCGGTGAGCAGCCATATACCGGAAAAAACAGCGCAGGTTCTCGCCGCAGCCTGGTCAGACCCGGCAAAGAGCTGGCCCGCGCCCGCAACACCACGTCCGTTGATGATCTGGCGGCCCGAACCGGTGCAGGCCCCTGATGCCCCTCACCCGGCGGATTGCTTCCGCTGGCGCGGGCGTGATCACATGCTTTGCGAAGCACGCGGACCAGAGCGCATTGCACCGGAATGGTGGCTCGACGATCCAGACTGGCGCAGCGGGGTGCGTGACTACTGGCATGTGGTCACAAACAGGGGCGAGCGTCTGTGGCTTTTCTACGCTCACGGCGGCACGATGAGTTCTGGCTGGTTCTGCCAGGGTCAATTTGCCTGAAGCCATTTCGGCATGATGCCAAAAGTCACTCATCCAACCCGTTCTGCAGACCGCGGACCGGCCCCGGCCCTGCTTTCGGACACAGTGACACCTGCGACGACACAGGAGGCGTCAACCGAACGATCCCGGGCCATGACCAGGCAAAGACCCCATTAGCGCTCATACAGAACAGGCTTGCGACAAAATCACACGCCGCCTTGCGCACGCATCACCACCACCGATCCCCGGCCAGAATCAAGGCCGACACCGGTTTCAGCCCGCAAAAAAGATGTTTCACACACTCCGGTTATCAAAGCGAAACGCGGGATGTCATTCGCCGGACTCCATGCTAGAAGACCGCTACTGGGTGACGCACAAACAGGGATTACAGCCAGACCGGGTCATGCATGACGTGTCGGAGTGAGTGATTTAGTTGACTTATCAAAATGTAAACTTTGACTTACACTTTATCATCGTGCAGAAATAGACAGAGGGAACTGCCAACGCCATGAAACACGCGTCGCTTGATATTACACCCGTTCCCACGGAATGGGTTGGTCCAATCGAAATCACCGGCAACGTGATGCAAGAGTCGGTGCGCGTGCCAATGGCAACCTACGAGACGCCGCTTTGGCCCTCGACCGGGCGTGGCGCACGCGTTTCACGTCATGCAGGCGGAATAAAGTGCACGCTTGTCGATGAACGCATGACCCGATCGGTCATCTTGCGCGCCAAAAGCGGTGCCGATGCAGAACTGGCCTGGGCGTCGATTTCCTCAAGACAGGATGAACTCGACGCTTTGGTGCGTACGACCAGCCGATTTGCGCGACTGATCGGCCTGAATCGCCAGATTGTCGGCAACCTTCTTTACATTCGGTTTGAATGCAGCACCGGCGATGCCTCAGGGCACAACATGGTCACGGGCGCGGCGGATGTTCTGCTGACATGGCTTTTGCAGGAATACCCGCATCTAGAATACAGTTCGATCTCGGGCAATTTCTGCACTGACAAGAAAGTCAGCGCGGTCAACGGGCTTCTGGGACGCGGGAAGTACATCGTCGCTGAGATAGATATTCCCCGGCATCTGTGTACCAAACTGCTGCGCACCACGCCGGAAAAAATGGTGCAGTTGAACACCGAGAAAAACCTGATCGGCGGAACGGTCGCGGGCAGCCTGAGAAGCGCGAATGCGCATTTCGCCAATATGCTGTTGGCCTTCTACCTCGCCACGGGACAGGACGCGGCAAACATTATTGAGGGCAGCCAGGGCATCGTGCATTGCGAAGCCCGGGAGGCGAGCCTCTTTTTCTCCTGCACATTGCCCAATCTTATCGTTGGCACCGTGGGCAACGGCAAGATGAGCGAAAAGATCGAGGACAACCTTGCGAAACTCGGCTGTCGCGAAGATCGCGCTCCGGGTGAAAACGGTCGCCGGCTTGCCGCCATTTGCGCGGCCACGGTGTTGAGTGGCGAACTGTCGCTGCTGGCTGCCCAGACCAATCCGGGCGAACTGATGCGCACGCATTTCAAGATGGAGCGGAAGTGAAGGATCAGGTCGACATTCGCAAGGCAGACCACCTGCGCGCCATCGCGGAAGATCCGGCCATCGAACGCGCAGGTGCGGGATTTGATGCGATCCG
This sequence comes from Pseudomonadota bacterium, assembly GCA_039028815.1. GTDB lineage: Bacteria > Pseudomonadota > Alphaproteobacteria > Rhodobacterales > Rhodobacteraceae > Roseovarius. Next base: position 11,392 of record JBCCHI010000046.1, read on the forward strand.
GCTCGCGCACCGTGCCCTGCCAGAGCTTGATCTGGACGCCATAGATACGTCTGTGCAGTTTCTTGGCAAACGCCTGCGTCTTCCACTGCTGATCTCGTCGATGACCGGGGGCAGCGGCGAAGACATTCTTGAAATCAACCGCAATCTTGCGCAAGCCGCCGAAGCGTGCGGTGTGGCGATGGCGGTGGGATCACAGCGTGTCATGTACACCAACTCTCAGGCCTGCCAGAGCTTTGAGTTGAGATCGTTCGCTCCGAGCGTGCCGCTTGTGTCCAATCTGGGCGCTGTGCAACTGAACACCGGTTTCGGCATGAAAGAGGTCCGAGAGGCGATTGACGTCTTGCAGGCGGATGGAATTTATCTGCACCTCAACCCACTGCAAGAAGCCATCCAGCCCGAGGGCGACCGCAACTTTGCAGGTCTGGCAGCGCGCATAGCGGATGTTGCTGCCTCCACGGACACGCCGGTACTTCTGAAAGAGGTCGGCGCGGGGCTCGGACCAGAAGACGTCGCCCTGGGGCTCACGGCCGGCATACGGCATTTTGATCTCGCCGGGCGCGGCGGCACGTCATGGAGCCGGATCGAATATCACCGCCGTACCGAGGCGGAAGATGACCTGGGCCTGATGTTTCAGGACTGGGGGCGCACAACGGTCGAGGCGCTTCGCGATGTCGTGCCACTGGTCGCGGACCGCAGAGATCAGGTCACGCTGATCGCAAGTGGCGGCGTTCGCTCGGGTATCGACATGGCAAAGGCGATTGTTCTTGGTGCGGACCTGTGCGGCGTGGCTGCACCGTTTCTGCAGGCCGCGCAGGACTCGACCGAGGCTGTCATCCGGCAGATCGAGCGCATCGGTCGTGAATTCAGGACGGCAATGTTCTTGCTGGGGTGCGGAGAATGCCGCGCTCTGCGTGGAAATATGGGGTTACTGCTATGAAAGACACGTTGACCACCACGGAAATCGGGATCGAACGTCTGAGTTTTTACGTCCCGGGACAGTACATTGATCTGGCTACGCTTGCAGAGCGGCAAGGCATCGACCCCGCCAAGTTTTCGCGCGGGATCGGGCAGGACAAGATCGCCATGCCGGGGCATGACGAGGATATCGTGACGCTCGCCGCCGAAGCCGCACGACCCGTCATTGACGCGGCCGGCGATGCCGAGATCGACACTGTTCTGCTGGCCACCGAAACAGGTATAGATCAGTCCAAGGCTGCCGGTGTGTACGTTCATGCCCTGCTTGGACTGAACCCCAATTGCCGCATCGTCGAGATGAAACATGCCTGTTACGCCGCGACGGCAGCCATTCAGTTGGCGTGCGGTCATGTCGCGCGCAAGCCCTGGGCCAAGGTTCTGGTGATCGCCACGGATATTTCGCGCTATGATCTGGACAGCGCCGCCGAGGCCACTCAGGGCTGCGGGGCGGTTGCAATGCTGATTTCCGCCGATCCGAAGGTTCTGACGATCGACAGTGTGTCCGGCTGCTTTACCGAAGACATCATGGACTTCTGGCGTCCGAACTACCGCAAGACACCTCTTGTTGACGGCAAGTACTCGGCGCTGAAATACATGAATGCCGTTGCAAATTCCTGGTCTGACTATCAGGCGAACGGTGGTCGGGAGTTCACGGCGTTCAGCAAGTTCTGTTATCATTTGCCCTTTACCCGTCTTGGCGTAAAGGCGCACCGCCATCTTTGCAGTCTGAACGCGACGCAGGCGCAGGAAAACCATTTCGCGGACGGCATGGTGTACAACCGACAGGTCGGCAACTGTTACACGGCATCCCTCTACCTCAGCCTCATCTCGACGCTCGAGAGCGCAGAAGAAGATCTGTCCGGAAAGCCCATCGGCCTTTTCAGCTACGGGTCGGGCGCTGTCGCAGAGTTTTTCTCTGGCGTTGTTCAACCCGGGTATCGCGATCAACTCGAAACGCACCGGCATCAAGAGCTTCTCGACGATCGGGCGGCTTTGTCCTACGACGATTATGCGAAGATGTGGCATGCGCCAGACCCTCAGGACGGAGAAAGCTTCTGCGTCCCGAAGTCTGCGCGCGGCCAGTTCAGGCTTGCCCGGATTGATGAGCACAAACGGATTTACGAGCGTATCTAAGTACAAGACGGCGCGCGCCCCGGGAAAACTGATCCTGTCTGGTGAGCATTCGGTTGTGTATGGTGCACCAGCGCTTTCTGTCGCGATAGACCGCTACACCGATGTCTGGTTCACGCCTGTGCATCGCAGCGAAGGGCTCCGCACGGCATTCGAGAATCTATCGCGCGGACATTTCTATCCGCTCGATCTGCTGAAAGGATTCAAGCAGAGTCTGGACAGCCGTTTCGATGCTTTTTTGCGTGGCGAACTGCCCGTGCAAAAGATCATGCAAAGACCCGACGATCTTGCGATCTACACGATGACATCACTGTTCCAGATGTTGCCCGTGCCCGGCCGGTCTTCGCGCCTGGGATTGCCCGTACCCGGCCAGCTCAACAGCCGCTCCGACCTTCCACTTGGGGCTGGCATGGGGTCTTCGGCGGCAGTGATCGCCGCCACGATTGTTCTGTACGAACATCTTCTTGGCGTTACCCAGCAAGCCGGAGACCGGTTTGAACGGGTCCGTTTTTGCGAGCGTCTGCAACACGGAAAAGGCAGCTTCACAGATGCGGCCGCCGTCACCTATGGCGGCATAAACAACGTGCTTGGAGACCAGGTTACGTCGGTTGAACTGGATGATGATCATCCCCTGTGGACAGGAGACCAGTGGTACTGGGTCCAGCATGGCCGCCCCGAGGTATCCACAGGAGAATGTGTTGCCGCAGTGCGTTCTGCGCATGGCGCCGACACACAACTCTGGCAGCATTTCGAACGCGTCACGCTTGCCCTTCAGACAGCGCTTCAGACCCGATCCGATCCGACAGAGCCAATTCGCGAGAACCATCGGCTCCTGTCGCAGATTGGCGTCGTGCCCGACTCGACATCGCGGTTCATCGCGGCCGTGGAATGCGCAGGAGGTGCGGCAAAGATTTCGGGCGCGGGCGCCACGCGTGGAAATTACGGCGGGGTAAAGCTGGTCTACATGCCGGACGCGGAACAGATGGAAGACCTGATGCGCTGCTATCCGGAACGCCGCTGGGCAAAGCTGCGCGTCTCCCGCGAAGGTGCGCATCTGCGGGATGGTATTCCGCGAATCCGGTCAAACGAGGGCCATCTGCGTTGACGCGCTGTGTAACAGCCTCGGCGCCAGGGTCGATAATGCTGATCGGTGAACATGCGGTTGTGTATGGTTATCCGGCAATCGTCGCCGCGATTAATCAGCGTGTGTCCGTCCGGGTCAGCGCGCGTTCCGACAAAATGATTTGCCTTGATACCGGCATCACCGACACCGTTCTGTGCGAAAGAAGCCACCTGCCGGTGGATGGCAAGTTGCGCTTTGTCACGGCGGCTGTTCTGGCGATTTCCGAACTCGCCGAGCAGGGCTTTGATTTGTGTGTGACCTCGCAAATCAACCCCACCCTCGGCCTTGGGTCTTCTGCGGCGGTAACGGTTGCCTCTCTGGCCGCGCTTTCGGCTTATTCCGGTGCCGAAAACAGCATGCAGGGACTCCATAGTCGGGCGCTTGCCATTGTGCGGGCCATACAGGGTCGCGGCAGCGGCGCCGATCTGGCGGCCAGTACATACGGTAACGTATTATCTTATCGCCAACCGCCGAGCGCACAAGACATCCCCGCGGTCTCCGGCACATATGACGCTTACGTCGATGCGCTGCCGACGCCACCGCCTCTCAGTCTGCAGTATTCGGGTTACAAGACTCCAACCAGCGAAGTGCTGGCAAAAATCTCGCATGCCCGACATGGAAATGAAGCGCGGTTTGACGCATTGTTTGCCCGCATGGGGACTTGCGCGGAAACGGCAATTGCCGCGGCGCAACAGGAACAATGGACAGAGTTTGCACACTGTATGACAGCCTATCAGAACATGATGGAGGATCTCGGCGTTTCCGACGCGACGCTCAATGCCATGATTGCAAGGGGCAAAACAGCAATGGCCGTCAAGATTTCCGGCTCCGGGCTGGGAGATTGCGTGGTGGCGATGGGAAGGCCGCCCGCAGGCTTCACTCCCGTCGGGATTGATCCGGAGGGCGTTCGCATTCATGTCGACTGACCCGAACGCCCTCGGCACGGTTGTCGACCGCCTTCTGCCCCGGCGCCTTTGCACTCCGACGCCGGCCAGCGCCTTTGCACCTGCAAACATCGCTCTTTCAAAGTACTGGGGCAAGCGGGATACGCAACTGAACCTCCCGTTGAACGCGTCGCTTTCCGTTTCTCTCGGGTCATGGGGCAGCACGACACATGTGGCGTCCAGCCCCTCCGGGCGTGACGAGGTCGTGTTTAACGGCGACGCGATCGACCTGAAAGATCCGAGCGCGCAGCGCATTCTTCATCACTGCAACCTGTTCCGCAGAACGCAAAACATACCGTTGCGTATAGTCACTTCGAACTCAATCCCGACAGCAGCAGGCCTGGCGTCTTCTGCGTCCGGGTTCGCGGCGCTGACGCTGGCACTGATACGTGCGTTCCGCCTCGAATTGCCCTGCGAAAGCGCCAGCATGATCGCACGTCTGGGCAGCGGCAGCGCCACCCGTTCCCTGTGGCATGGCTTTGTACGCTGGGATCACGGGACACGGGCAGACGGCACGGATTGCCACGGCAACCAAATGGCCGTGAACTGGCCGGAGTTTCGCATCGCGGTTATTCCCGTCGATACCCGGCCGAAAACACAAAGCTCACGGGACGGAATGAACCATACTGTCAGATCGAGCCCGCTCTTTGCCGCCTGGCCCGCTCTTGCGTCAGTCGACTGCAAGCAGATTGAAGAGGCTGTTCGCGACCGGAATCTGACCGCGCTCGGAACACTCGCCGAAGCGAACGCGCTTGCGATGCATGCCACAATGATCGCGGCACGCCCGGCGTTGACATACCTGACGTCTGAAACATGGAAAGTCCTGGAGACGTTGCGACACGCGCGGCACCGCGACCTGTCGGCGTATGCCACAATGGACGCCGGCCCGAACGTGAAGCTGATATTTGAGCGCGACAGCGAGAACGATGTGAAATCACTCTTTCCCGATGCAAAGGTCATCGCCCCGTTCGAGGACCAGCCAAAGATCTGAATCTGCAAACATACGATCAGGTATAGTTGCCTTTGACGCGCTCCTTGGCGGGGTCAAAGTGCGGGTAGGGCACGATCCGCGCCTTCAGACGTTTTTGCTGGCCGTCCAACTGCCCGATTTCGATCTCGGTCCCCGGCTCGGCATGCGTGACGGCGATCCGCGCCAGAGCGATGTTCTTTCCAAGGATCGGCGACTTCATGGCTGATGTCACTTCACCGATCTGCGCGCGCCCGAGGCGCAGACAGTCGCCGGGGTTTGCCACCACGCCCCCGTCCAGTTCCAGGCCGACCAGCTTGCGCTGAGGATAGGCCTTGCGTTGTTCCAGCGCAGCCCGCCCAATGAAGTCATCGTTCTTTGACTTGAGCGGGACAGTGAACCCAATGCCGGCTTCGAACGGATCGGTCTGATCATCGAATTCGGAACCGGCAAAGATCAGTCCCGCCTCGATCCGAACCATGTCCAGCGCCGAAAGACCAAGAGGTGTCAGCCCCAGAGGTTCTCCGACCGTCCAGATCGCATTAAACACTTCGACCGCGTCCTTGGGATGGCAGAATACTTCATATCCCAGTTCGCCCGAGTAACCGGCGCGACCCAGCACGACAGCGGTGCCGGTGTAGTCACCAAGGCGCGCCACGGTGAACCGGAATAGTCCCAGTTCGTCGACGGTCGGGCTGGCGGGCGGCGTCCAAAGAACGTCGCGCAGTATATCACGCGACAGTGGGCCCTGAACGGCGACATTGTGCAACTGATCGGTTGAATTTCGCACCCATGCATTCAATTCCAGACGCTCGGCCTGTTCACGGATCCACAGCCCGGACGTGTCATTGCCACCAATCCAGCGGAAGTTGGTCTCGTTGATCCGGAACAGTGTTCCATCGTCAATCATGCCGCCATGTTCGTAACAGATCGCTGTGTATGTCAGTTGCCCCGGCACAAGACGCTTGACGTTGCGTGTCACGCAGTACTGCATCAGCTCTTCCGCGTCAGGGCCTGTCACCTCGTATTTTCTGAGTGGAGACAGATCCATGATCACGGCCTTTTCCCGGCAGGCCCAGTATTCGGCCAGTGGCCCATGATTTGGGAAAGTATTGGGAAGCCAGTACCCGTTGTATTCCACAAAATCCCGGGTGTGACGGGCAAAGCAGGGGTGAAACCCGGTTTCCTTGGTATGCTCCACTGCGGCCTCCGCTGATTTCCGATATCCGACCGACCGGGGAAAGCGTTCGGTCGTGGCGTAGGTGCGCACCTGTATGTCAGTGGGCTGCCAGCCATTGGCCGGATCTACATCACAAGGACACGCGGTTGAAACACAGACAAGATCTGTCAGAGCCTGCAACAGCACGTAATCTCCGGGGCGTGACCACGGCTCGTCCATGCCCAGTGCATTCGTCTCATCCAGCATTGTATTGAAAAAGAAATTTATGGCAGGCCAGCCGCCACGCGGCGCGATGCCGTACTGAGCCAGGTCAGCGTTGATGTTGTCCGAACAGTTGACATGCCCGGGATAGCCCAGGTCTTCGTAGTAGCGCGCGGTACAGGCCAGCCCGAACGTGTCGTGGCGCCCGCAGGTGTCCTGAACAATCTCGACAAGCGCGTCCTGATCCATGTTCCAGTATTTCGAGAAAAGACCGGGCTGCGGGTAGAGCGATGCCATCAGCGTGCGGGTCGTGGTTGGATCAATCTCTCGTTCCACTCCCCGATCAAGGGCACGCAATGAAAACGCCTGAAAGTCCGAACATTCACGGCCCTGAACGTCAAGAATCTGAATGTACTGGCCCTTTTTGACTTCGTAGGATTTTGCCTCACCCGGCTGAATGTTCATATCGACAATCGGGTCCGACAGAGGATCCGGGGCAGAATATCCGCCCTTGGCGCGACCGGGATTGGCACGGCGAAGGTATAGGATCAGGTCTGTCGGCGCGTTCTGTTCTGCGGGGCTCATCGGTCCGCCCGGAGCAGCCACGATCAGCAACCCATCGCATTCCGCAGTGAACTGCACCATGTCGCCCGGACGCGATCCCTCGTTGAACACACGCACGCAATGCGCATCCCCAAGATCGAAACCGGCCTTGTCCAGCGCGGACGCGACCTTCGTCCCGGACCGCGATCCGTTTGCCAGAACGGAAATCACGCCGTCGGGACGCCCCGAACTGCGTGCCCCGATCTTGCCCGGGTCAGACGTTCCGTCCGGTGTAAAGAAAATCAGCTCGCCTGGCTGCAACCCCTCGCGATCGAGCAGCGCAATAACATCCCCGGCAAAGACCGGAACAGCACGAGAGCCGCCACCGGGGACGGGGTGCCGCTCTGTTCCATGCGGAAGAACGGGCAATCCGGGCGTGACGACACCCGCCCTCTCAAATGGTGTCTCAAACACCGGTGTCACATTCATCCGCGGGCCTCCTCCTTGCCACGCAACGTGTTACCGGGCCGGGTCTGAATCATTCGAGCCCAAGCGCTTTCTTTCGTCGGTTCGCCCAGGCAATAATCGCCATGTCAAATGTCAACGCCATAAGTGACACGTTTATACCCAGAACGAAATTCTTACCCAGATCTGTGCCCGCAAGCGTGCGCTGCAACTCCTGCCCGAGATCCTGTGTCCCGATAAACGCCGCGATGATCACCATGAAAAAGGCAAACATGATCCCCTGATTGAACCCGACCGCCATTGTCGGCATCGCCAGCGGCAGCTGCACAGATGTGAGTTTTTGCCAACGCGTGCAACCGGACATGTCCGCGGCCTCCGTCATCTCGGGCGGAACGTTGCGCAACCCTTCGATCGTGTAGCGCGTCAAGGGGACGGTTGTGAAGATAACAATGGACAGCACTACCGTTGTGTCTGTGATGCCAAACAGCATGATCGCAGGCAGAAGATAGATAAAGCTGGGAAACGTCTGCGCGGTATCACAAACAAGCAGAATGCGCTCTGACCACTTTTCCGAACGCGATGCAAGAATACCCAGCGGGATCCCGATCATCATCGACAGCACCATCGCCGAAAGAACGGAATAAAGAGTGATGACCGATCTGTCCCACCATCCGGACAACGCTACCAGTGAGAAAAATATCGCCGCGTAGATGGCCGGCCGCTTGCCGCCCACGCCGTAGGCAAACGTCACCACGAACAGAATAAAGGCCGATGTCGGAATCCACAAAAGCGCGTCACGGAAGGGAACCAAAACCCAGACATTCAGGATGTAGCGAATGGCTCCTGTCGTATTCTTGATCACGTCAAGGGCAAGAAACCCCTTGATGATGCCGTCGATTTCGCGGCCCGCCGAGAATGATTGCCGCCTGCCCACTTCGTTCAGAATGTCGATGAACTGCGCCAGCATCATGAACAGAACGAAAACGCCCACCGAGAGCACGGTGAACTTGTGACGGACATGCCACGGCGTGCCTTTGTCAAAGTGTTCGGGCAGTTTGACCACCCAGGCCTTGGACAGACGGTCAAGCATGATGGCGACCAGAACAATCGTGATCCCGATCTCGAAGGACCGGCCCAGCTTGAAGCTGTTCATCATGGCCAAAAGCTTGCCACCCAGTCCGGGCATGCCAATAAACGCCGTCAGAACAACCATGGCCAGACACAGCATGATAACCTGGTTGACCCCGACAAGGATCTCCGTGCGCGCCGACGGGATGTAAACCTTTGTCAGCATCTGCCATTTCGATGCGCCGGACATCTTGCCCGCCTCGACGATCTCGGACGAGACCTTCTTCAACCCGACCGTCGTCATCAGAATCATCGGCGGCACAGCATAGATCGTGGTCGCAATTGCGCCTGCCGTCGGACCGACCTTGAAGAAGATGACCGCGGGCAACAGGTAGGTATAGAAGGGCAGTGTCTGGAGCACCGCGAGCACGGGCTTTATCCCGGTGTCGAACAGCTTCCACTTCCACGCCGCAATCCCGCCCAGCAATCCGATGAAGAAGGCCAGCGGCGCAGCAACGGCGAGCACCGAAAGCGTCTGCATCGTGATCTTCCACTGCCCCATAAGAGCAGTCCAGACGAATGTTCCACCGGCGAGCAGCGAAAGCTTCCAGCCACCAAGATAGTACCCCACCACCGCAGCGACCCCGGCAATGGCAGACCATGGCAATGCTTCGTTCAGAAACGGCCAGCGATGCTTGCCTTCCAGCAGGTTCGCCGTGATGCCAAGCATGAATTCGAGCGGCCCCTCAGCGAACCATCGCGTTATGTAGATCAGACCCCATCGTCCGGTCTCCATGTCTCCCTTGATGAACTCGAAAAACGCATCCAGCCACTCTGCAAAGGGCGGAATCCAGGCTTCGGGAAGCCGGACAAGAAAATCGGGGAGAAATGGTTTCAGCACTGTCAGCGCCAGCGCGCTCAGCAGCAGCGCCCACAACACGCGATCGTGTTGCTCCGCTGTGCTACGCGGCGGCGGCATTGCGGTCGAGGCGATCTCGGCCATGTCTCAGGCCTCGCCAAGAAGAACATCAAGCGCTTGCCGCCGGTCCATCAGCCCAACCACCGTACCGGACTTGTCCGCCACCGGCAGGTGATCACGCGGATCGCTGACGAGTCGGCGCGCGAGCTGATGGATTGTCCGGTCGCCGTCCACCGGTTCGCCCTCGATCGCGTGCCCGTTCAGGGGCTGCGCCAGAACCGAGGCGTGCACGACCCGCGCCTTTTCGATCTCTTCGGTGAACTTGCGCACATAGGGGGTCTGTGGATTCAGAACGATCTTGTCGGGCGTATCACATTGTTCGATCGCGCCGTCCTTCATGATTGCAATGCGGTCGGCAAGCCGCAATGCTTCGTCGAAATCGTGGGTGATGAAGACAATCGTCTTGCCCAGCATTTCCTGCAACCGCAGAAACTCATCCTGCATTTCGCGGCGGATCAGCGGATCAAGCGCCGAGAACGGCTCGTCCAGAAACCAGATGTCGGGCTCGATTGCCAAAGACCGGGCAATGCCGACCCGCTGCTGCTGGCCACCGGAAAGCTCGCGCGGAAAGTATTCCTCGCGCCCCTGCAATCCCACCAGTTCGATCACGTCCAGAGCGCGCGACCTGCGTTCATGTTTGTCCTGTCCGCGCATTTCAAGCGGAAATGCCACGTTGTCCAGCACCGTGCGGTGCGGCAGCAGACCAAAGGACTGGAACACCATACCCATCTTCGAGCGACGCAGTTCGATCAGGTCCTTCTCGCTAAGCGCCATGATGTCCTGGCCCTCGACTTCGATCGTCCCGCCCGTGATATCGTGCAATCTGGACAGACACCGCACCAGCGTCGACTTGCCGGATCCCGAAAGCCCCATGATCACCAGCATCTCGCCCCGCGCCACATCGACAGAGACGTCTTTTACGCCCGCGATGTAGCCATCGGCGCGGATATCGTCGTAGCTGCGCCCCTTCGGCATGCGCTCCAGGTAGGCCTTGGGATTTGGTCCAAAGAGTTTCCATGCATTCGTGCAGGAAATCACAGGTGAGTCAGCGCTCATGTCCGTGCGCGCTCCCATCAAAAGATCTGCGTGAAAGATACGTGAAAAAGACCTGCCCGGTCAAAGCCGGGCAGAACTTCATGTCATCGGGACGTGTCAGGTCGCGCCTTCCGGCAACCAGCCTTTCCAGACGTCCTCGTTTTCTTCCAGCCAGACCTCGGCGGCTTCTTCCGGCTCCATCTCTTCGATATCGACGAGACGCGCCATTTCCGCGATCTGCGCGTTCGTGAACGAAATACGCGTCAGAACATCATAGGCATTCGGCCATTTGTCCTGCATGCCATCCCAGGCTGCCTTTTTCAGGTACCCATCGGCGGGATTTCCGCAATCGTAAAGCGCATCGGGATTTGGTCCCATGGCAGGATCTTTGTCGCAGCCATCGACCCATTCCGGAAACTCGACAAATTCACCCGGCCAGACCGCTTCGGCGAAGTTGGGCGTCCAGTTGAAGACAAGAACCGGGGTTTTGTCTTCCTCAGCGGCACCGATATGCGCCCAAAGCGCCGCGGCAGAGCCCGCATTCTTAACCACGTAATTCAGGCCAAGCGCCTCGGCCCGCTCCTTGCCATGCTTCAACCAGTCGACCGGGCCGTCCAGGAACAGACCCTTGTCACCGGTTTCCGCCGTTGCAAACAGTTCGGCGCAATCGTTCAGCGCTTCCCAGCTCGGCAGACCCGGACAGGCGTCTTTTGTCCACATCGGGTACCACCAGTCTTCGCGGGTCACCGCGTCATGGTCACCCGCATCATGCAGTCCGCCCTTTTCCAGCGCGGCACGGAACGACGCTCCAAACGCGCCTTCCCAGACCTCGAGCTCAAGTGTCACATCCCCCAGACGAACCGACTCATACACCGCCTGGCTGTCCGTGGTTACAAACTCCACATTGTTGCCCATCATCTCGAAAATCTGTCCGACAACGTTGCTCATCACGATCTGGCTGGACCAGTTGTGTATTGGAATGACGATCGGGTCAGAGCTGTCTTCCGCTGCGAAACCCGCGGTCGCCGAGGCAATCACAAAGGCTGCCGCCGACATTAGATGCTTCTTTTTCATGTCTACTCCCCGTTAGCTTGGTCTGGCGCATCGCGATGTCACGGCACGCCGGCATTAGCACCCTGACTATTGCAAAAGCTGCGCGAGTTTCTGAATCTAATTTGATTGCGCGTTGCCCAACAAAATGTTTGGCAATACGCTCTTCCGGCTCTACTTTGTCCCGCAGGGTTTCACGGAGCCAGGAGCATATGCTCAAGCAACGCGCCGCTTTGCCGCGTCTGGATTACCTGCTGACATTCGAAGTTGCGGCAGAGCTGGAAAGCTTTGCAGCAGCGGCCAAGACGCTCAACGTTAGCGAAACCGCGATCAGCCGGAAGATACGTCTTCTCGAACTGCATTTCTGCTGCCCTTTGTTCGAACGCGGGCACCGGTCCGTCCGGCTGACCGATCAGGGGCGCAAGCTGCTCTCCAGCATCTCACCGGGGCTGAAAACGCTCGAACGGGCATCGGTCGCGATGATGGAGGACGCGGCCGCGTACCCGGTGCGTCTTGCCGCCACGAATTCTGTCGCCTCGCTTTGGCTGATGCCGCGGCTCAGCAGATTTCAAACGGAAAACGAATGTGTCACGATCTCTCTTCTGGCGTCGGACGAAGATGACGAATGTCTTGGTGACGAGGTCGATCTGGCGATACTGCGCGGCGATGGCGAATGGGCGGGATACGAGACGCAAATGCTTTTTGGTGAAACGGTTTTTCCCGTTTGTTCACCCGGCTACCTTGAAAACCACTTGGCCATCACCAGCACATCTGAGCTGACCAGTCACGCCCTGATTGATGTACGCAACAATCACGCGGAATGGCTGAATTGGCAGACATGGCTGTCGCAAAAGGACATCGACCCTGACCGGGTTCGCCATTCAACTCTGGTGAACACGTATCCACTGGCGATCCAGGCCGCGACCGATGGTCTGGGTATCGCGCTCGGCTGGGGTCATCTGGTGGACCGGCAGCTGGAAAGCGGCGCTTTGATCCGGCCTCTGCGCGGGTCTCATGTGCGCACCAAATCAGGCTACTATCTTCTGACACGCCAGGACGCGCCTCCGAGCCCGGATCGCGATGTGGTGGCGCGGTGGTTGCTCAACGAAAGCGCGGCGCGGACACGATACGCGGCCGAGTAACAGGCTACTCCTGAACCGGCTCTGCGGCGTCGATCAAGGCGTCCACATGCGCGGCTCCGCTGGCAGCCAGAGCGTTCAGATCGTAGCCGCCCTCAAGACAGGATACGACGCGTCCCTGCGCATGTCGCGACGCAATGCCGCAGAGTTCTCGTGTCACCCAGGCGAAATCCGCCTCCCGCAGATTGAGATTGGCCAGCGGATCGTCGGCATGCGCATCGAATCCGGCCGAAATAAAAATCATCTCGGGTTCAAAGGCATCGAGCCGCCCGAACACCTCCCGTTCATACACCTTACGGAACTCCTGTCCGCCCGTGCCCGGAGCCAGAGGTATGTTCAGCACATTGTCATGCGCGCCCCGTTCTTCCGGTGCGCCCGACCCGGGCCAGAGCGGCATCTGATGGGAGGAAATGAAAAGACTGCGCGGCTCTGACCAGAGAAGGTCCTGTGTGCCGTTTCCGTGATGCACGTCAAAGTCGACGACGGCCACACGGGTCAGGCCATGACGCTCCAGAGCGTGCCGGGCCGCTATGGCGACATTCCCGAAAAGGCAGAATCCCATAGGCTTGGCCGTCTCGGCATGATGACCGGGCGGGCGCATCGCGACAAAGGAGTTCTGCACCTTGTCCGTCATAACAAGGTCAACCGCCCGCACAGCCCCGCCCACCGCGCGCAGCGCTGCCTCGACCGTACCCGGCGACATGTAGGTGTCGGCATCGAGCTGCACAAATCCCTCATCCGGAGCCGATTCCCGAATGCGCGAAAGGTATTCGGCCGGATGACACAAAGTGATGTCTTCTGCGCTGGCTTCGGGTGCCTCGATGCGTGTCAGCGACTTTCCGTCAAGGGCGGGCAGAAGATGGTCCAACCGGGCAACCCGTTCCGGATGGCCAGAAGGCGTTACATGCGCCAGCGCGGCATCATGCGTTACGAGGGCGGTCGTCATGGCGAAGCTTCCTTTTCTGCTGACCCTACGCGGGCAAACACCGCTGTCCAGCCCTGTCTTGTACCGCAAAAAAGGACATGGAAGCGACAGACAGCACCATGTATCGCCCCGCTATGCACGCATTCATTGAATTGTGACAAAACGCTTGCTATTTTTGGGATACGCCAAGCGCCGGGGCGGGCCGGCGCGTCACTAGGAGGACTATGTCCTGTCTCTTGCAGCGGATGCGGCCATGGCCGCGGATAGGGGCGCCACGTTGACGGCGCCGGCTCACGGCGCAAATAGCGAAGCACAGCTTGAGCGCGTTCTTTTCTCACTCGATGAAGACAAGGCTCTGGATGTCGTGCAGATCGACCTGCGCGGCAAATCGGCGATTGGCGACTACATGATCGTCTGTTCCGGCAGATCCAGCCGTCAGGTCACAGCGATTTCCGAGAAACTGGCGGAGCGGCTCAAAACGGATCTTGGTGTCCTGAGCAAGATCGAGGGCAAGGAAGCGGGCGACTGGGTTCTGATCGACACCGGCGACGTGATTGTGCACGTGTTTCGCCCCGAGGTGCGCGAGTTCTACCAGCTCGAAAAGATGTGGCTGTCCAGCCAGGATGTCGGTGGCGCGAAAGGCGCGATGAACCAGATCTGATGCGCATAACGATCTGCGCGGTCGGGCGCCTGAAACCGGGACCCGAGCGCGCTCTTGTTGATGACTATCTGTCTCGCCTTGATCGCACCGGCAAACCGCTTGCACTGGGTCCGGCGCGCGTGGTTGAACTGGACGAACGCAAGGTCGCGACGCGCACGGCGCAATCCGCCGCGATTCAGAAAACGCTGTCCCCCGGCACGCTGACGGTAGCTCTTGACGAACGCGGTGTATCCTGGACGTCGCGCGACCTGGCAGAGAAGGTTGCACACTGGCGCGATCATGGCCAATCGGAACTGGCTTTCCTGATCGGCGGAGCAGACGGGCTGGACCCGGAGCTGCGAAACAAGGCTGAAGTAAATTTGTCGCTCGGTGCGATGGTCTGGCCGCACATGCTGGCCCGTGTCATGCTTGCAGAACAGCTTTATCGCGCAACCACAATTCTCGCCGGTACGCCCTATCATCGAGAGTAACAACTGCGCCTTCACCACCCGCGCAGCCGCCCTGCTGTAGAAGCCGCGCGGCTGTGACCTGCAGGGCTTTCATGCAGGCTCTTTCGGGTCGATGCGATTTCCTGCGAAAACGGGTTCACCCTCCAGCCCGAACCGGCTAAGAGACAGGCCACGAGCAGGAGCCGGCATGAGCGCACCGAAACCCGTTGTTTTGTGCATCCTCGATGGTTGGGGTTTAAGCGACGCACTCGAGGGAAATGCGCCGCGTCTTGCGCGCACTCCGAACTTCGATCGCCTGATGCAGACCAGCCCGAATGCGCAGTTGATCACGCATGGAACGCAGGTGGGTCTGCCCCCTGGTCAGATGGGCAATTCGGAGGTCGGTCATCTGAATATCGGCGCGGGCCGGGTGGTTGAAATGGATCTCAGCCGTATCGACCATGCGATCAGTCAGGGGACGTTCGCGGATCTGCCCGGTATGGTACGGTTCGCAGAGGTGCTTTGCGCCTCCGGTGGCACGGCGCA
>JBCCHI010000047.1:0-26445 GCA_039028815.1 Pseudomonadota bacterium
CGACGACCGCCTGGTTGCCCGCCGCATGGGCCAGTTTCGGCGCATTCTTGTGGCAGCGCCGGATCTGGCACGCCGGTTCCCGGTGACACATCCCGCGGCGCTGAAGGACTGTCCCTGCCTTACCTTTCGCGGAGATCAGTCGGGCGCCACCTGGCATTTCGTGAACGGGACGCAGCAGGAAACCGTAGAGGTTGACGGACCGATAGCGGTTCGAAGCTTCAGTATACTGCAGGACATCGTGCGCGCCGGTCAGGGGTTCGGTTTTCTGCCCGCGTTCATGCTGGGGGCTGATCTGGACTCGGGGCGTCTGCAGCAGTGCCTGCCTGGCTGGTCTTCTCCGGGCGCGCCTGTCTTTCTGACGTTCCGTCCGGGCATGCGCAATATTGCACGGGTCGGCGCGGTGCTTGATGTCGCGCAGGAGGTGCTGCCAGAGCTTCTGGACCCCTGATACCAGACCGGGCTTTGCAGAGAGACGTCGAAGCGCGCGGCGTCAGGGTCGTGAAACCGGTGGCCGGCGCGGTTTTCGCTGCGCAAGACGTCCCGAAGTGACAGTGACGCGGGTCTGAGTGATCAGTAAGTCTTGTGCTGCCGAGATATTACCTCCTATCAATGGTGCGGGGAGAAAGCGGGCTGTTGCAGCCCGGCCGTACGCGCGATGCATGGGGCGCTTTCTCCTGAAAGGTCACACCCCGGCCATAAGCCGGAAGATGAAAACAGGGAGGATACACTCGTGACAAAGCACACCCATTTGGCGTTCACCTGCACGTTTCTGGCCGGTATGGCGCTGGCATGGACCCCGGCGGCGGCGGCGGATTGCCCGCACGGCGATCTCGACGAACGCTACTGCGATGCTGACGGGGATCTCATCGCCGACATTCCCACGGACGAGTCGCAATGGATCGATCCCGACACGCTGATTTTTGCCTATACGCCGGTTGAAGATCCGGCGGTCTACAAGACTGCATGGGCTGACTTCATTGATTACCTGAAAGAGAAGACCGGCAAGGATGTGGTCTTTTTCCCGGTCCAGTCCAACGCCGCGCAGATCGAGGCCATGCGTTCAGGCCGTCTGCACATCTCCGGCTTCAACACCGGGTCCAATCCGCTTGCGGTCAACTGCGCGGGCTTCCGACCCTTTACAATCATGGCAGGGGCCGACGGCAGCTTTGGCTACGAGATGGAGATCATCACCTATCCGGGGTCCGGTGTGGACTCGGTAGAGGATATCAAGGGCAAGCAACTGGCCTTTACCTCACCGACGTCGAATTCGGGTTTCAAGGCGCCTTCGGCCATTCTCAAGGCCGATTACGACATGATCCCCGAGCGTGACTTCGAGCCCGCATTTTCCGGCAAGCACGACAATTCGATTCTGGGCGTTGCCAACAAGGACTATCTGGCCGCGTCAGTTGCGAATTCGGTGATGGAACGCATGCTGGAACGTGACGTGGTAAGCGAGGATCAGCTTGTATCGCTTTACAAGTCGCAGACATTCCCGACGACGGGTTACGGCGTGGTCCACAACCTCACGCCCGAACTCCAGCAGCAGATTCAGGATGCGTTCTTCAGCTTTGAATGGGCGGGCACCACGCTGGAAGAAGAGTTTTCCAAGAACGGCGAGGCCCAGTTTATTCCGATCACCTTTCAGGAGCACTGGGACGTGATCCGGAAAATCGACGCCGCCAACGACGTCAGCTACGCCTGCGAGTGACGCAGACGCGACGGGCGGCCGCCTTCCCCCCGGGGGCCGCCCGTGTTCTTCATGACATCCTGAAACCGCAGGAGCGCGTATGCTACGCCTCGAAGGCCTTACAAAGACATACAAGACCGGCGATCAGGCGCTGAAGGCCGTGGATCTCGACGTGCCGCAGGGTCAGGTTCTGGCGCTCATTGGCCCGTCCGGCGCGGGCAAATCGACGCTCATTCGGTGCATAAACCGGCTTGTCGAACCCACCTCGGGTCGTGTCTGGCTGGGGGAGTCCGAACTCACCACACTCAATCAGCGCGCCCTGCGTCTTGCGCGGCGCAAAATGGGAATGATCTTTCAGGAATACGCGCTTGTCGAGCGGCTGACGGTGATGGAGAACGTGCTGTCAGGCCGCCTTGGCTACGTGGGTTTCTGGCGAAGCTTTGCGCGCCGGTATCCGCAAACCGATGTCGATGAGGCGTTCCGTCTGCTGGAACGCGTCGGGCTTCTGGCGATGGCGGACAAGCGGGCGGACGAACTGTCCGGTGGCCAGCGCCAGCGCGTCGGCATCTGCCGGGCCCTGATCCAGCACCCCGAGCTGCTTTTGGTTGATGAACCCACGGCATCGCTCGACCCCAAGACAAGCCGGCAGATCATGCGCCTCATTTGCGAGCTGTGCGCCGAACGCGGTCTTGCCGCCATCATCAACATTCATGACGTGGCGCTTGCGCAGATGTTCGTGCAACGGGTCATCGGTCTGCGCTTTGGGGCCATCGAATTCGATGGACCGCCGCAGAATCTGACGCCGGATGTCCTGACACGGATCTACGGCGAGGAAGACTGGGAAGCCACCATTCAGAAGGTCGAGGACGAGGAAGAAGACGGGGTCGCTGCGCAATGACCGCGGATGCAGCCGCTCCGCGCCTTGACGATCGTCTGGGGCAGCCGTGGCGCAAACCGCGTTTCGTCAAACGGGCGTGGTTGCGGCGGAGCCTGTGGGCGGGTTTTATCCTCTACATGATCGCGGGCGTCTCGACGGTCGAGGTCGACTGGGGACGGGTTTACGAAGGTCTGGACAGAGGTGCGCAGTTCGTCCTGTCCTTTGCGACGCCCGACTTTTTCAGCCGCGGTGGCGACATCTGGGAGGGGATGGTCGAAAGCATCGTCATCACGGTTGCCTCTTCTGTCGTGGGCATCGCGATCTCGATCCCGATCGGGCTTGGCGCGGCCCGCAACATCGCGCCACTGCCGGTCTACATGATTTGCCGCGGGATCGTCGCGATCAGCCGGGCATTGCAGGAAATCATTGTTGCGATCCTGCTGGTCGCGATCTTCGGGTTCGGACCTCTGGCAGGGTTTCTGACGCTCAGCTTCGCGACGATCGGGTTCCTGTCAAAGCTGCTGGCCGAAGACATCGAAGCCATGGACCGTGTACAGGCAGAGGCCATCCGCGCCTCGGGCGCAAGCTGGATGCAGTGGGTCAACTACGGGGTTCAGCCTCAGGTCATGCCCCGCCTGATCGGTCTTTCGATGTACCGCATCGACATCAACTTTCGCGAAAGTGCAATTCTCGGTCTCGTCGGCGCGGGCGGCATTGGCGCCACGCTGAATACGGCGTTTGATCGCTATGAATACGACACCGCCGCGGCAATTCTCATTCTGATCATCGTGATCGTCATGGCGCTCGAATACCTCTCGGGCATCATCAGGGCGCGGGTGCAGTAATGCCGGTTACAACGCAAGGCGATATCGCAGTCTGGCGCAGGCGCACGCCGTGGCAAGCCCTGGTGCTGTGGTTTGGCTGGCTTCTCGGTCTCGCGGTTTTTCTGTACTGCTGGCAACAGATATCGGGGGCGACGACCTGGTTCTTTGTCTGGGATGCGCCCCGGATCGCCGGCGACATCTGGGGGCGGGCGACCCCGCCTCGCTGGGAATACATAACCCAGCTTGGCCGCCCGATCTGGGACACGCTGAACATCGCGACCCTGGGCACGATGATTGCGCTTGTGTTCGCCGTGCCCGTTGCCTTCCTCGCAGCAAGGAACACCACGCCCTCAAGGCTTTTCATCCGGCCCTTGGCGCTGCTGATCATTGTCTCGACACGCTCGATCAATTCGCTGATCTGGGCGCTGCTTCTGATCGCCATCATCGGGCCCGGGGTCTTTGCCGGCATCATCGCCATCGCGATCCGCTCGATCGGGTTTTGCGCCAAGCTTCTCTACGAGGCCATCGAAGAAATCGACGAAACACAGGTCGAGGCGATCACCGCGACGGGCGCATCCCGCTGGCAGGTCATGGCCTATGGCATCGTGCCGCAGATCATGCCTGCCTTTGCCGGCATTGCGGTGTTTCGCTGGGACATCAACATCAGGGAATCGACGGTCCTTGGCCTCGTCGGCGCAGGCGGCATCGGCTTGCAGCTTCAGGCCTCGCTGAACGTGCTGGCCTGGCCGCAGGTCAGCCTGATCCTGCTGGTCATTCTCGCCGCGGTCGTGATCAGCGAGTGGGTGTCGGCCAAGGTGCGGGGCGCAATCATCTGAAAGCGGGTCCCGCAGCGGACGGCCTCGGGAGGAAAAGACGATGATGGACCACCGTTCCCCGATCGGGCCAACCCTGTGTTCCGCAGGTTCCGGCCTCAGCGATCACGCGCGATGTCCGGCAAGGCTGCCGCCTCTGGCAGCGCGTCAACGCCGGGGCGTCGCGCAGGCGCCCGGCGCAAGCTGAGCCCATGCGCCGGTTTCCCCCGGAAAGGATCGTGTGCCTGACCGAAGAGACGGTCGAAACCCTTTATCTTCTGGGGGAAGAGGACCGGATTGTCGGTGTTTCGGGCTACGCGGTGCGCCCCAAACGTGTGCGCCGGGAAAAACCGCGGGTCTCTGCCTTTACCTCCGCGGACATTCCGAAGATCCTGGCGCTTGATCCGGATCTTGTGCTGACGTTTTCCGATCTTCAGGCCGATATCGCAGCAGAGCTGATCCGCAAGGGTGTGACGGTTGTCGCCTACAATCAACGCGACATTGCCGGCGTCCTTGCAATGATCCGCCACCTTGGCGCGATGGTCGACCAGGGCGCGCGGGCCGACCGTCTGGCTGAGCAATTCGAGCATCGTCTTGCCGGCGTCGCCGGCCGTGTGTCCGGCGGGCCGCGCCCGCGCGTGTATTTCGAGGAATGGGATGATCCGATGATCTCGGGCATCAAGTGGGTGTCAGAGCTGGTCGAGATCGCCGGTGGCATCGACATCTTTCCGGAGCACGCGAATGCGGCGGCCGCTTCGGATCGCATCGTGACCTCCGAGCAGGTGATCGCCGCTGCGCCGGACGTGATCCTTGCCTCATGGTGCGGCAAGAAAGTCCGGCCAGAAAAGATCTGTGCCCGTCCGGGCTGGCACATCATTCCCGCCGTCCGGTCCGGGTGCATAACCGAGATCAAGTCGCCGCTGATCCTGCAGCCGGGTCCGGCGGCGCTGTCGGATGGTCTGGATGCCATTCTTGCCGCACTTTACGACCGGTAGGACCATTTCATTCTGCAGGAGATGCGCAGCCTGTCCGGCACCCTTCCGGCAACAGGGCCCCTGCCGCAGCTCAGCCCCGGCGATCCGGTCGGTGTTGCGGCCAAGCGCGACGGGACGAGCGGGTATCCGGGACGGGCGGGGCGGCCCGCTGGGCGATCCGATGCGCGCATTTCGGCCTAGACTTGCCCCATGTCCCGGCGCAAAATCCTCGGGTGGTCCGGCCGGGTGGTCACGAGAATTTGCGGGCTTTGAATGGGCAATCTTCAGGAAGCGTCAGACCTAAACGACCTTGTACGCGTCAGCGCCAGACGGTTCGAGGAATCACCGTTTGTCGAACGCACCGACCGCCCCGGCTTTGTGCGCGGGGTTTACGCTGGCCGGTACTTTCCGATCTATGCAGGCGAAGACCCGATCGACAAGTACTGGTGCCTGCGCCGCAAGGCCGCGCTTTTCGACACGCCTGAAAAGCCGGTGAAGATACAAGGCCCGGATGCCGGGGCGTTTCTTGATTACGTGCTGTCCCGCGATGTGACGAAAATGGTTCCCGGACGCGGGTATTACGCGATTGCCTGTACGCCTCAGGGTGGCGTTTTCATGGATGGCGTGATGTTCCGGTTCGATCAGGAGACGTTCTGGTACGTGCAGGCGGATGGGCCTTTCGAAACATGGCTTCTGGCGTTCTCCGGCGGCTACGATGTCACGATCTCGGACCCAAATGTACGGGTTTTGCAGATTCAGGGCCCGGCATCGCTGGACATCATGCATGCCGCAACCGGTGGTGCGATCGACGGTTCGCTGAAATACTTTCGCTCCGGGTTTTTCGATGTGGGGGGCCAGACCCTCTATGTATCGCGCACCGGATTTACCAATGAACTTGGCTATGAAATCTATGCCGGCCCCGACTCTGATGCGATTGCGCTTTGGGATCATCTGATGGCGTGCGGAACACCCTTTGGACTGGAGTTTTCGTCCTGCCGCGCCATGACGATGCGGCGGATCGAAGGCGGCATTCTGGGCAACCTGACGGATATGGATACCTCGATGACGCCCTTTGCGGCCGGTCTGGCGCCGTTCATCGACATGGAAAAGAAAGACTTTGTCGGTCGCGAGGCCCTGCGTCACTCGGATCGGCGGTCCTGTCTTTTCGGCGTTACCTGTGCAGAGGTCACGCCGGAATCGGGCAATGCCGTGCTGGATGATGGCCGCGTCGTCGGCCGGATCACCGCAGGCGTGCCGTCACCGACGCTGAGGCTGGGGATTGGGTACGTCGTCTTTGACGGCCCGGGCGCCTGGGTCGGGCGCAGCCTGCAGATAAGGCGGCCTGATGGCGCAAGCCATCCGGTCGAGGTGGTCGAGTTGCCGTTTTTCGACCGCGAAAAGACACTGGTGCGCGGACCGAAGCAGGATGAGACCGCCACTGGGACGTGAGCGGATGAATGGGCAGTCCGCGCCGGCGCCGATATCGTCTGCACCCGGTTCGAAGACGGAATGCCCCCCAATGACAAGGCGCAGGCACGCAATACCCCGCTGGCGCTGATCGAACCGCCGCAGGCCGAGGATGGCCTGGAGCGGATCGTGCCCGCGGGCAGGCAGGCCAGGACCCTTGCCGCGCGTTTCGCGGGAAAGGGCGTGCCGTATCGAAAGCACAACGCAATGACAGGATGCGCAGCGCGTGATCGCCACATATCAATCAGGCGACGCCGGTGAGAAACGCGATTCCGGCGAACAGGATCAGGCCACCCGCGCCCCTGACTGCTGCCCGTCCGACCGGCCAGCGGACAAGCAACCCGAAGGCAACGCCAGTCATGTGCAGCAGGCCGGTTGAAATCACGAAACCGACCGCATAGGCGAGCGCGTTCACGTTCGAGGGCAGTTCGGTTCCGTGCGCGTAACCATGAAAGATTGCAAAGGTTCCGACGATCACCGCACAGATCCAGATCGGAGGTTTGATCGCAAATACGATCATCACTCCAAGCACCACGGCCGACAGCGCAATGCCCATTTCAATGGCCGGAACCGGAATGCCGGCAATCCCCGCGACGGCACCCAGAGCCATGACAAGCGGAAACACCACGGGCAGTATCCAGATTGCGGGTGATCCAAGAAAGGCGCCCCAAAGGCCGACCGCGATCATCGCTGCCACATGGTCCCATCCCAGAATCGGGTGGGTGAAACCCGAAACAAAGCCACCGGCGTGCCCATCGCCGGTATGCGCAAGTGCCGGAAGGGCGGTTGAGGCGCAGATCAGCGCGATTGCCAGCACGATCACATGTGTGTGGCCCGGCATGTCGGATCGTAGCGGTAAAAACCGGGTGAAGAGTGCTAGTTTATCCATTGATTTAGTTATATTTTCAGTTTTTATGTCAGGTGATGTCCCTGCCGGTATGACGACTCCGGTGTTGGTGGTGGCCGTGACTGCCATCACGATAACCGCCGGGCACACACCTGACCAGACGGTGCGTGATCCGGTTGCGCCACCGGCCCTTGCGGCCTTGTTCCGGGCAGAATAGGGCTATGCGTGGGTGCGTAGCTTTTCCGGGTCGTAGACCGGGGTGTCGACGATCTTCGCTGTGGTCGAGACATCCCCGCCGGACACAGCCAGAGAAGATGCCCCGGCGGCCTCGGGGGATATGTGGGCGAGTGCCAGCGATTTGCCCAGACGGTGCGAAAAACAGGGGCTGTTGATGACGCCAACCTCCTTTCCATCGTGCGCAAGCACTTCGCCCCCCTCCACCATGTCCGGGTGGTCGATATCAAGGCAGACGTTCCTGATGGTCTCGTTTCCTCTGGCGGTCATGAGCGCGGCCTTGCCCCGGAAGTCGCGTTTTGAGGTGCTCACGGTAAAGCCCAGACCGACCTCCCACGGTGTGTTCTCCTCTGTCATGTCATAGCCGTAGAACAGTAGACCTGCCTCTATGCGCACCTTGTCGAGCGCAGTAAACGAGCAAGGCATCACACCGGCCTGAACCAGTTGATCCCAGATATCCGTGATGACAGCGCCGTCGGCGAACACTTCATACCCGCGCTCGCCGGAATAGCCTGTGCGCGACAGCCGGCACGCGTGCCCGAAGAGTGTCGCAGGCGCGTGGTCGAAATAGGCAAGGCCAGAGAGGTCGATATCGCACTGCGCGTCGAGCAGCGCCAGGGCAGCGGGGCCCTGAACGGACAGATCATGCAAACTGTCGGTGAATTCGACCGACGCGTTGCGGCCGCTGGCCGACTCTTCAAGCAATGCCATCGTGTTGCCTGAGCCGTGCACGATCATCCACTCCTCGGCCCCATTGTTCGACACGATTGCATCGTCGGCGATGCCCCCGGCCTCGGTCAGAACGCAAAGATAGGCCGACCGGCCCGGTCCCACGCGGGACAGATCCCGCGTGGTCAGATGATCAAGCACCGCCTGAGCCTCCGGTCCGCGCACAAACACCTTCTTCAGAGGGGACATGTCGAACATGCCGGCATGGTCCCGCACGGCGTCGTGTTCATCATTCGGATCGGTATCATAGGTCCAGGCCGTGCCCATACCATTCCAGTCCTCCAGACCCGACCCAAGCGCGGTGTGACGCGACGCAAGTGCGGAAGTTCGGCTCAGTTCTTCGGTCATGACGTGTCCTTTCTAGTACCACTCGTCGGGCATTGAGGCTTTGCGTTCGGCCACATAGGCCAACAGATCCGCGCGCAGCCCCGGTGTCATTTCGGGTTCCCGATAGTTGCGCAGCATCGTCTGCCAGCGCATGGTGGCGCGCTGATCGGCGGTCAGGCTGCCATTTTCCTGCCAGGTCTCAAACGGTCCCGGCTCCGGGATGGCGGGTTCATAATTTGCGTGCGCGTAATGGCGCAGCGTATGACCAGTGGACAGAAAGTTATCGCCGGGCCCGGCCTCGGAATAGGCGTCGCGCCCAAGGGCGTCATCGTCGGTTCCGAAGCCCTGCAGCAGTGTCAGCATCGCGCCGCAATGATCCAGATCCATCACGAATTTTTCGTAGGACATCACCAGCCCGCCTTCGAGCCAGCCGGCTGCGTGCCAGACCTGATGAGCCCCGGAAATCAGCGTCGACCACATCGCGCCTGCGCTGTCCTGCATGGCCTGTCCGTCGGGGGCGTTTGACGCCGTGATCTGACCGCCACCGGATCGGACCGGTACACCCAGCCTATATCCAAGCTGGGTCAGTGCCATGGTCACCAGATTGGCCTCGGGCGAGCCGAACGTGAGCGCGCCTGACTTGAGGTTCATCGTGGAATGGAAACTGCCGAACACCACGGGACATCCGGGCCGAACCAATTGAGCCAGTGCAAGGCCAACCATTGCTTCGGCCAGTGTCTGAGCCGCGACCGCAGCCGGCGAAAGCGGCCCCATCGCGCCGGCAAAGATTGCCGGTGACACGCACACGCACTGATTGGCTGCGGCGTAGGTCCGCAGGGCGCCCGACATTGTCTCGTCGTAGACCAGGGGCGAATTCACGTTGATGTTGCCCTGCATCACGGCGTGGCTGTCCAGAAAGTCCGCCCCGAAGACCAGGCGCGCCATGTCGATGCTGTCCTGCGCCCGGTCCGGGGCCGTGACACCGCCCATGAACGGCTTGGTCGACAGGGTGAGATGGGCCAGCACCATGTCCAGATGGCGTTTGTTCACCGCGACATCCGTGGGCTCCACAACGGTCCCGCCCGAGTGATGCAGCCAGGGCGACATGTATGAGAGTTTTATGAAGTTCCGGAAGTCCTCGAGCGTGGCGTATCTGCGCCCGGTGTTCCGGTCAGTGACAAAAGGCGATCCGTACCCCGGCATCAGCACGACATTGTCGCCGCCCAGCGTGACCGTCATGTCAGGATCGCGTGCGTGCAGTTGAAATTCAGCGGGCGCGGTCGCGCAGAGCGCCCGCGCGTGACCGGGTTCGAATCTGACGGTCGCGCCGGTGACCTGTGCGCCAGCTGCGGCAAAACGCTCCAGAGCGGGGGCGTCACCGCGAAATTCAACGCCGATATGTTCGAGGATCCAGTCGGCCTGCTGTTCGATCCGGGCAAGCGCCGCCTCGTCGAGTAACGCGTAGGCAGGGATTTTGCGTCCGGAAAACCTGACGGCATCCGGCGGGGATTTCTGCCGTGCCGAACGACCACGCCGCGGCCGGTTCCGGTTCGCATCGGCGTTGAGAAATTCCAACGCATTTCTCCTGGCTTCTCCTGGTGAACCAGTATTGCCTGACTTCGGAGGCAGCGAAATTCAAATTTTCTGACTGTTGCGAGCAAAATTTTTGTACACTCTCGACATGCCTTCGGATTTTCGCCGCCACGATGCTCTTCGCCTGTTTGTCGATATTGCACGGCACCCGAGTTTTTCCTCGGCCGCCGCCGCGTTGAACCTGACCAAGGGGGCCATCAGCTACCAGATCAAGACGCTGGAAGAGGATCTTGGGGTTCGCCTGTTCGATCGGGGGGCAAGAGGCAGTGTGCTCACCGCGGAAGGCCGACACCTCGTCAGGACCTGTGCTGCGCCGTTCGATGAAATCGAACGTCAGGTTCATGCGATCAGCGCCCCGGTGCAGCAGACGCTGACGATCGGGGTTTCAACCTACTTTGCGTCGCGCTGGCTGTCGCCGCGGCTCATGTCGTTCATGCACGACCACCCGGACATTCAGTTGCGTCTGCAACCGATGATCCGGCTGTTCGATCTGCAAGACCAGGACGTGGATATCGCGATCCGCTGGGGAAGCGGGCGGTGGGATGATGCCGAGATCACGCCGTTCATGTCGATGCCAGCCTTTCCTGTCGGCAATCGCGACGCGCGCGACCTGGTGCGCCGTGCCGGGATCGAAACGGTCATTCGTTCACTGACGCTGTTGCGCGACCACGACGACAGCAACGCGTGGACGGACTGGTTAACAGCAGCGGGTCTTCCGCATCCAACCGGGCCCGCGACACTTATTGTCCCGGATCCGAATGTGCGGGTGCAGGCGGTCATTGACGGGCAGGGCATCGCCCTGATGGACCGGATGATCGGAAATGAGATCGCGCAAAACCGGCTCTTTCCGCTGTCCGATGTTCATCTGAGCGAGTACGGCTATTTCCTTGCCCGGCCGCGCAGCACGGACAGCCACAAGGCGATCGAGACATTCGTCGACTGGATTCTCGGCGTGCAGGGTGCAGGCTGACGCCCTGCCGCGGGCCGGGAGCCGTATCGCCCGGATGCGTTTGCCCCCATGTGTCAGCGCTCTGGCTGTGTCCCGGGCAGATCGCCGGGACGCGCGCTTTGCAAACCGTTAACCATTGGCGACAAAAGTGCGGCCCGGATTGTGGTCCGCGTCAAGGCGTTCTTGCGTCGTGTTGATGTCCGGCGGCCCTTTCGCCGCGTGCCGCTTTGGCCAGGAGGAGTTGTTTGAGTGCAATGAGATGCGGGAACTCGACCAGCATCCCGACAATCAGTGTCGTGTAGATCAACGGCTGACCGGGAAGCGCAACCGCGGTCAGGGCGAGCATGAGGGGCGCATTTCGTGCGGCCGTTGTCATCGCCAGCAGCGCGTGTTGCTCGTATCGCAGTCCGGTTTGGCGCGCGAGCATGTCGGCCAGCGCGTAGGTCGCCACAAAGAAACAGAGAATCGCCAGACCCGCTGTGCCGAGGATCAGGGCGTGCGCCGCAATGGTGACTATGTTGCCGGCAAAGATCTGCAGAACCAGCGCCGCGGTCACGCACGGGATCAATGCGCCCGCAACCCCGTACACCCGTTGCAGGGCGTGTTCCGGAAGCAGGCGTTCCAGACTCAGGCGCAGGGTTTGCGCCGAAAGAAAGGGAAGCAGAAACCACTGCGTCACAATATCCGCGACTGCGGCGCGATCCAAACCGTTGCCGGGGTGCGCAAAAAGCCAGAGCCAGACGGGAAAGAGCAAAAGTTGCGTGACCAGGTTGATCGGAAGAAGCGCCGCCCCCAAAGCGGTATCGCCGCGCGCCATGCGGGTAAAGCTGAGCACCCAGTCGGTGCAGGGCGCCAGAAAGTAGATCAGTAAGCCGGTGAACAGCAACGGCTGCCCGGACAGAAAGAGCGAGGCAATTGCGTACCCGATCACCGGAACAACAAGAAAGTTCGCCCCCCAGGCCAGGGCAATGAACCGCAGGTCGGATGCCGCCACCGCGAAGGCCTTCAGACGGATTTCGAAGAACAGAAGGCCAAGCATGATCAAGAGGGTTGCATCGGTGCCCTGCGACAGACCGGCGCCGAAGTCAGGATCAAACAGCCCCAGCAGTGACCCGAGGATGATGGCCCCCAGGAACAAGGCCGTGATGCCAAGACCTGGCACTGACTTCGGCGTCGTGGCCTGGACAAGATCAGTCATGCCGGACCAGAGTGAGCGCGTTGCGCGGGATCAGCACAGGCATTTGTCGTCGTCACAGCATGTGAGATCGTCAAGCAGCATGTTGTTGTCATGGTAGATCTCCAGTGCCGAGGTATCGAGACCCATGCGCCCGGCAATGGCCCGCGCCACGACCGCGAAACGCTGCCGGAACTTGTAGATGAAGCAAAACAGATGTCCCTGATGCGACACCTCCGGTCCGACCAGAAACAGTCCCGGCACGGCAGTTGATTCATCCTGCGGTGTCAGCCGCGGCACGCCATCGGTGTCGTAGTCGAACCACTCCGAGACACGGTGCGTGCCCGACCCGAACCCTGTGGCAAGGATGGGCGGGCCATCGCACAGCCAGGACCGGCCATCACCTGCCAGGATGTGAACGCCATCAGCCTCGCGTTCCAGACCAATGATCTCGGCATCGGGCAACAGCGTGATCGGCAGGCATTTGCGGAGTGTATCAAGCCGCTGCTGCGTGTAGGGTGACAAACTGCGGCTCGGGTCCTTGTCGCCGTCCAGCCAGGGGGCCCCCCGATCCAGGACAAACACGTCCTTGCCGGTCTGGGCCAGGCCTATTGCGGCATCGATACCGCTTTCGTACCCGCCGATGATGTAGACCTGATCGCCCGCCACGTCCTGCCAGCTTTTGACCGTGCCATAGTGCCGGCCGAGTTCGGCACCCGGCAGACCGTCATGTTTTGGCGCGTCGAAGTGACCGCAGGCCCAGATCACGAAATCTGCGGTGAATGTGCCCCGGTCTGTAGAGACTTCAAACACATGGTCGTCGGGTTCGAGTGCGCGCACCTCGACCCCGCATTGCACATTGACGCCGAACGCATCCGCGGCGTGCTGAAGATACCTCGCGTAGCCGCGCCCGTCCGGGTGCTCGCTGCGCAGGGACCAGCCGGGAGAACTGTCATAGCTTATGGCGTTCAGATCGGTGACCCCGAACACGTTGCCGGGAAAGGACGGTGTCAACAGCCGTGTCTCCGCCGGCCAGTTCAGAAAGGTCTGGCCGATCTGCCCGCGCTCCAGCACCCAGACATCGGGGATCGCCAGATCGCGCAGAACCCGGGCCACGCCCAGCCCGGCTGGTCCGGCGCCGACAACGGCCACCCGCACATGCGCGGGAACGACAAAATCGCGCGCAACGTTCATAGCTGGCCCCTTGTGGCATGATGCCCGCTCTCACGACCGGACGGCATCATTCAGTTCGAAATCTCTGGCGACGGAACCATCGTGTCCCCGGCGGTGGTCCGATGCTCCTTCGGTTGCATGCGCAGGGTCTCAAGGCTTGCCTCGATCTCGGCGCGATCCATGTCGCGCGCGATGATCACAACGCGGCTTTTGGTGTTCTGTCCGGCCCATGACTTCAATGGCACCGGCGCATCAAAGATGTGCTGTACCCCATGGAAAACAAACGGGTATTCGATGTCTTCGACATGCAAAAGACCCTTCATGCGAAGGATGTTGGGACCACTGAGCGCGATCAGCGTGTCCAGCCAGAAATCAAAGACATCTGCCGGAATCGGGTCGGATACCTCGATCGACGCGGAGATGATGCGGTGGTCATGATGCGTCTCAGGGCCGGGGTGGTTCCGAACAAGCGGACGGCGTGCGCGCGGCTGTCCTGCAAGACCGGTAAGCTGCGTCAGAGGCTCCGGTTTCCGTTCTGTCTTGCCCAGCCAGTCGTAAACGATCTCTGACGTCGCGTGCGGCTGCATTGCGTCGAGACTGAACAGGGAGCCAGCCGAGACCTGGCCATGTGTGCACTGAATCAGCCGCGCTGTGCCGTTGATGCGACGCAGGCGTGCTTCAAAGCGCTCCAGCGCGGGGGGCGAAACAAGATCCGACTTTGTGACCACGATCAGATCCGCCATCGCGATCTGATGTACCGCCTCGAACTGCGTGTCGAGCGTGCGCGGCCCAAGCGCGGCATCCGCGAGCGTGACGACGCCATCCATTCTGAAGTAGGGCGCCACAAGATCGTCCACGATGAGGCTGTGCAGGATTGGTCCGGGATCCGCGATTCCGGTTGTTTCGATGACCACGCGATCGAATGTCAGCGCCCCCCGGTTTCGGCGGGCAATCAGCTTGCCAAGCGTTTTCAGAAGGTCACCCCGGATCGTGCAGCACAGGCAGCCCGACGGCATGAGAATCGTTTCTTCCGTTGTCGCCTCGACAAGATCATGATCCAGCCCGATGTCTCCGAACTCGTTTATGATCACGGCGACGCGTCCGGCGTTCGGGTCGCGGATCAGATGATTCAGCAACGTGGTCTTTCCCGCGCCGAGAAACCCGGTGAGCAAGGTCACTGGTATCCGATCGTCAACAGCCCCCAACGTCATACGTGCCTCGCTCAACTCCGACAGTCCGAGTGATGTCCAGTTACGTTATATTATAACAGAAAACAAGAATGCCTCTCGCTCCGTATCGACGCAGCGACTGTTTGTGCCGCGGCCGGTCAGGCTGTGTGCGGCGGGGCAATTGGTTGCCGGGCGATCCGGC
The DNA here is from genome assembly GCA_039028815.1 of Pseudomonadota bacterium. Lineage (GTDB taxonomy): Bacteria > Pseudomonadota > Alphaproteobacteria > Rhodobacterales > Rhodobacteraceae > Roseovarius. The sequence continues at coordinate 15,039 of JBCCHI010000047.1, forward strand.
AGATCAGAACTGGCCGGGTGGGGCCCGTTCGTGGTGATGCACTGCGGGTCTGTCCGCGTCGGCAGCGGCGCGCCCCCCATGCCGTTTGTCCAGAGCGCAAGAGCCACGAGGTATCAGCCCGCCAGATGTGGATCCGCCGGCTTTTCATACGATCCGAGTCGCTGGTCCGTTATGGTGGTCAGAAACACCGAAAAGAGTTCACCCTGAGAGTTGATCCGCAGTTTCGCGTATACGTTCTTGCGATGAATGCGGACGGTGCCGGATGAAATGCCCAGCAGCTTGCCCACCGCGTCCGCAGAGTGGCCCCGCAGGGTATGTTCGACAACCTCGCGTTCCCGTGGCGTGAGAAGCCCCTCACCGAGCGTGCGGAAGGCCAGTGCTATGTTCTGCTCCAGGTCCGATGCGTCGTCAGCGCCGTCACGCGCGGTTTGGCCCCAGTGTCTTTGGCATGATGCCTGAATGATCGGCCAGATCAGTTTGAGGGACTTGATTTCGGCCTTGGTGAAGCGCTTTTCCTTTCTCATCAGGGACACCACAATCGACAGCCTGTCGTGAACCTGAACCAGATAACCGATTTCTTCGGCCAGCCCTGTCTGGGCATAGTAGTTGCGGAAGTACTCACCCTGGTAGAACCGGTCCGGGGCGATTTCGCTCAGCCGCCACAGGCCCGGCGTCGCCGCATTTGCGCTGGCCTGGTAAAAGGGATCCAGAAGGTAAGGGCCGGCAACGTATTCGTCGACGTGCATCACACGCCGGGCTTTGGGGAAGTCATCATAAAGCGCGAGGGGCTGGGCTGTTCCGACGTAGCCGAAGATCACCGTATACTCGAAATCCACCACACTCTTGAGGGCAAGAGACAGGTTTCGCGCAAAGTCGGGATTGTCCAGACTGCCTATGATTTTTGCAAGGCGATGATTCCAGTCCAATGCCATGTCGTTTCGCGATTGTCCGAGGCGCTTTCTTTGTCATCTATCACAAATGATATATTTACAAAAACACTCATTTTCTTTCCAGATAGATCATCCACGATATATGAGCCGAAATGGTCAGCGCTCCGAAAATTGATGAAGACACAGCATATGCCATACGCGGGCATGCTGATGAACAAAGCGCAGTGGCCGAGCTTCGGTCCGTGTCGAAATCATTTGGAGAGGTCCACGCCGTCAGCGATATGGACCTGAAAATCGCGCCCGGCGAGTTCCTGTCGTTTCTCGGGCCGTCCGGATGTGGAAAGACCACCGCACTGCGCATGCTGGCCGGGTTCGAGACTCCGTCCACGGGACATGTTCTGATCGACGGGCAGGATGTGTCTGCGCTGGAGGCCTACAAGCGGCCCGTCAACATGGTGTTTCAGAGTTACGCGCTTTTCCCTCATCTGACGGTCGGCGGAAATGTCGCCTACGGGCTGAAGCAGCAGCGCCCGAGGATCACCCCCCGGATCATCGCGGAAAAGGTCGGCCGCGCGCTGGAGACAGTGCGTCTGTCGGGGTTCGAAAACCGGCGCATCTGGGAAATGTCGGGTGGTCAGCAACAGAGGGTTGCGCTGGCGCGCGCGATTGTCAACGAACCAAAGCTGCTGCTGCTGGACGAACCGCTGGCCGCGCTGGACCGCAAACTGCGCAAGGAAATGCAGATCGAACTTCAGGACCTGCAACGCGAGCTTGGGATCACGTTCGTTCTGGTGACCCACGATCAGGAAGAGGCGCTGTCGCTCAGCGACCGGATTTGCGTTATGCGCGCGGGACGTATCGTCCAGACCGGGACACCACAGGAACTGTATGACCGCCCTCAGACCAGATACGTCGCGGACTTTGTGGGCACGTCCAACTTTTTCGAGGGTGAGCTGATCGGTGCCGGCGACATGACGGGCGTGCTGAGACTTGCCGATGGCCGCGCCTACGAGGCCGTATTGAGCGGCTCTGTCGTGGAAGGAGAGACCGCGTGCATGAGCGTGCGACCGGAGCAGATCAGACTGCACCGCGCGGCAACAGCCGACGATTTGAAGGGCACGATTCTGAACCGGATTTTCCTGGGGGAGCACACGGAGTATCTGATCCGTCAGGAAAGCCTCGGTACGATTTCGGTGCTGGCGCCGCGGCAATCGGACGAAGGCCTGGGCGATCTGGGCAAGGGCGATTCGGTGTGGCTCAACTGGAAGGCTGACGCGGCTCTTATCCTCAAGAATGACTGAACCCGAGACCAAAACCGCCACTACAAAACAGGGAGAAAGACAATGAAAGACCATATCTCGAAAAAGAAGTTCATGGAGGAATTCCGCCGCTACCAGAAAGGCTCTGTCACGCGGCGCCATTTTCTTGGCGTCACCGGACTGGGCGCGGCAACGGCGGTTCTGGGCACTGCGATGCCTGGTCTGCGGGCGTCGCCTGCCATGGCTTCGGACATCGGTGATCGCGTCGTGCTTGCGACCTGGCCGAACTACCATGATGAAGACAACTTTGCGATGTTCACCGACAAGACGGGCGCCTTCATGCAGGTGAACGTGTTCGGATCGAACGAAGAGATGCTGGCGAAACTTCAGGCCGGTGGCAGCGGTTGGGATGTTTACGTGCCCACCAACTACACGATCACCACCTATGTCGACGAAGACCTGATCGAGCCGCTCGATCTGTCAAAGCTGCCCAATTACGACCCATCCGCATTTGACCCGCGGTTCTCGGATGCGGGTATCGTGGACGGGGTTGTCTATGCCGTGCCGAAGAACTGGGGCACGACGGGCATGGCGATCAATACCTCGCACAATGGCGGCGCGCCCTTTACGTCCTGGAAGGAATTCTTTGACCGGACGATGGACGATTATTCCGGGCGCACGATGGTGCACGACTATCAGCTGACCACGATCGGCGCGGCGCTGAACTATCACGGCTACTCTTTCAACTCTGTCGATGAGGCCGAACTTGCGGATGCAGAGAAGCTGTTGATCGACGTGAAACCGCATCTCTTTGCCATCTCGTCCGATTATCAGCCCGCGATGCGCTCTGGCGATGCGTGGCTGACCATCTGCTGGACCGGCGATGGCAAGCAGTTGAACACCGACATGCCAGAGATTGCCTATGCGCTCGGAAAAGAGGGGGGAGAGCTGTGGAGTGACTATTACGCCATTCCCAAGGGCGCACCGCATATGGACGCGGCCTATGCGCTTATCAACTTCATGCTCGATCCGGAGGTCAACGCCCGCGAGGTTCTCGCGCACGGATATCCGGTGGCCGACAACCGGACCAATGCCCTGTTGCCCGAAGAGATCCTGAATGATCCGATCCTGTATCCAGCGGCAGAGCTGATGGATGCGCTGGAATTCGGGGCGGCGGCGACGCTGACCGATCCGAACCGCGCCGAGTTGCTGGCAAGGTTCAAATCCGCCTGATCCAAGCGACGGGCCAACCGGAATGACGCAACGCGCGCGCAACTGGCTTCTGATTGCCCCTGCGGGCGCGTGGCTGATCGTCATGCTGGTTCTTCCGCTGTCTGTCGTTTTCGTCTTCAGCTTTGGAGAGCGGGCACCGGCCGGTGGCTATGTGCCCGCTTTCACCTTTGAGCAATACGCCAATCTGCCGGCGCGCTTCACCGCCTTCAAGAACACGCTCATTCTGGCACCGCTCGGCACGCTGGCGGCTTTGCTGATTGCTTATCCTCTGGCCTACCAGCTGGCCGTGCGCACGTCCGAACGCTGGAAGACACTGCTTCTGGTGCTTGTCATTGTGCCGTTCTGGACCTCGATTCTGATCAGAAGCTATGCGTGGATCTTTCTGCTTGGCGGCGGCGGTATTCCCGCGCTTCTCGCTCAGTTTGGTATCGCGGACCTGCGCCTGATTTACACGCCGTTCGCCGTCCTTGTCGGCATTGTCTACGGCTACCTGCCGCTGATGGTCTTTCCGATCTATGTCAGCCTCGAGCGGCTGGACAAGCGCCTGCTGGAAGCCTCTGCCGATCTCGGCGCGCGGCCGGCGGCGACGTTCTTCAAGGTGACGTTGCCGATGTCCATATCCGGCATCGCCACCGGCTGCATGCTTGTTTTCATCCTGCTGATGGGGGAGTTTCTGATCCCGGCGCTTCTGGGCGGAGGCAAGGTGTTCTTTGTGGGCAACGCGCTGGTGGATCTGTTTCTGCAATCGCGGAACTGGGCCTTTGGATCGGCTGTGGCGATGATGCTGATCATCATCATGCTGGTGACCGTCACGTTTTACATGCGACTGATCTCGCGGCTGAGCATTCAGCGCGATGACGGTCCGCTGATGTGAGGGCGCGATGCGGTTCTATGCGCTCTTCGTCTATATCTTCCTGTACACGCCTATCGCGATTATCGCGCTCTTCAGCTTCAGCGCTGGTCGAAGCGCGAGCCAGTTCGAGGGCTTTTCCGTCAAATGGTACGGCCGGGCGCTGGACAATCCGTTTGTTCTGGATGCGCTTGGGAACAGTATCTTCGTGGCCTTCGTTTCGGCGTCGCTGGCCAGTCTTCTCGGGACGCTGGCCGCTGTCGGGCTGCAGGGTATGCGCGGGCCGGTCCGCGCCTTTTTTGATGCGTTGATCTACATCGCGGTCATGATCCCGGGCATCGTCATCGGGATCGCGACCCTGATCGCGCTTGTCACGGTGTTCAACGTGTTCAACCCGTGGCTGGCGGGGTTCTACGACGATGCCGCATCCGCCCCAAGCCTGTCGATGGGAATGGGCTCGCTGATTGCCGCGCACACCATGTTCACGCTGGCCCTCGTCGTCATCATCGTCCGCGCCCGGCTGTCCGTGTTGGAGAGTTCTCTGGGCGAGGCGTCTGCCGATCTTTACGCCACGCCCTTCGGGACGTTCCGGCAGGTCACGCTGCCCTTGATCGCGCCGGCCATTCTTGCCGGGTTCCTGCTGAGTTTCACGTTCAGTTTCGACGACTTTATCATTGCGTTCTTTGTCGCAGGGTCCGAGACGACGCTTCCGATCTACATCTTCTCTTCCATCCGGCGCGGCATAACCCCTGAGGTCAACGCCATCGGCACGATGGTCATCGTGGCGTCGCTGTGCCTTCTGATCATCGCCCAGCTCATTCTGCGGCGGAGCAACACGAAACAGCGCTGAGCCGCTGCGAAAGGATAGTGATGCTGCTGGAAAACAGGGTTGCGTTCCTGACAGGCGCGGGGTCGGGTATCGGGGCTGCCGGGGCCATGGCGCTGGCACGGCACGGTGCGCATGTTGTGGTCTCGGACCTTAACGGCATCTCGGCCCGAAGCGTGGCGGAGACCATCCGGAAGGAGGGGTTTCGCGCTGAGGAGCTGGAACTGGACGTTACCGACGATGCCGCGCTCACTGCGGCCATCCGGGACACCGCCGGGACACAGGGGCGGCTCGATATTCTGCACTCACATGCGGGTCTTCAGGTCGAGGGCAGGCTGGACCAGGTCCGGGTTGACGATATGGATGCGTCGTGGGCCTTGAACGTGCGCACCCATTTTGTCGCGGCGCAGGCCGCCCTCGGGCCGATGCGACAGACCGGGGGAGGCAGCGTCATCATCACCTCATCCAATTCGGGGGTACAGTATGACCGCGAAATGATCGCCTATGCCACGACCAAGCATGCGGCGCTGGCCATGACGCGTCAGATGGCTGCGGACTATGCAGGGGAGAATATTCGCTTCAATGCGCTGTGCCCGGGGTTCATTGATACGCCTTTCAACCGGGGTTTCGAGGTTCAGATGGGCGGGCGCGACAAGCTTGAACGGTACATTGGCGACGCCATCCCGATGAGACGGTTCGGAACCGTGGAGGAAATTGCCGATGCCATCGTGTTTCTGGCGTCTGACCGTTCCTCTTTTATGACCGGGCACGCCCTGGTCGTCGATGGGGGCGAGTGCATCTAGACGCCGCCGACATACAGGAAGGGAGACATCACCATGCCAGAGTCAACAACCGGCCGTCTGTCGGGGAAATCCGCCATCATCACCGGAGGGGCAGCCGGGATCGGGCGCGCGAGTTCCCTGATGTTTGCAAAAGAAGGCGCGCGCGTGGTCATTCTCGACATCAACGCCGAGGCGGCAAGGGAAACCGTGGGGATGATCGAAGGCCAGGGCGGCAGGGCGCATTTCATTGAAGCGGATGTTTCGAAATCAGATCAGGTTGACCGGGCATTCGACACCATCAAGTCGGAGATCGGGCCGTATGATGTACTATTCAACCATGCGGGCACGATCATTGTTAAGCCGCTGCACGAGTCGACCGAAGAAGACTACGACCGGCTGATGGACATCAACGTCCGATCGGCGTTTCTGGTCTGCCGACGCGCGTTGCCCGAGATGGTGGCCAATGGCGGCGGCAGCGTGGTCATTACCGCCTCGATCGCCTCGGAACTGGGCTATGCGCTCGAGTCGCTGTACTGCATGACCAAGGGCGCGGTGCTGCAGCTTTCCCGCACGATCGCCGTCGAATACAGAGAGCAGGGCATCCGGTGCAATGCGGTCTGTCCGGGATTCGTCAAGACGGCGCACGGCCTGCGCGAGATTGCCGAACTGGATGCGGCAGGGCAGACGTGGGAAGACGGCGACCTTGCGGCGACGCAGGGGCGCATCTGCGAGCCCGAGGAGGTTGCCGCGGCGGCCCTGTTTCTGGCATCTGACGAGGCGAGTTTTGTCAACGGTATGGCGCTTTATGTGGACAACGGGTGGTACACAAAGGGCTGAACGGCACATCCGTGCCCCGGTTTTGTTTGGCACCCTGCACCGGGCACCGGTGTCAGGCGCGGTGCAGACTCCGCGTTTCGGTGGCGATCGGCACGTGTCGCATGCCGGACATGCCGCAACCGGCGGCGTCATCGGCGTGTGCCGGGCGCTCAGAACAGCGGGTCGTGCGGCAGACGCCTGAGGGACGCACCGGAAACCCCGGCGCCTGAAACAGGACAAGCGTGTCGCGTTCACGAACAGTGTTGCCTATTGTAGGGACATGCAGGCACCTCCTGAACTCCTGGTTGTTTCGGATCTCGACGGCACGCTGCTTGATCATCACACCTATTCCTGGACGGCCGCCGCGCCGGCACTTGATATGCTGCGCCGGGGACGGCACGCCCTGATCCTGGCCAGCAGCAAGACGGCCGCCGAGGTCGACATCATCCGAAGCGATATCGGTTTTGCCGAATGGCCGGCTGTCGTGGAAAATGGATGCGGTGTGCTGAACCCCGGCGCAGGGGCAGAAGATACCGGCCACGAATACCAGGGCGTGCGGGATCTGCTGGCTGACCTGCCGCAAGGGTTCAGAGGCTTTGGCGACATGAGCGCCGGCGAGGTCGCGGATCTGACTGGACTGTCGGTGGAGGCCGCCTGCCGCGCCAAACAGCGCAGGTTCAGCGAGCCGGGGCTGTGGCTGGGCGAGGGTGCTGAGCTGCGCAGGTTCATCGCCGGGGCTGAAGATGCCGGACTGGTCGTGCAGCGCGGCGGGCGATTCGTTACGGTGTCTCGCGGTGGCACAAAGGCGGACAGGGTGGCTGAGCTTGTCCGGCGCTTCTCACCCGGTCATACCATTGTTCTGGGGGATGCGCCCAACGACATCGACATGCTGCAACTGGGCGATCACGGTGTCATAGTGGCCAACCCGGACGGACCGGAGATTGCGATGCAACCGGGCGAGGATACCGGCCGGATCCGGCGCACGACCCGGCCCGGGCCGGATGGCTGGGCCGATGCGATAACGGACATTCTGAATGAACTTGCGCAGATGAGGGGCGAGGGGAATCATGGCTGATTTTCACCAGAACGGGAACATTGCGACGCTGCACAATCTGAGAACGCGCGGTCTGGATGATCTCACCAGCGAACTGGTTGCGTTTGCGGAGACACGCAAGATTACGCTGGTGCTGCCCTGTCTTTTTTCCGAACTTGAGGGGCCGGCCCTGCGGGGGATCGTCGAGGAACTTTCCGCCGTGCCGTATCTCCACCGCATCGTGGTCGGGCTCGATCAGGCGGACGAAGCTCAGTATCGCAGTGCGATGTCGTTTTTCTCCTGTCTGCCCCAGCGGCATACTGTGCTCTGGAATGACAGCCCGAGGATGAAAGCCCTCGGCGCGCGTCTTGAGGCGATTGATCTTGCGCCGAAGGAGCCCGGCAAAGGCAAGAACGTCTGGGGTTGCATGGGCTATCTGATCGCCTGTGCAGACAGTGCCGTGATGGCGCTGCACGACTGTGACATACTCAACTACCGGCGGGAAATGCTGGCCAGGCTGGTGTACCCGGTCGCCAACCCGGCCTTCGGTTACCAGATGGCCAAGGGGTTCTATCCAAGGATCGACGACAAAAAACTCAATGGCCGGGTGACACGGCTGCTTGTCAGCCCGCTTCTGATCGCGCTCAAGAAGGTGGTGGGAGATCGCGACTATCTCGATTACCTGCGCAGCTTCCGTTACCCGCTTTCGGGCGAGTTCGCGATGCGGACGATGACCTTGCCGGATCTGCGAATCCCGTCTGACTGGGGTCTGGAGATCGGCGTCTTATCGGAGGCATGGCGCAATCTGGCGCCGCAATCGGTGTGTCAGGTCGAGATCGCCGACGCCTATGATCACAAGCATCAGTCGCTGTCACCGGAGGACGCCTCGAAGGGTCTGAGCCGCATGTCCACTGACATATGCAAGTCGATATTCCGAAAGTTGGCGTCGGACGGCACCGTGTTCACGCCGAACCTGTTTCGCTCTCTCAAGGCAACGTATTACAGAGCCGCGCTTGATCTTCTGGAAAGCTACTACAACGACGCCAAAATGAACGGCTTGTCCGTTGACCGGCACGTCGAGGAAAAGTCGGTCGAGCTGTTTGCCGACAACATCATTCGGGCCGGGCAGCTTTTCATCGAGAACCCCAACGAGACGCCCTTTATCGCGACATGGAACCGGGTGCACGCGGCCGATCCGGATTTTCTGCTCGATTTCAGGAAGGCGGCGGCCGAGGACGAAAAAGAGTTCTCCTGAAGCCGCGAACGGATCAGAACCTGTTGGTGATCCACCGGCACTGATAGGGGTCAAACGGGATCTCTGGTCCGTTTGCAATCACCTCTTGGTCCGACAGCAGATCCGTCCAGTCGTCATCCATGATGAGATTGATTTCGCCCGGGCTGACGAGAACCTTGCTGTCGCTGACATTGTGGATCGCAAAGATTGACTGGTGGCGGTCGAGGCTTTGGCGCCAGACGCCGAACAGCCGGTCATCGAGACGCAGGGTGAATTGCGTGGCATTGGGATGAAAGGCCGGTTGCCGCGACCTGATCCTGAAGCGTTCGCACAGGGCGGTCATGACGCGGTGCTGGTCGGAGGAGGGGTCCGCCAGCCGGGCAAGAAGATCGGGATACTGCCATCTGTGACGGTTGATCGCACGGTTCATGCCGCGCCGGGCTACCGCCTCGTGGTCGCTGGGGGTGGCGAGCAACGAGTGCATGTAGATCGCGGGAATCCCTTCGAGCGACATGGGGATCGTCTGAGAGCACAGAAATCTCTCTATGTGATGGGCATCCGCGCCCTTGAACGTGTGGCGCATCACGTCGAACAGCGAACAGTTCAGTTCGTAGGCGGATTCGGTTCCATCATGCAAAGCGCGCATGGAGACCAGCGCGCCGGCGTCCTGCGCCGTCCGGATCATGCGATCCTTCTCTTCGGGTGGCAGGACGCCCTCTGCGGGGCGCAGCCCGATCCCGTCATGGCTTGCGGTGAAATTCAGGTACGCACATCCAAGCTGTGCGGGCGGCATCGTCGACTGCCAGTGACGCAGGAACCGTGCTGTTCCCGATTGCATGGCATGAAGTACCAGGGGCGGCAGTGGAAAATTGTAGACCGCGTGGGCCTCGTTTCTGTTGCCGAAGTAACTCAGGTTCTCGGATCGCGGCACGTTTGTTTCGGTCAGCAATACAACGGGCTGGCTTTCGTAATCGCACAGCAGTCGCAACAACTGGACGATTGCGTGGGCCTCGGGCAGATGGATGCACGAGGTGCCGGGGGTCTTCCAGATGAACGCCACCGCGTCCAGTCGCAGGATCCGTACACCCTTGTCGATGTGCATCCGGATGATCCGAAGGACTTCGCACAGAACGTCCGGGTTTCTGAAGTTCAGGTCGACCTGATCATGACTGAAGGTGCACCAGACATGGCGTTCGCCGTGACGTGTCTCGATCCTGCGCAGCAGCGGCGTCGTTCTCGGGCGCACAACCTGAGAAAGGTCATCGTCCGGGTCGGCTTCGCAGAAGAAACCGTCATAGGGTGCATTGCCCTGTTGGTATTCATTGAACCATGCGCCCTGGCTTGAGACATGGTTGAGCACCAGATCGGACATCAGGTGGAACCGCGACGCAATCCGCTCGATATCGCTCCAATCTCCGAGGCGCGAATTCACCGCGCGATAATCAGTGACTGCGAACCCGTCGTCAGAACTGAAGGGAAAAAACGGCAGTATATGAACGCCATTCACGACACCCTTGAGGCGGTGAATCAGGAAATCCTGAAGCAAATCCAGAGGTTTATGGCGACCATCGCGCAGGGCGTCCCCATAGGTGATCAACACCGCATCACGTTCGGACCACAGGCGGTTGCTGGGAGATCTGGCACGCGTGCGCGGACTTGTTCCGGCGGGCCAGAACGCATCCCTGACCGATCTGGCAAGCGCAGTCCGGTCTTCATCCGGATAGATTGTGCTGATCAGGTCTTCAAGGCGGGCAGTCAAAAGGCGATGGGGGTGCGACACGGCTCAGACGCTCCCTACGCGCATTTGCGGACCCAGCATATGTGAACGCCTGCCGCTCTGTACGCGGCGGCCCGTGTCGCGCGGCGACGCCGCAGCCTCGGCGATGCAAGTCAAGCGAAGCAATGCAATCATACGCGACACGTTCACCCATCCTTGGCAAGCAACGGCTGGGTTCAGACTAAAGCGTTTCAGGAAAAACCTGAATCACAGAATTTCGAAACCCCTCGTCATGACCTGTTATGAGCACATGTTTCGGTCCCGGTGACCTCTGCAGGGCAGGTTGACGCGCGTGCGTGTTCGTCGTGGCCCGCCGGATGGGCCTGACAGAATGTCGCGCGTGTGCGGCCCTGATGCGGACCTTTGATCCTGTGCATCCGCGGCGCCGGCATGTCGTGCTGCCCGCCATCCGGGGGATCTGGCACGACATTTCAGATCAAGGCGCGTGCCCTTTGTTTTCTGGCATTGCGACGGTTTTCACCGCTGCAGAGCGGGTGACTTGACGCACGCTCAAAACAAGATAAGAGCAGCATCCATACACACGGAACGCCTTTTCGAACGCTTGGGAAACAACATGACAGTCGTGATCTGCAGAAGCAACGAGAGGTTCCTGAGACTGCTTGAGATCACGGGTGTGCCGGGCGCAAAGGCAGATTTCGTTCCGCTGGACCAGCTTGCACGGGTCACCGACTACGCTGCGGACCGGC
>JBCCHI010000048.1:0-25788 GCA_039028815.1 Pseudomonadota bacterium
AGCCAGAAGCTGCGGCGTGTCCGCACCGGACGACCACCAGATCACGTCGTCCTTGATGGTGGCCAGTTTGTCGAGCGCCTGCTGCTGACCTTCCTCGGTGGCCAGCACGTCATACACGTCGTCCTTGGCCACGCCATCGCACAGCAACGCCCATTCCATGTTGTTGATCGGACGCTTTTCAAGAGCCCGCTTGCCGGGATAGGTTTCGAGGTCGAAAATATCGCAGATCTGGCTCGGCGGTTCCACGCCTTCAGGCACCAGATCGGTGCGGTAGCCGAACGTCGTCGAATAGACGATCTGCGGGATAAAGCAATCACCGACCAGGAGCTCGCCGAAATCGTCGGTGGCCGATGTGCCGTCCGGGGCCGCCGCGAGCATTTCATCGGCATCGATCTCGATCGCCAGGCCTTCGTCGCACAGGCGCAGCGCATCGGCGGCAACCACGTCGACCACATCCCACGTCACGTTTCCGGCTTCGTCCATCGCGCGCAGCTTGGCCACGGCTTCGGCCGAGCTTTCGTCCCACACGACCTCGAGACCGTCATGCATCGCTTTGTACGGATCCGAATACGCGTTGATCTGACTTTTCTGGTAGGCACCGCCCCAAGAGACCAAAGTCAGAGTGTCCGCCATATCATCGGCCACCGCTGATGTACCCGCTGCAACCGAAAGCGCGGTCGTCGCCAGCAAAGTTTTAGTTAGTTTCATGTTATACTCCCTAAACGTGCCCGTTTGAGTGTCCGACCCCATGCAACGGACCAACATGCGGGTCTCTTTCAAGCCCGGCCCGCATGCGCGACACCGGACAATTCCTGTTACGCGTCAAGCGCGCGGCAATCCTCGGGAAGCCAACCGATTTCGATGTGTTCTCCCGGGTGCAGACGAACCTGATCCGGCGCGTTTCGCGACTTGATGACGAAGTCTTCGTTGCCCGCAACCTTCAGCCGCGTGCGAAAGATGTCTCCCATGTAGATGAATTCGAGAACTTCGGCCTTCAGCGTGTGCGCCCCGTCCTTCAAACGGTCCTTGTTGAACTCCACGCGCTCCGGTCGGATCGACACCTGTGTGCGTTCGCCGACTTCGCTTACGTTCACCGGCTTGCAATCAATCAACTCTCCATCGTCCAGCGCCACCAGCGCCTGCCCGTTTTTGATTTCGCGGACGGTTCCATGCAGCGTGTTGTTTTCGCCAATGAACTGCGCGACGAAGCTGTTCTGAGGGCTTTCATAAAGCTTGTCCGGCGCATCTATTTGCTGAATGCGCCCATCGTCGAACACCGCGACACGGTCCGACATCGTAAGCGCCTCTGTCTGGTCGTGGGTGACGTAGACGGTGGTGATTCCAAGATCATGTGCCAGGTTCGTGATCTCGAACTGCATGTGTTCGCGAAGCTGCTTGTCGAGCGCGCCAAGCGGTTCGTCCATCAGAACCAGTTCAGGTTCAAACACCAGAGCCCGCGCCAGAGCAATGCGCTGCTGCTGGCCACCCGACAACTGCGCCGGCCTGCGACCACCGAAAGCACCCATCTGCACCATGTCCAGAGCGCGTTTGACTTTCGCTTCGCGATCCGACTTGCCGATTTTTCTGACTTCCAGCGGAAAAGACAGATTCTCTGCGACCGTCATGTGCGGGAAAAGCGCATAGTTCTGGAACACCATACCGATTCCGCGTTTGTGGGGCGGTATGTTGTTGATCGAAACGCCATCCAGAAGGATCTTGCCGTAAGTGGCTGTCTCGAAGCCGGCAAGCATCATCAGGCATGTTGTTTTGCCGGACCCTGACGGGCCAAGCATGGTCAGAAACTCGCCCTTCGGAACAGACAGGTTCAGGTCTTTGACGACCAGTGTTTCACCATCGTAGCTTTTCTGCACGCGTTCAAATGCCACGAACGCATCGGTCGCTTGCGCGTCTGTCAATGAAGTCTCCCCAGATTTCTTCCGCGCAAGCGCGTTTGGCAAAATAGTAAATAGCCGTTCAGACGGTGATGCAAGCACCCTTGTGGAAAAGACAGCATGTGAGGCGCAGTATTGGCCGAATTTTCCGCCTGTTCCGCCCGAAAGTCCCGTATCTAGGCATATTCGGGACGCAACAGCTCCGTGGCAAGCAGGCCTGCCGCCTCCAGAAGATGCGGAGCCGCCAGAAGATCGGCCGTTTCATGCAGATCGCAGCCCCTCAGATGCTCGACCCGCGTAAAACCGAACATGTCGAAGGCAGGAGCATAGTGCGAAATCAGGTCGCAATGATGTCGCTCGTCCGCGCTCTGGACCTGAATGAAGACCAGCGTCTTGTCGCGCCCCAGATTCGACGTCATCTGACCCGTGGCCGCGTCCTCGCGCACGAAGGCATGGAACCTGTCGAAGGCCTGTTTCATCAGACCGGTCATGTCGCAGAAATAGATGGGTGTCGCGAGGACAAGAACCTCAGCTTCCATGATGTCTGCCAGAATGGGATCCAGGTCGTCTTCGGGTGACGCGTAGAGACTGTCGGACGGAGGCGTAAAGCCCTGAAACCGCAAATCTCTCAAAGCATGTCGTACGGTTGTCGCACCTGCACTCTCGGCCGCATCGCAAAAGCGCGCGGCGAGAAGATCGCTGCACCCTTTCGCTCTGGGGCTTCCCAGCAGACATACGACACGCGGCATTAGATCCTCTTCGTTTGGCGAGGCGGCATTGCAAGAATGCAGCACGCGATGCGCTGCACGTTACTTTCGGGCGTGCAAGCACCGCAACGAGACGGGTCGCATCAAAGAACCCGATCTTCAAAAGGTGCCGGCACGCGGTCAAATCTATACTGTATCCCGTTGGCGTCAGTGTCTGCGCATCGCCGCCACCCGTCAATAACTAACGACCCTCACGCAGGTTTTTCGGCGGCGTTCCCTCTTGGCGGGCCGGCGCGTTCCTGAGAAAGTCCGGCCTGTTGGCTCTGACAGAAAGGACCTGACAGGTATGGCCAAGGATCTGCCGTTTACCCGGGATGAATTTGATCGCCGGATTGCTCTGACCCGTAGGGATATGGATGCCCGCGGGATTGATCTGCTTTTCGTGACGGACCCGTCGAATCAGAACTGGCTGACCGGCTATGACGGGTGGTCTTTCTATGTGCATCAAGGCGTGTTGCTGACGCTGTCGGGCTGTCCCATGTGGTGGGGGCGCCACATGGATATGCTGGGGGGGCGGCGGACGTGCTGGATGCCCGATGAGCACGTCTGGGGCTACGGCGACCATTACGTGCAGTCGACCGAACGCCATCCGATGCAGGAGCTTGCCACCCGCATTCGCGACATGGGTTTCGGAGAAGGTGTGATCGGCGTTGAGATGGACAACTACTACTTCTCGGCAAAGGCGCACGAGGTTCTGCTGCGTGAGCTTCCCGAAGCGACATTTGTCGATGCAACTGCGCTGGTCAACTGGCAGCGGCTGATCAAGTCGGAGGAAGAACTGGCCTTTATGAAAAAGGCCGCTCGCATTTCGGAAAAGATCATTGAAACAGCAATCGAGCGCGCTGCGCCCGGCCTGCCCAAGAACCGGCTTGTGGCGGATATCTATCACGCCGGTCTGACGGGTGTGGACGAAGCCTGGGGCGATTACCCGGCGATTGTCCCGCTGACGCCGTCAGGGCTTGATGCAACGGCCGCACATCTGACCTGGAATGGCGCTCCGATGCGCAGTGGAGAAGCGACGTTTTTTGAACTTTCGGGATGCTATCGCAGGTACCACGCGCCGCTGTGCCGGACGGTTTTTCTTGGGACACCACCACCGGACATGCGCGCTGCGGAGGCCGCCCAGATGGAGGGGATCGAAGCCGGGCTGCACGCCGCCCGCGCGGGCAACCGGACGTGCGACATCGCCAATGCCTTTTACTCTGTTCTGGCCAGGCACGGGATCAGCCGCGAAGGCCGGTGCGGCTATCCTGTCGGGCTGAGCTATCCACCCGACTGGGGAGAGCGTACAGCGTCGATCCGCACCGAGGACGAGACCGTTCTGAAGCCCGGCATGACATTTCATTTCATGCCTGCGCTATGGATGGACAGCTGGGGTCTTGAGACAACGGAAACCATTCTGATCCGTGAGGACGGACCAGCGCAGACGCTGTGCGATGTCCCCCGCAGGCTGTTCGTCAAGAATTAGGCCGAATCGGGTCGAAACTCATTGGTCAAGGGCGCTGACCGGCATCGGTGCCATGACGGTATCACACCGGTATCGGGGCCGCAGCGCGACGGGTCGGCCTGATTCGGATTGCGCGCCCCGGACGTGGCATGCCGGCGCGGGCAGGGCCGTGTCCCAACCTGTGATTGAGCTGCGTTCGGAAACACTCAAAAAGAGCGAATGCAACTGTTCATCATTTGGAAACCCCACCGCGCTATATGCCCGGAAATCACGCGGTTTCGTTGACCGGGACTCGTGTGCCAAATACAATTTTTAAGGGTTTAGCTATACTTGAAAGGCGCGCTTCGTGAGATATTTTGGTGCTCTCTCCGTGATCGGGACACTGGTGTTTGCGACCCCTGCCTTGGCGGTGACGGTCGGCTTTACCGAAGGTGCGCGCAACACAGTGGCCGAAACGACCCGGATTTCGCCAAGCGACACATCGTCTGAAGCATCGGAGGCGTTTGACCTGCTGGTGTCCGGCGGCACCGCCCTTGGCGTTGCGCTGGATGAGGGCGAGACCATCACTATCTTCGGACGCATCGTCAACGCGGTGGACAACTTCGCCTTCACCAGCGCCACCACGGCATTCAGCATCAGCCTGAACTTTGACGGTTATACGTTTTTCAACAGCGGAACATCGGGCGCGACAACCAACTCGACCTTGTCCGGTCTTACCGCGGATCCGGCAGGTGCCGCCGATGTCGACAAAAGCGTTGTGTTCCGATTGCTGGACGCATCTGACGGATTTGCCGAAGTCGCATCGGTGACACGCACATCGGACACGACCTCTGGCGTGCCGCTTCTGTTCTCCGCCGGCGCGGGATCCTATGTCCTGCAGGTGGACGGATCCGCCGACCGCCAGAGAGACCCGGCGCTGTACGACATATCGGTCACGGGACTGGATGGCCCGACGCCCGCCGTGGTGCCACTGCCGGCGCCCGCCATTTTGCTGATCACGGCGCTTGGTGGATTGGGGGCGGCCGCGAGATACAGGCGCCGCATTTCCTGAAGGGTTTCATCATGTGCCTGCAACGGTGCCCTAGGTGACGCATGCACGGCATTCCGCCGCTTCGCAGATTTTGACACCACGCTCTACAGCACCGACCCGTAGATCCCGATGACCTTGCCACGGGGGCGGCTGCGCGCGGGCACGACGCCAGATGTTGCACACTGTCTGGACGACGCGTGACGCGTCACAACACCTTTGCATGTGTAAAAGCCGCCGAGAGCTGGCCATGTCCCCTGGGCCTTCCGACATCCGGACAAGCGGTTAACCAAACGTTAAGGAAACCTTTTTTGTCACGGGTTTTCTCAATTAGAAAGGAAGAAGTTTACAGAAATTCGAAGGGTTTCCTGGCGATCATGGCACTTACACCGGAACATGCGGCACGTGTGCTGGGCCTTGTGGGCCAGATCTCGCTGGACGATGTGAAGCATGCCCGACGGGAACTGACGCTGAAGTACCATCCGGACCGGTGCCGCAATGCCAGCCGCGCCACTCGGCATATGGCGCGAATCAACGCTGCCGTCGACACATTGATCGCGCATCTGCGAACCCGTCAGGTGCCGCCGTCGTGCGGACCTGAACCCGACGCCGCAGCCGATACCACCGCTGAGACGACGGCAGACGCCGCCCGCGACCGCGCGCACCACAAGACGGACACGATGACCGGACAACGCGAGAACGCAGGCCGCCGCGACCCTCCGGGGCCCTTCGCCAGCAGGTGCACACCGCGGCCAGAGGCGCGGGACACCCGCAGGAAAGCCAGAGCAGAAGGCACGGGCGCCGCCGGTGGCGTGCATCGGGGGGCTGCGAAAATGGCCGCAACGTCCTATCGCGCGACGCTCGACCGGATCGGACGGCAAACCCCGCGGGCATCTGTCGACGTTCAGGTTCTGAAATTCCCTGAATCGGACTGAACAGCACCTCATACAGTGTTCACGATACGATGATCCTGGAACCGGGCCCGCCTTCTGACACAGGCGCTGAACCCCGCCGTCCCGAGACCCTAGCTGGCCGCCTTCATCAATCCTTCTTCCTCGATCTGCTTTTGCGTCAGGTCGAGTGCCTTCCACGCGCGGTCCACCAGCGAGTCGATTTCGCTGCGGGTGATGACCAACGGGGGCGAAATGACCATGCGATCCCCCACGTGACGCATCACAAGATTGTTGGCAAAGCAATGCTCCCGGCAGATATAACCAACCGTGCCGGGATCCGAGGCAAACCTGGCGCGCGACGCCTTGTCAGGCGTCAGGGCGAGCGACCCCATCAGACCTTTGATCGACGTGTCCGCCACCAACGGATGGTCGCCCAGGCTGTGCCACTTCTCTGCGGCATAAGGTGCGGTCTCGCGCCCAGCACGATCCACAATGCCTTCTTCGTCCAGAATGCGCAGGTTTTCCAGCGCGACGGCGTTGGTCACTGGGTGGCCCGAATAGGTGTAGCCATGCGAAAAATCACAGCTGCCGAGCACGTCGGCAACCTCATCGCAGACGATTGAGCCGCCAACCGGCGCGTAGCCCGAACTGATGCCCTTTGCGACCGTCATGATCTGAGGGCGAATGCCCATTGTTTCTGACCCGAACCATGTTCCGGTGCGCCCGAACCCGCAGATCACTTCGTCGGCGATCAGGAGAATGTCATGCTCTTTGCAGATTCTCTGAATTTCCGGCCAGTAACTGTCCGGTGGAATGATGACGCCGCCCGCACCCTGAATAGGTTCACCGATGAACGCCGCCACCTTGTCGGCGCCGAATCGAAGCACGGCGTCTTCAAGCTGCCGGGCACGGGACAGGCCAAACTCTTCGGGGTCACTGTCGCCGCCTTCGCCCCACCAATAGGGTTGATCAATGTGATGTATGTCGGGGATCGGCATGCCGCCCTGGGCGTGCATCGCAGCCATACCCCCCAGAGACGCGCTGCCCATGGAAGACCCGTGATAGGCGTTCTTGCGGCTGATGATGATCGTCTTGTCGGGTTTGCCCTTGGTCTCCCAGTATGTGCGCACAAGGCGGATATTGGTGTCATTCGCCTCTGACCCGGAGCTGGCAAAAAACGTGTGATTGAGGTCATAAGGGGTCAGCTGCGCAACCCGCTCGGCCAGCGCGATGGCCGGTACATGCGTCGTCTGAAAGAAAGTATTGTAGTAGGGCAGTTCTTTCATCTGACGCGCGGCCGCCTCGGCCAGTTCGTCGCGTCCATAGCCAATGTTGACGCACCACAGGCCTGCCATTGCATCGAGATAGGTGTTGCCGTCGCTGTCGGTCAGCGTAACACCGTTTGCGCGCGTGATGACCCGCGCGCCCTTGGCATTCAGATCTTGCCCCCGCGTGAAGGGGTGCAGGTGATGAGCCGCGTCGATGGCCTGAAGCTCCGAGGTCGGCATGTGATTGGTGATCTGGCTCATCTGGCACCTTTCCATCGAATCGCGGGAGTCGTGTGTCTTGACGTGTCTTGTCATAATATGATCAAATTTTTTCCGGTCAACCGGACACACCCTCGCGGATCACGGCGGGCCGCGTTCGAATGACAGGCGCACCTGCTCCATGCCCTGAACGACATCATCGCGGATCGCATCGGACGCGCCCTGCGCGTCACCGGCCCGCATCGCAGACAGTGTGGCCTTGTGTTTGTCCGGCAGGTTCTGTGTGCCAAGACGGCCGCACACGACCCTGAGAGAGGGACCAAAGCGAAGCCAGAGGCCCTCTGCAAGTTCAGCAAGAATCGGCGCGTCGGCCAGCGCATAGAGCCGGGCATGAAAGAGATAGTTGTTTTCCAGATAGCCGCGCAGATCGCCGTTCATCACCGCCTGGTCCAGGATGGCATCCAGATGCTCAAGCCCTGCCAGATCGGCCGTGGTCGCATGCCTGGTTGCGCGGTAGGCCAGATGTGGATCGAACCAGGCGCGCGCCAGAATAAGCTCTGCGATATTGTCGGCGGTCAGCACAGGCACGCTGACCCTGCGGTTGCCCTGAAACTCCAGCGCGCCTTCCGCGGTCAGCCGGCGGATCGCCTCGCGCACCGGAGTCATTCCGGCACCCAGCCGGTCGGTCAGTCCCTGAATGGTGACCGCCTGCCCCGGCGCCAGATCCCCGAACAACACAAGAGCGCGCAGTTCGCGGTAGATCACTTCGTGCGCCGGCAGACGGGCCGGTGATGCACTGTCTTCGCCGCTTGCCTGTGCTGTCGGTGTCATCGGTTCTGTTGTCTCGCGCTCATTGCCGGGGATAGTATGCCCTGCCTGAGCTTATGGCCACACTGCGGTTGCTGATTCTATTTGATCAAACGTCGCGCGGCAGTCAGACTGGCACCGGATCAGGAGGCATGATCATGGGCGAGACACCAGCGCAGCGTAAACCGGCCGGGCCGGTATGAAACGGATTTATCCCGATCATGCCTATGGAGAGGCGCCTCGGGCGGACTGTTACTGGCCGACCACCGTCACACCAGAGACTTTTCCACCGGCCCGGGGCGAACTGGTTTGCGATGTTGCGATCATCGGCGCGGGGTTTACCGGTCTCGCCGCCGCCGTCAGACTGGCAGAAGACGGCGAGCGGGTGATCGTTCTGGAGGCCGAACAACCGGGGTGGGGCGCGTCCGGTCGCAATGGCGGGTTCTGTTGTCTGGGCGGGGCTAAGGCCGGGGATACTCTGCTGCGCAAGATGTACGGAGAGGACGGGCGGCGCGAATGGCGGCAAGCCGAAGTCGCGGCAGTCGAAAACGCGCGTTCGCTGATCGAAACGCACGGTGTCGCCTGTGACCGCCATTCCGAAGGCGAAACACTTATGGCACATACCGCCCGCGCTGCCGCGGGCTATGAGGCCTATGCACAAAGTATCGAGGATGATTACGGCGTCACGCCGACGGTGCTGTCCGGGGACGAACTGGCACAGAACGGACTGAACGGTCCGTTTTACGGCGCGATCACCAATCCGATCGGATTTGCCCTTAACCCGATCAAGTTCGCGCTTGGTCTGGGCCAAGCGGCGGTAAAGGCGGGCGCGCGGATTTGCGGCGACAGCCCGGTACAACGGATTGATCAGGCTGCCGGGCAATACGAATTGCGCACCGATACCGCCACCGTCACGGCACGGCGGCTCGTGGTTGCGACGAACGGTTATTCGTCGGACGACGTGCCCGCATGGATGCGCGGGCGCTACCTGCCAACGCAGTCCAACGTGATCGTCACGCGGGAAATGACCGATGCAGAGATCGCCGAACAGGGTTGGTCGAGCCTTCAGATGTGCTTTGACGACCAGTTTTTCCTGCATTACTTCCGCCTGATGCCCAACAATCGCATGCTGTTCGGAATGCGGGGCGGATTGCGGTCTTCTGCGGCCGGCGACCGTGCGATCAACGTCCGTATCCGAAAGCATTTCGAGACCATGTTCCCCGCCTGGGCAAAGGTCGAAACACCTCACCGCTGGAACGGGCTGTTGTCGATCTCGCCCGATCTGACGCCCTACGCCGGGCCGATTCCCGGCATGAAGGGGGCCGTCACCGGCCTGAGTTATCATGGCAACGGCGTGTCGATGGCCAGTTATTCCGGAACGCTTTTGGCCGATCTGGTGCGGGACAGAGTTCCGGACCGGCTGTACCCCAAAGTCATGCAGCGCGCGCCCGGACGGTTTACCCTGGGCTCAGCGCGACGCGCTTACCTCTGGGCGCTCTATGGTTGGGCCGCGCTGACCGGCGACTGACGTCCTATCCCTGCGGGGTTTTCAGCGCGCGCGCCTGTCCCCGTTTCAGGCCAAGCTGGCGTTCGCGCAGAATGATGATGATACCGGCCAGCACGACCAGAACCGCCCCGAACAGCATGTGACGCGTGGGCACCTCATCAAAGATCACGTACCCGATCACGATGGCAAAGAGCATAGAGGCATAGTCAAACGGAGCGATCACGCTGGCATCTGCATGACGATATGACGACGTGAGAAAGATTTGCGCGGTGCCGCCGACGAGACCGGCCAGGATCAGCAGCGCCGTCTCTGTTCCGCCTGGAATCGTCCAGCCGAAAGGCAGGGTCAGCAGGGAAAGAGCCGTGGATGTAAGCGAGAAATAGAAAACGATCGCGCTGGTCTGTTCGGACTGAACAAGTTTGCGGATGTAAATCTGTGCCAGCGCTGCGCACACCGCACCCATCAGAACCAGAACAGCCCCGACAGCTTGTGCCGTCTGCACAGTGGGTCCGTCGAACGCCGTCAGCCGTGGCACCAGAATGATAATGACGCCCACCAGCCCCAGCGCGACCGCCCCCAGGCGATAGATCCCGACCTTTTCGTCCAGAAACATCGCGGCAAACACCACGACAAGAAGCGGCGCGGTGTACCCAAGCGCCGTCACTTCGGGCAGGGGAAGCAAACCCAGACCGGCAAACATCAATCCCATCGCAGTTGTCCCGACCACCCCGCGCCAGACGTGCCCCATACGGGATCGCACTTTCAGCCCCGTGGTCATTTCACCGCGCACGAGCAACCAGATCAGGATCACCGGAATCGCAAAGAGAGATCGGAAAAACACCGCCTGACCGGGCGGCACGGCGTCGGATGTCACCTTTATGAGTGATGACATGATGACGAACAAAATCACTGCACAGAGTTTGAGCGCGATGCCCTTGAATGGCTGCATGGCTGTCTTCCCGTAGGCCCCGGACCTGCGCCAGACTGTCGTAAAAATCAATCGTGTGTTGTGCAACCCCGTCATGCAAGACCGGCACATCGAGTGATCCGTACTGGGTCCTGCCCCGTAGAAAGGACACAAAACAGGAGACCGATTTGCGCACGATTCTGGCTGTTCTCGCGGTGGTGCTGGGCGCTCCCGCCGCGTCGCTCAACCTTGAGGCCGAGTTCACCAACATTGATGGTGGAACGCACCGATTGTCAGACTGGGCCGGTCAGCCGGTTCTTGTTGTCAACACCGCGTCGCTTTGCGGATTCACGCACCAGTACGACGCGCTGCAAGCGCTTCACACCCGCTACGCCAAAGCCGGGCTCATTGTGCTGGCCGTGCCCTCGGATGATTTCAACCAGGAACTGGACGATGAGGGCGCGATCAAGGAGTTCTGCGAGATCAACTACGACCTGACACTTCCAATGACAGGAATGACCAATGTAAAGGGCCCGGATGCGCATCCCTTCTACCAGTCCCTGGAAGCTGAAGGATTTACGCCCAACTGGAACTTCAACAAGGTTCTGATCGGGCCGGACGGCGCATTGGTGGCCACGTACCGGTCGCGGATCAGCCCGACCTCACGCAAGATCACGCGCGAGGTCGAGCGCTTGTTGAGCGCACCGGACAGCTAGCGTCAGGCGCGGAGGTTGGCCCCGTTGGCATCGTAGACGGCCGCGCCCTGTACTTCTGCACGATACATCTTGCCGAGGATCTCCACGTCCAGAGCACTGCCAGCGCCGGCATGTTCAGTGGCCACATAGCCCATCGCCATGGACTTGCGAACCCTGTGCGCGAACCCGCCCGAGCTGACGTAACCGACCGCATCACCGTCTTTCAGGATCGCCTCGTCGCCCGACACATCAATGCCATCGACATCAATGGTCATCGTCACAAGCTTGCGCGACACGCCCTCTTCGCGCGCCTTTTCGGTGGCTTCGCGACCGACGAAATCCTTCTTCCAGTTGATGAACCCGTCCAGTCCGCTTTCAACAGCGTTGAAATCAGGCCGAAACTCAAGCGCCCAGGCACCCCAGCCTTTTTCAAGCCGCATCGACATCAGCGCACGCGCCCCGTACCAGCGGTATCCCAGATCAGCGCCTTCGATCTCGATCGCCTCGGACAACCGCAGCAAGTATTGCGGGCGGCAATAGACTTCGTACCCGAGTTCACCGCTGAACGAGATCCGGTTCAGGATGACCGGAACACCGGCCACGACTGTATGACGCGTGTCCCGAAATCTGAACGCATCACCGCCGACGTCGTCGCGGGTGATCCGCGACAGCAGATCGCGTGACCTGGGGCCTGACAGCGCGATTCCGTGCCAGTCATCCGAGACGTTGGCATAAGACACATCGCCCGGCACATCACGCGCAAACCATCGACGGTGGGCCTCTTGCATGGCGCCGGAGCCAAACAGCATGAAGCGCTCATCATCCAGACAGGCAACGGTCAGATCACCATAGAGGCGGCCCTTGGGCGTCAACATGGGCGCGAGCGTCATGCGACCGGGTTTGGGCACGTATCCGGCAAGAACAGAGTCTAAATAGGCGCGTGCGCCGGGGCCCGCGAACTCGTGCTTGGCAAAGTTGGCGATCTCGACACCACCCACGGCCTCCTGGACCGCCCGTACCTCTCGTGCGACATAATCGTGGCTGCGGTTGCGCTCGAAACTGGGTTCTTCGTAGGCGTCTTCCGGCCCATCGGCAAACCAGAGGGCATTCTCCAGGCCAAACCCCTGATCCATCCGTGCGCCCCGCGCGACCAGCCGGTCATAGAGCGCGGTGGTTTTCTGCAGGCGTCCCTTGGGCAGGGTTTCATTCGGGAAGGTCATCACGAAGCGACGCTCGTAGTTTTCGGTGGATTTGACGGTGCCCCAATCGGGCGTGGCCCAATCCCCGAACCGCGCCACATCCATCGCCCAGACATCAATCGAGGGCTCGCCGTCGATCATCCACTCGGCCATGGTCAGACCCACACCGCCGCCCTGACAAAAGCCCGCCATGACGCCGACCGCACACCAGTAGTTGGTCATGCCGGGCACCGGGCCGATCATCGGGTTGCCGTCGGGGCCAAAGGTGAAGGGGCCGTTGATTGCGTCCTTGATGCCCGCTTCGGCCAGTGCCGGTACCCTCTCGAAGGCCAGTTCAAGACGATCTGCAATGTTCTCCAGCTTGGGCGGCAAAAGCTCATGCCCGAAGTCCCAGGGCGTGCCTGCGACCTTCCAGGGCGTGCCCACGGGTTCGTAAGTGCCCAGCAGCATGCCCTGTCGCTCCTGGCGAAAATAGATATTGGCCTCGTAATCTATACCGCAAGGCAGACGATGATCGCTTGCTGCGATGGCGTCGATCTTCTCGGTCACGAGGTAATGGTGCTCCATCGGCTGCACGGGGATCTTGAGGCCAGCCATATGACCCACTTCGCGCGCCCAGAGACCACCGCAATTGACGACGATCTCGGCATTGATCACGCCCTTGGGTGTCGTCACATCCCAGCTGCCATCCGGGCGCTGGCGTGTCTCGGTCGCAGGGCAGTGCGTGAAATACTGCGCGCCGTGCACCTTGGCCGATTTGGCAAAGGCATAGGTGGCACCGGACGGGTCGAGGTCGCCGTCCTGATCATCCCAGAGTGCCGCAAGGTAATGCTTGGGGTCGATCAGCGGATGACGTTCCGCAACTTCCTGCGGCGAAATGAACTCCTGCTGAAGCCCCATATAGCGCGCCTTGGAGCGCTCGCGCTTGAGGTAATCGTACCATTCCTTGTTGGACGCCAGATAGAAGCCACCGGTCATATGCAGGCCGACGGAATGGCCGGAGGTTTCCTCGATCTCCTTGTAAAGATCGATGGTGTAGCCTTGCAGACGGCTGATATTGGGATCGGAACTGATCGTGTGGATCTGACCGGCCGCGTGCCAACTGGACCCGGACGTCAGCTCGTTGCGCTCCAGCAGAACCACGTCCTTCCAGCCGAATTTGGCCAGATGGAACAGGATCGAGCAGCCGACAACCCCGCCCCCGATAACCACGACCTTGGCGTGGCTGGGAAGGGTTTTGCCTCCGACCACGCCTTCTTTGGTGATGTCCCACATGTCAATTGCCCTCTTTGATGTCCAGGAGCGCCTCGACCTCGTCGCCGCGCGCCCCGCTGAGAAAATCGGAGAAGTCTCCATCGTTCAGAATGTGCCGCGCGGTGTTGATCAGCGCGGCATGTGTGACCCGCGCCATCGACCCGCCGAGCGAGATACGCGCAACGCCAATCGCGGCAAACTCGGCGCGACGCCGGCTGGCGAATGGCCCCGCGGCCAGCGCGTTGACCGGGCGTGCGACCGATGCGCAGATCCGCGCCAGTTCGTCCATGCCAGGCGGCAGGGGCGCATAAAGACAGTCGGCGCCCGCGCTCTCGAAGGCCTGAAGACGACGGATGGCTTCCTCTGTGTCGTAGACACCGTTCATGATGCCATCGGCCCGCGCCACGAACACGAAATCCCGCCCCAATCCGCGCGCAGCGGATGCGCCCGCGCGAACACGTTCGACAGCATGATCGAATGCATAAGCGCTCTGGTCCGTCATGTCCGTGTCTTCAATCGAGCAGCCCGCCAGCCCGATCTCTGCGGCGTGGCGAATGGTCTGCGCAACATCGCCGGGCGCATCGCCGTACCCGTTTTCGAAATCGCCCGAGACCGGCAGCGGCGTGGCGCGCACGATGTCCTGCGCGTGGCTCATCGCCTCATCCCGGGAGACGTGCCCCATATCGCGTTTGCCTATGGTGAACGCATGCCCACTGGACGTGGTACCCAGGGCCTTTGCCCCCAGTGAGGCCGCAACCCGGGCACTGCCCTTGTCCCACACATTCATCAGAACAAACGGGTTGCCCGGGCGGTGCAGATCGCGAAAAACAGAGCCTGAATCGGCCAAATTCATGCCTTCCAATCCAGAATGACTTTTCCCGAATGTCCCGAGATCATCGCGGCAAAGCCCTCTTCGAATGCGTCGATTGACAACCGGTGTGTGATCAGCCCGCGTAGATCGAGGCCCGACTGCACCAGAGCGATCATCTTGTACCAGGTCTCGAACATCTCACGGCCATAAATGCCCTTGATGTGCAGCATCTTGAAAATCACAGTGTTCCAGTCGACGGGGAAATCCGTGGGCGCGATACCCAGAAGCGCTAGCTTGCCGCCGTTGTTCATACGCGCGATCATCTGCTGCATCGCGGCCGGGGCGCCCGACATTTCGAGACCCACATCGAACCCCTCGGTCATACCGATCCGGTCCATCACGTCGCGAAGAGACTCGCATGATGTGTCGACCACGTGCTGAACACCCATGCGTTTTGCCAGATCGAGGCGATAGGGGCTTATGTCCGTGATGACGACCTTGCGTGCACCGGCCTTCTGCGCAACCAGCGCGCCCATGATGCCAATCGGGCCCGCTCCGGTGACAAGAACATCCTCCCCCACCAGATCGAAACTAAGAGCGGTGTGCACTGCGTTGCCGAAAGGGTCGAAGATCGCGGCAATCTCATCGGGAATGTCAGCCGGAATGGGCACCACGTTGACTTCTGGCAGGCAGACATACTCTGCAAAACTGCCCGGCCGGGTCACGCCCACACCCTTTGTGTTGCGGCACAAATGCCCGCGACCCGCGCGACAGTTACGACAGGTGCCGCACACAATGTGACCCTCGCCGCTGACGCGCTGGCCGATCGGATACTTGATGGCAGCCGCACCGCAATCGACGATCTCACCCATGAACTCGTGCCCCACCACCATCGGCACGGGGACGGTTCGTGCCGAAAACTCGTCCCACTTCCAGATATGCACGTCGGTTCCGCAGATCGCCGACTTGTGCACCTTGATCAACACGTCGCCCGGACCGGGTTCCGGCACGGGGACACGCTCCATCCAGAGGCCGGGCTCTGGTCTGGCCTTCACCAGGGCTTTCATGTCGTTTCTCATGCCGCACTCCACAAATCGGTGCTGAGATACTTCAACCCGCTGTCGCAGACCACGAAAGCCACCACGCCGCCGGTTTCGGAGGTGCGCAGGAGTTGCGCAGCCGCCGCGCAATTGGCGCCGGCGGAATACCCCCCGAAAATCCCCTCGGTGTTTGCCAGAAGACGTGCATATTCACCGGCTTCGTTACCGGAAACAGACACTGTTCCAGCCAAACGCGCCTGTTCTAGATGAACGAGATCGTTCGCAAGATAACCCCCACCCTGGATCGGGTGGTCGGGTCGCGTCGTGTCACCGCCCGCTATGGCTTCGGCGCCTTGCGGTTCGACCGCAAAGACTTTCACGCCATGCTGTCGGAAAAACTGCGACGCGCCACCAAGCGTGCCACCGGATCCGGCAAAGTCGCAAAAGGCGGTCACCGCACCGCCGGATTGCTGCCAGATCTCCGGTGCTGTGCCATGTGCGTGCGCAAGGGGATTGCCCGGATGGGCGAACTGGTCTGCGCGAAACGCATTCCGTTCCAGCGTCACTTTCCGCGCGGCGGTCTCGACAAGCGCAAGGTCCGCCCCCGAGACACGTCCGCGCGCACCACCCTCTGCCTGAGGCACAAGAACGACCTCTGCACCAAGCGCACGCATCATCCGCGCGCGTTCCGTGGAGTTGCCGAGGCTCATCACCGCTACAAACGGATGTCCCAGAACAGCACAGACAATCGCCAGCCCTGTGCCCATGTTTCCCGACGTGAGTTCAACAACTGTCTGTCCAGGACAGAGGGTGCCGTCCGCACGCGCCCGTTCGATGATCGCACGCGCCGCGCGATCCTTCTTGGAAAATCCGGGTTGGAGATAGTCAAGTTTGGCCAGCAAACGCCCATCAAGTCCGAGACGCGCACACAGACGCGTCAGATCGACCAGCGGCGTCTGGCCGATCGCTTCGATCACCGACGCGCACAGCATCAGCCGATGAGTCCCATATCGCGTCCGACGTCGACAAACGCGGCAATCGCGCGGTCCAGCATCTCGTCGGTATGGCCTGCGCTCATCTGGGTGCGGATACGATCCTGCCCCCTGGGAACGACCGGAAAGCTGAATGCGGTCACAAACACACCCCGACGGCCCAGACGCATGGCCATGTCCTGAGCCGCCACGGGATCGCCCAGCATGACGGGGATGATCGCATGTTCCCCCGGCAGCAGGGTGAACCCCGCCGCGCCCATCTCTGCCCGGAACCGCGCCGCATTGCGCCACAAGCGCGCCCGAAGATCAGCTCCCCTGGCTTCCAGAATGTCAAAAACATGAAGCGATGCCGATGTGATGACCGGCGCGAGCGTGTTTGAAAACAGGTACGGACGCGAACGCTGGCGCAACCAGTCAACAACCCCGGCCCGTGCGGCGGTGAACCCGCCGGAGGCACCGCCAAGTGCTTTGCCCAGAGTCCCCGTAATGATGTCGACACGGCCCATGACGTTGCACTGTTCGTGACTGCCGCGCCCTGTGGCGCCCAGAAATCCGGTAGCATGACAGTCATCCACCATGACCATGGCGTTGTAGCTCTCTGCCAGATCGCAAATCTGGTCCAGCCTCGCGATGTAGCCGTCCATCGAAAAAACGCCGTCGGTGGCAATCAGTCGGTGACGCGAATCCTGCGACTGGCGCAATGCGGCTTCCAGTTCGCTCATATCGCTGTTGGCGTAACGCAGACGCCTCGCTTTGCTCAGACGAATGCCGTCGATGATACTGGCATGGTTGAGCGCGTCCGAAATGATCGCATCCTCCGGCCCCAGAAGTGTTTCGAACAATCCGGCATTGGCGTCGAAGGCCGATGCATAAAGGATTGCATCCTCCATGCCGAGAAACGCGGCGATACGCGATTCCAGTGTCTTGTGCTCTTCCTGGGTGCCGCAGATGAAACGCACGCTCGCCATGCCGTATCCATAGCGGTCCAGGGCTGCCTTTGCGGTTTCCACAAGCTCTGGATCATCTGCCAGGCCCAGATAGTTGTTTGCGCAAAGATTGATTGTACGCGCGCCGCCCTGCAGTGTCACCTCGCCCGCTTGCGGCGACGTGATAATCCTTTCGGACTTGTACAGACCGTCCGCCTTCAGCTCTGCAAGCCGGGACGAAATGTCGGTAACGAACGCTTCGGAAGCACGCATAGGTCAGGCAGCTCTGTCTGTGACTCATCCTCGATTCACACAATCTATAACAGCAAATACAACTCGTGATCCTTGTTAAGTTTGGGGCGATGGATAAGCTGGATTTATGCAAGACCTCTGGAAACTCGTCTCCTCGCCGCGCCATCTTCTTGTGTTCGAAGCCGCCGCACGCACGGGCTCGTTCACCGAGGCCGCGCGCGAACTCAATGTTCAGCAGCCCGCCGTTTCAGCGTCGATCAAGCAACTTGAAACGTCACTCGGGACGCTGCTTTTTCACCGGGCACACAGATCGGTCAAGCTGACCCACGCCGGAGAACGTTTGTTCGACGATGTGAGCGGCGCGTTTGAGCGCATCTATCACACGGCCCGAGTGCTGAGTCAGCGCAGCACAGGAGCGCATGTGACGCTCTCGGCTTCGACCGCCTTCGCGCATTACTGGATGGTGCCGAGACTGGCCGCACTGCACACTGCGCATCCCGGAATCGATCTGCGTCTGCAGACGTCCGAACGGGAACCGGACATTGATGCAGAAGGGATCAGCCTGGCCGTGCGGCGCGGTGCCGGACATTGGCCCGGATGCGAAAGTCACCTGATGGCGCAGGAAACGATTTCTCCTATTGCAGCGCCCGGCTTCGCCGAGAGCAACGGCCCTGTCAACACCGTTGGGGACTTGGCAAAACAGACTCTGATTCACCTGGAAGAGCCCGTTCGCGCACGACCCAGCTGGGTTGACTTCTTCTCCCATTGGCAGGTGCCATACTCTGAACCGGACCACGGTTTGCGGCTAAACGACTACGCTCTGGTTCTTCAGGCCGCGATCGCCGGTGAAGGCTATGCATTCGGCTGGCGGCATGTCACGGAGGGGCTGGTTGAACGCGGATTGCTGGTGGCGCGCCGGGAATGGGAATGGGTGACCGGCGCGGGTTTCTATCTTGTATGGTCAAGCCGCCGCGCGCTTAGCCCGCACGCCGCGCAAGTCCGGGATTGGCTGGTGTCGCTCTAACCGCCGGCATGCGTGATCCTGGGTCGACCGCTGGCCTCGACACGGACTGTAGCTTCGATAAACACGTCCTGGGACTCGATCGTGGCTTTCCGGAAATCGCGGCTGACGGACAGCTTTATATCCGACGCGCCGGCACGTTCCGCCTCTGCCCGGGTTTCATGTTCCAACACAGTCTCAAGGGATTGAAGCGCGTCATTTTCGTCGCGAAAATCCTGCGGTCCGGTGTTGAAATGCACCCGGAAACAACCGTCGGATGGCGATGTCACGGTTCCGGTGCGCTGAAACGTGACAAGACCAGCGACAGCGCCGATCGCGTTGGCCACACCTGCATGTTCCGGCAAACGCATTTCAGCGCAAAGGCGTTTGCCGACCGCGGGATAATACGTCGGTGCCGACGCACCAAGACCAATCAGCGGAACCTCCAGCCCAGCCTCGAGTCGCAGCAAGCCACAATACCCATCAAGCGCACGCCGCATCAGAATGTGCCGTGCAAGAAGACCAGGCGCGGGATCAAACGCAGCTTCCTCTTCTGCAAAAACAGTCTCTAACACAGCCAAAGACGTTTGTTCTGTAAGCTGGTTCACGATGTTCTGCGCCAGAACGCCCGCATCCGCGGATACGCGCGAACCATCCCCGAAACTCATCCGGCTCATAAGCGTGAGTGCCTTCAGCGCCGCGTCGACATCCCAATCCTGCAACCAGCCCAAAACATGGCTCGCATCGGAGGGCGTCACACCGGAGACCTGCACCAGACCGCGGCGCAGAAGACGCTGAAGGGCGGACCCGTCAAGACGCGACCGGAGAACAGAACCCAAGGGCTGGACGTCCGGTCCGATCCGCTCGAGCAGGGCGCCGTCCTTCGATGCCAGACCATCTGTATCCAGCCCCTGCACCGCCCGCACGAAGCGTGCGTCGTGCTCGCCCCGTGTTTCGCTGCGCACCTGCTGATCCAGCGCGTCATGCACAATGTCGGGTGCCTCGGTGGCCAAAAGGCTTATCGGCACAACCCGCCTGGGTCCAAGATAGAGCCCGCCGGTCAGCCCCTCGTCGATGACATGGACTTCGCTGTCACCGCCAAGCCCCGTCGTCCGCATTGCGACCGCTTCGACCATCGTTCGCCACGGACCCACCCGCGCACCGGCGGGGTCAAGCGCAGGCTTGCCGTCGCGCAACAGGGCGATGTCTGTGGTCGTACCGCCGATATCTGACACAATCGCCGTTTCCGCCCCGGTCAGCCAGCGCGCGCCCACCAGACTGGCTGCGGGTCCGCTGAGGATGGTTTCAATCGGTTTCTCCTGCGCCTGCACCGCGGAAATCAGCGCGCCGTCCCCGCGTACGACCATGAGTGGTGCTTTGATGCCCAGATCGTTCAGAGTTGCGCCGGTCAGATCAATGAGCCGTGCAATCATACCGACGAGACGCGCGTTCAGGACCGCGGTCAGGGCGCGCTTCGGGCCGTTGAGCTGCGACGACAGATGATGGGAACATGTGACCGGCCTACCGGTTCTTTCCTGCAGGAGATCCGCGATCCGACGCTCGTGATCCGGATTGCGGGTTGCAAACTGGCTGGCGACCGCGAATGCGGATACGCCTGAAAGCGTCTCTAACCAGGCCAGAAAAGCGGTTTCGTCAAGCGCTACCGTTTCCCGCCCGGAATGATCGTGACCGCCGGTCAGGACCAGAGCCGGATCACCTGCGAGCGCGTCTCGCAATCCGTGACTCTCGAGATCGACTTCACGAAATCCGACATAGACAAGCGCAACACGCCCTCCCTGACCTTCGACAAGCGCATTGGTGGCCAACGTCGTCGACAAAGACGCCAACCCAATGTCCGACGGGGGTACCTTGCTGTCTTCGAGCACCTGCGCAATCGCCCGCCCGACACCCAACGACAAGTCATGTTTCGTGGTCAGAGACTTTGCACTGGCGATGACACGCGACTGATCCTCGACCAGGACCGCGTCTGTGTATGTGCCGCCGGTGTCAACGCCGAGAAGAATGGCCATGTGTCACCTACCGTATCATGTCGGCGCCAAGAGTGGGTTCGTCCAGTCGCGCAACAGCCCAGCGCGCCGCATCTGCGACTGTCGGATCGGGATCGCCGCACAGACGTTGCGCGGCTGCTCGCAGGTGTGGTTGTCCTGAATTGCCAATCGCATAGAGCACGTTTCGCACGAAACGATCCCGGCCGATTCGCTTGATCGGACTGCCGGAAAACTTGTTCCTGAACGTCGCGTCATCAAGTTGGACGAGCTCGGCCAGCGCCGGAGCCTGCAAATCTTCGCGCGCGTGATAACGCTGTTCTTTGGCAAGATTTGCGAACTTGTTCCAGGGACACACCGCAAGACAGTCGTCACAGCCGTAGATCCGATTCCCCATCAAGGCGCGCAGGGCTTCGTCTACAGGTCCCTTGTGCTCGATCGTCAAATAGGAAATGCAGCGTCGCGCATCCAGTTTGTAAGGTTCCGGAAAGGCGTCTGTCGGACAGACATCAAGACATTTGCGACATGTACCGCAATGGTCCTCTTCGGGCGCATCGGATTCAAGGTCGAGAGTCGTAAAAATCGCGCCCAGGAAAATCCAGTTGCCGTGACTGCGGCTGACAAGGTTGGTGTGTTTTCCCTGCCATCCAAGGCCCGCAGCCTCGGCCAGTGGCTTTTCCGGAACAGGTGCAGTGTCGACAAACACCTTTACCTCTCCTCCCGCCTCGGCGATCAACCACCGCGCCAGGCGTTTGAGCCGCTTTTTGATCACATCGTGATAGTCGCGATGCCGTGCATAGACGGAAATCGTGCCGGCATCCCTTTGCGCCAGCGTGACGAGAGGGTCGCTTGCCGGAGCATAATTCTCGCTGAGCATGATTACGGATCGTACGTCAGGCCATAGCTGCCGCGGGTCGCCCCGCCATGCTGCGCGTGCTTCCAGCCAGGTCATCTGACCGTGCCTGCCTTTGTCGAGAAATTCCTTCAGGCGCCCCGGGACGTCCGGCAGCGCGGCGGGATCACAAATTCGGCACGCCTCAAAGCCTTCGGAAAGCGCCTGATCGACAAGCCGTGATTTAAGCGCCGCCGCCCCATCCACATCATCCACCAAAGACGGTGCGAGGCGCATGCTCAGAAATCCAGATCCGTGTAATGCGACGGCGGAGGGAACCCGGGAACCTGATCCGCAAGGACGCCGCGGAACGCCGGCCGCGACTTGATTTTCGCATACCAATCCTTGACCGCTTCCGAACGGTTCCAATCGACATCAGAGATGTAGTCCAGCGCTGACAGATGCGCCGCGGCGGCAAAGTCGGCCAGTGTCATAACATCCCCTGCCAGCCAGCGCCGACGGTCCAGAAGCCACGCCATGTAATCCAGATGAAACTTTATGGCCTTTGCTCCGGCCTTGACATTTCCACTGTCCGGAAAGCCCTGCGCCATCAGCTTTTTGTTGACACGTTCATACAAGAGCTTTGATGTGACTTCGGAATGAAACTTGTCGTCGAACCAGGCGACCAGACGCCGCACTTCGTAACGGTTATCCGGCGTTTTCGGAAAGAGCGGAGGGTCGGGATACTGTTCTTCGATGTATTCGCAAATCGGGGTGCTTTCCGCCATCGTCATGCCATCGAGCCTCAGCACAGGCACCTTGCCGGCAGGATTTCGGCGCAGAAAATCGGCGTCAGCCTCCCAATAGCGCTCTTCCACGAGCTCGCACTCGATCCGCTTTTCAGCGAGGCACAGCCGGACCTTCCGGCAAAACGGAGACAAAGCAACATGGTATAATTTGGCCATGATCCCTCGTGACGTTGGGCAAATCTGTACCTGAATGCCCCGATTGTCTGTTCAGTTCAATCCTCGAAGCATGCAGAGCGGCCATCGCGCTCTATCGTGGCCGCGCCATCGCGGATGCGATTTGCTCGCTGACGCACGAACTGACTGGGTTTTGACGCGGATCTTTGCTTGGGGTTTGGCAAAACCGCTGCCAGGCGCGCGGCTTGCAGGTCCGTCAATTCATCGGGTGCCACGCCAAAGTAATGCCGGGCCGCCGCGTCCACGCCAAAAACCCCTTCATCAAACTCTGCGACATTGAGATAAACCTCGACGATACGGGATTTGGACCAGAACACCTCTACGATCGGCGTCATAAGAGCTTCCAGCGCCTTGCGCGTCCAGCTGCGCCCCTGCCAGAGATAGACGTTCTTCACGACCTGCTGACTGAGTGTCGACGCCCCCCGCCCGCTGCCTTCTTCCAGGGCGAGCCGGATCGCGCCCATGTCAAAGCCCCAATGCAGGCAGAAATTTGCGTCTTCCGCCGCCACGACGGATCGTGCCATGAACGGAGAGATCTCTTCGATCGGGACCCAGCGGCGCTCGATCTGTCCAAGGCGGTTGGTCTCCTGCTGCATATAAAGCGTGTCGGGCGGGTTGGCTGCAAAGGCGTGAAGCCCCACCATCCCCAGAAACACAAGACTGCCAGTGCACACGGCCCGGATCCCCCATCTGCGCAGCCAGAAGACGGGTGCGAGAATACGATCCGCAACGCCAGGTTTGCGTTTCTTCTTGGAATTGGCTTTGCTCATGCCCGATCGCTATAGCGTCCGCGCCACAGCGCAAAAAGCGAATTGTGCGCCCGGCGTCTTGTGGACGGGCATCTATCGCAATCAGATCTCAGCCCGGCTAAGCTGCGCGTGTCGAGCAGGACGTAAGAAGATGCCATTGCTACAGTTGATCCTTGTTGCAGTTATACAGGGCATTACCGAATTTTTGCCGGTGTCCTCTTCGGGTCATCTGATTCTTCTGCCGGAACTGACAGGTTATGCCGATCAGGGACAAGCCATAGATGTGGCGGTTCATGTCGGAACCTTGTTCGCGGTGGTTTTGTACTTCTGGCCCGATGTGAAAGAGGTACTTTTGGGCGTGCCGCGGCTGCTAACCGGCCGCGCGGACACACCCGGGGCACGACTCGCGCTGTTGCTGGCTATTGCGTCCGTGCCGGTCATTGCCTTTGGCCTGATCCTGAAAATCACCGGACTGGATGCCGAGCTTCGGTCCATCACCGTCATTGGCTGGGCAATGCTGGTTTTTGGTCTGTTCCTGTATTGGGCGGACCAAGTGGGTGACTCGGTCAAGGTCGATCGTGATTGGTCGATCCAGGACGCCATGATCATCGGCATCTGGCAGGCGGTCGCATTGATCCCCGGCACGTCGCGGTCCGGCATCACCATCACAGGCGCCCGGTTTCTGGGGTACAAAAGACACGATGCGGCAAAGCTGGCGATGCTGATGTCGATACCAACGATCATTGCCAGCGGCGTCTATCTGGCAGGTGAGACGCTCGCAGATGCAAATACAGCGCTCTTGCGTGACGCCGCGATCGCCGCCGGATTCGCATTCGTCGCGGCATTGCTGTCACTCACGCTGATGATGCGCTTGCTGCAGAGTGTCAGTTTCACGCCTTATGTGTTCTACCGGATTGCGCTTGGTCTTGTTCTGCTCTGGATCGCGTACACCTGAATCCGGAGGCGCGTCCGTCTCCGGTCGCTTTTCGGGGTTGCACCCGCCCTGATCCCCAACAGCGCTACAGATAGCCCGGCAGGATTTCAGACATTGGTGTGGGTGTGATGCCAAGGTCTGAAAATGTCCGTGCCGTGTCCGCCACCACGTTGTCACGTTGCAGACTGCGCACCTGATCCGGCGTTATCTGCGCCGGAATCAAGCCGCCTGTCAGGGTCTGGACGCCGTCCATGCCAAAGGCCATGACCCGCGCCAACGGCATGGGAATGTCGATCACCGGTCTGCGCTTTCCGATCTGGTGCAACATGATCTGCATAAGCTCGCCGAACGATTTCACGTCAGGACCGCCAAGTTCGTAGATCGCTCCCGGCGCGTCGCCTGTGACGCCCTTGGCGGCAGCCTCGGCCACATCGTCCACAAATACGGGTTGAAACCGTGTGTTCGCACCGACAACCGGCAGAATGGGCGCAAACTTCGCCATTGTTGCAAAGCGGTTAAAGAACGCATCTTCAGGCCCGAAGATCACCGATGGTCGAAGGATCACGGCATCCGGCATGTACTGCAACACGCCTGCTTCGCCTTCCGCCTTTGTCCGGCTGTAGAGACTGGCTGAATTCGCGTCTGCGCCAATCGAAGACAGATGGACCATGCGCGACAGACCGAGGTCCTGCGCGCTGCGCGCGATCCGTGTCGCGCCCTCGTTCTGGATCGCCACGAAATTGTTGCTGCCGCGCATGTCGAAGGTCCCGACACAGTTTACGACAACCTCCGCACCTTCAAGTGCCTGCCGCACATCGTTGTCCCGAAGTATGCTGGCCTTGATCGAAACAACCGCGTCCGAACCTGCTGTTTCGCTCAGAAAGGCCGCATTGGACGGATGACGGACGGCCAAACGCACAGACCACCCTGCCGCAACAAGCCTGCGGACGATGTAGCGTCCCACAAATCCCGATCCGCCGAAAATTGTAACTGTTTTCGTCATAGTCCTACCCTGCCGCGCTCTGTCAGGATGGTAGATTTCGGGCCGCCCCCGGCAAGTCACACTGTGTCTTTCAGGTACAGGCAGAACGACGTTGACACGGTTTCGCAGCAGGTCTACATGCCCCGAACACCACCGGCCCAGGTGGCGGAATTGGTAGACGCGCTAGCTTCAGGTGCTAGTGTCCGTATGGACGTGGAGGTTCGAGTCCTCTCCTGGGCACCAAATATGAAAACATTATTTTTTATATCAGATATTTACGAAATTTCTGAGCGTAAGTATCCACCCTGTAGTCCACCTATTGCACGATGCATAACGACACTTTCGCCGCTTGCGCACCGCTGAATGTGCCCACGCGCCAAAACACCCCAACCCACCGAT
>JBCCHI010000049.1:0-25744 GCA_039028815.1 Pseudomonadota bacterium
CATCGTCGGACGGGCGTTGTTTGATCGTTCGATCGACCTGTCAGAAGCGCTGGAGCTTGCCAAACCGGTCCCGGAAGAACGCGCAAGGTTCATCTGACACGGGGGAACCTGACTCCAGCGCCTCAAACGGTGCCTGACGCAAGATGCGTGTCCGGCCTCTGCCGTCGGGGTCACGCGCCCGGGCGGACATGGCCGGATCTGATGTGCTCCATCAGATGAAAGGCCGTGCGACGCCTCCTGCGGCCTGCGCGCATCGCCCGGCGTCCGGTCGGCGTTTCAAGGCGAACCGCACCGGAATTGCACACCTGCGCCCCTGGTTCGAGGCTTTTTGCGCAGCAGGGCGTCGCGCCTGCATGCGAGATTGACATTTTCCCCGTTACGATGACCGATTGGCGCAGGGAGAGCGCGCATGTCAGCCACCGAACACGAAGAGCCATCAGATCAGACCGGAAGCCGGGTCGTCCTTGCGATGACGGCGATCTGCATGATGGTCATAGGGTTCAACACCACATCGGTGGCCACGATTCTGCCGAACCTGAAGGCTGAATTCGACCTTGCGCCGGCAAGCTTGCAATGGGTGATGGCCGCCTACACCGTTGTCAGTGCGACGCTCGTCTCCATTCTCAGCCGTATGGGCGACATCACCGGAAAAATGGGCGTCTTCTTTTTCGGGATGCTTGTTTTCGCCTGCGGGTCCACGCTGCTTTTGGTCGCGCAGAATGGCACCATGCTGCTGCTCGGACGCGGTGTTCAGGGCGCAGGCGCCGCCGCGCTGTTCGGCACGTCGCTCAGTCTGCTGACCGCGAGCACTCCGGAAAACCGGCGCGCGGGTGTCATGGGCATCTGGAGCGCGATCGTGGGGCTTGGAATCGGCGTGGGTCCGATACTGGGCGGCGCATTCGCGCATTATCTGAACTGGCGTGGCGTCTTTGCCTTCGATCTGTGTCTTCTGGCGATTGCGTTTCTGATCGGGCTGCGGGTCAGCAAACGGCACTACGTGCCGGATACCCGCAAGGCCGGCGCAAAGTTCGATTTCGCAAGCGCGGTGGCGCTTGTGTTTTTGCTGGGTCCGCTCTCGTTCGCGCTGAGCAATGGCGAAAGCCATGGCTGGACAAGTTCACAAACCCTGGTGCCTCTGGCCGTGTCGGGACTTGCTCTGGCCGCGCTTCTGGTCACGGCGCGCCGGAACAAGGACCCTCTGGTCGAACTCGGCTACTTCCGTCACCCGCGCTACTTCATGGCGTCGGTCGGCATGTTTATCGGCGGGTTCGCCCTGTTCTGCTTTTTCATCTTCTTCAACGTGTTCGTTCAGTCGCCCGACACGTTCGGATATTCAGCCATCGGCGCCGGTGTCGCGGTCCTGCCGCTCAGCGCGTGCATGTTCCTCGTCTCGATCACCGCGCCACGCTTTCTGGCGCCTTACAGCTTTCACTGGCCGCTGACGATCGGCATGACGGCGATGGCGGTCGGGTTTCTGGCGCTGTCCGGCACCACCAATACGACCGGATATGCGGAACTCTGGTGGCGGCTTGTGATTGTCGGGTTTGGCATAGGGCTGTGCTTTTCCCTGCTGCCGCGACTGGGGTTGCGGGTTCTGCCGGAGGAGCACGCCGGGCAAGGGTCGGGCGTGATCAACACCTTTCTCTATTTTGGGGCCACGCTTGGGTCCGTCGTCGGGGGTGTCGCGCAGTCGATCACCGTCCGGTCAGGATTGTCAGAGGTGATTGCCGCGCTGCCGGAGGGGTCCACGCAGCGCGAAGATCTGGCGCATGCCCTGGCGCACAGTGCCCCGAGCGACGTGCAGCAACAGATTTCGGCGCTGGACCCCCAAAGCGGCGCGGCGTTGGCCAGGGCCTTGCGCGATCTTCAGGACAATGCCTTTGACACCACGATGCTGGTCTGCGCCGTGGCAACGCTGCTTGGCGGGGCATTGGCGTTTGTTCTGCTGCGCGGGCCGGTGCCGCCGCTGCATGATGCCGAGCGGCTGAGCCTGAAAAAGAAGTAGCGGCGGGACTGTCCGGACCGGTTGAGACCGTTGAACGGCGCCCTGCCCCGTGCCCCAGGAAACCAACGCAGGCAACAGCAATGACCAGCATGTCCGCCGCAGAGATCATTCGCCAGGAGGCCCGGCAGCAGTTGGCGCTTGCGCGTCAGCGGGCCGTGCAGCCGGTGCCGGCATCGTCGCTGCGTCTGCTGACCGGGCTGGCCCTTGCGCTGATGGTGTGCGCGGCGGGTCTGTGGGCCGGCGCCGGATACCGGTTCGGCTTTGTGCCACTCAACGCACTGGGCGCCGTTCTGCCGGTTGGCGTCTGGTCGTTTGTGACAAGTCTTGGCGACACCGCGGTGGCGCTGGCGCTGTTTCTTCCGCTGTCGCGGGGCAACTGGCACCTGTGCCGAGTGGTCATGATCTCGGCGCTTCTCGGTCTGGCCTGGACGCATGGTATCAAACACGTCATGCCCCTGCCCCGCCCGCCGGCGGTTCTGGAGCCTGGCGATCTGATCATGATCGGCGATCTTTCCGCATCCGGATCCTTCCCGTCGGGGCACGCACAGACCGCGATGCTGCTTGCAGGTGTGGCGGTTCTCTGTGCGCCCGGCATGGTCTGGCGGTGGCTCGCGCTTGGCCTCGGGCTGTTGGCGGCGCTGAGCCGCGTGCCGGTGGGCATGCACTGGCCGGTCGATACCCTGGCCGGGGCAGCAGGCGGGATTGTCACGACACTGATCGCGCTGGTCATCGCCCGGCGTCTCGGACCACCCTCTGCCTGGCCGGTTGCGCTTGTGCTGGGGCTGTCCGCGCTGGCCGCTCTCGTGGTGATCAGCGGTCATCCGCACGATCATCCCGCCGCGCAGCCCTGGCTGCGGTTGATCGGCGCAGGCGCGCTGCTGGCCTTTGTCAGGCCGTTTGCACAGCGCCTGATCAGGGGCGCGTCATAAGCGGGGCCGGCGGGGGTCAGTTCAGGCTGAAGGACACGCCTGCGCCCGGCCCGAGCGGCAGATCCAGAACAACCCATCCCATGATCAGAATCACGCCGGACACCAGCAGCCAGATCGAGTATGGCAGCATGACCGCCATCAGACTGCCCAATCCGAAGTCCTTTTTCCAGCGCTGGCAGAAAATCAGGATCAGCGGAAAATACACCATCAGCGGCGTGATGATGTTGGTTGCGGAATCCCCGACACGGTAGGCCGCCGTGGCCATTTCCGGGCTGATATCCAGCAGCATCAGCATTGGCACAAGGATCGGCGCCAGCAGCGCCCATTTCGCAGATGCCGATCCGACGAAAAGATTGATGAAACCGGTCAGCAGGACCAGGCCTGCCAGCAGCAGCGGTCCCGGAAGTTGCGTGGCGCGCAGCACCTCTGCGCCGTTGATCGCGAGAATGAGCCCCAGATTGGACCACACGAACATGGCGACGAAATGCGCCGCGGCAAATGCCAGCACAAGATAGTAGCCCATATCCGACATGGACCCGGCCATCTGGGCCACCAGATCGCGGTGATCCGAGATCACGCCGGTGCGCGCGCCGTAAACCCAGCCGCTGATCAGAAACAGCAGAAAAAAGGCTGCCACGAATGACTGATAGAGCGGGTTGAAGCGCGCCTCCGGCGCGGCGTTGTCATCCACAAGCGGCGTGCCCGGCCCGATGGTCAGCACCACCCAGATCAGCACAACCGCCAGCGCCGCAAGACCGGCCCGGCGCAGTCCGCTTTTCTCCAGATCCGTCAGCGGGCCCGACATGTGCTCCTGACCGGCGACCGCACCGCCCGTCCACGCGCCAAGCCGCGGCTCAATCACCCGGTCCGTCAGATACCAGATCACCGGCAGATAAATCACAAACAGGGCCGCCATGATGTACCAGTTGCCGGCAATGTTGGCCTGCCAGTCGGGCAGAAGGATCTCTGCCCCGGCCTGCGTGACGCCAAAGATCAGGGCATCCATCTGCCCCGGAAAGAGGTTCGCCGAAAACCCGCCGGAGACACCGGCAAAGGCCGCGCTGATCCCTGCAATCGGATGCCGCCCCGCCGCGGCAAAGACTATCCCGGACAAAGGCACCAGAACCACATAGGCCGCATCTGCCGCAAGATTGCCAAGCATGCCCGCCGCGACCACAACCGGGGTGAGGATCGCCTTTGGCGCGTCCTGAACCCCCGCGCGCATGGCCGAGCCCAGCATGCCCGACCGTTCGGCCACCCCGGCCCCCAGCATGACGACAAGCGTGTAACCGAGCGGGTGAAAATGCGTGAATGTCGCGGGCATCTGCGTCAGGAGGCGGTTGAGGTTTTCAGCCGACAGCAGGCTGGAGGCCATCACCGGCTCTCCGGTGATCGGATGCACCGCTTCGACACCGGCAAGCGCGCAGATGACACTGATCACGATCAGCACGCCAATCAGCCAGAAAAAGATGAAAACCGGGTCGGGAAGACCATTCCCGATCCGTTCCACGGCAGCGTAGAAGCCGCCTGCCGGATCGTGTCGGGTGTCTGCCTTTGGTTCGTCGGACAAGAGACTACCCCGCTTCGGCGACAGCCGTGCTGCCGCGATCCCTCAAGACGGACGTGCGCTGCGGCACAGCCGCTGCGGGAACACCCCGCTGAACGGTGTTTGCCCGCCGCTGCGCCCTTGCCTGCACTCCGGTCCGCACGCCGCGTGTCACATCCATTCTTCAGCTGCTGCGCTCGGTGTCAAGAAACGCCCCGATCACCTCTTGCCCGGACGCAAAGAACGGATCCGGTGGAACCAGATCAAGCACACCGTATCTGCGCAGCTCTTTCTGAATGGCGGGTTCCGCAAACAGAAAGACCATGTCGATGCCTTTCGCTTTCAGGTCCCGGATCGTCGCGCGCAGAACATACGCAGCCGTGTAGTCGATGTCGTCCACCGCGGACATTTCAACGCAGAGTCGTCGCAGACCCGGAGGGGACTGACGCAGCAGCGACGCGACGTCTTCGGCAAGGCGGTAAGCATTGGCATAGTACATGCCGTGAGGAAATCTGTAGATGATCAGACCCGGCACAATCGGACTTGCCTGTTGTGTCGGTCTGGACCGCCAGTCGCCCTGCTCGTCCCGGACAAGAACGGACGTCTTGGGGCGATATCCCTTGCGCGTGTGATCGAGCAGCGACAGCAGCATGGCAAAAATAATGCCCTGTTCGACCCCCACCCCCACCACGACCGCGGCGGTTGCCAGAGCAATCCAGAACTCGGTGCGGGCCTGACGATATATCTCCCGCAATCCACGGAGGTCGATCAGCTTCAGCCCGATCAGAAACACGATCGCTGACAGAACCGCGTCGGGCAGAAAGGCAAGAGGCCCGGTGAGAAAAAGAAGAACCAGTACGACGACCGCAACGGTGGACAGCTGCGCAATCTGGCTGCGTCCGCCGGCATCGGCCACCATCTCTGTCTTTGTCGGGCTGCCGTTGACGACAAACGTGCCGCTGAGAGCAGCCCCCAGATTGGCAAAGCCCAGCCCCAGAAGATCCGCGTTTTCGTTGACCGTATCATCATACCGTCCGGCAAAGGCCCGCGCCGTCGCCGCGCTTTGCGCCAGGATCACGACAAAGATGGCCACGGCCGTGGGCAGCAGGTCCTTCACAAGCCCCCAGCTCCAGGCGATGTCGGGCAGCGCAATCCCGGGCAGCCCGCCGGGCACGTCGCCCAGCACGGCAATGCCCTGCCCTTCGAAGTCAAAGCCCCAGCTCAGGACAATCACGCCGATCACGGCAAACAGCGGGCCGGGCAGCCTGGCTGACAGGCGTCGCGCGCCGACAACCACGACAAGCACGGCCACCGAGATTGCAAAGGTGGACCAGCTGAGGTGCCCGATGTTCGCAAACCCGCTGGCCAGTTTCGCAAACGTGCCATGCGCGTTCGTCTCGATCCCGAACAGGCCCGGAATTTCGCCCGAGGCGACCTGAATCCCGACACCCGTCAGAAAGCCCACAAGCACCGTGCGCGACAGGAAATCGGACAGAAACCCAAGCCCGACACCCCGTGCCGCGATCAGCAGGACGCCCGCCATCAGGGCAAGCAGGGAGGCCAGAGCAAGATACTCTGCGGAGCCGCTGACCGCCATTCCCGCCAGCGCCGATGCGGTGATCGCAGCCGTTGCGGAATCCGCGCCGACCGACAAATGACGCGATGATCCGAGTATCGCGAACAGCGCCATCGGAATCAGCAGTGTGTAGAGACCGGTGATCACCGGTGTGCCCGCGATTTTCGTGTATCCCATGACTTCCGGTATCGCCAGACTGGCAAAGGTCAGCCCGGCCAGCACATCGGTCGGCACGCGAGGCCAGTCGACGGGCAAGATGCCCTGAAGGACGGGCACGGTCGCTGCGCGGCGCGGCCGGGAGGGGTCGGTCATCCGGCCCTCCCCTGCCCGCATGACAAAGCCGTGTCACATCGCTGCGGGTCAGCCCTTGCCATGTCGGTCCCGGTCTTCGGCTGCATGGTACCGGGCCCGAATGTCCTCGATGTCGACACTCGGTGCAGGAAACGTCATGTGAAGCGCGTCCAGATACTCGCAAACGATCCGCGAGACCGCCAGGTTGCGAAACCACTTGTGGTTGGCCGGAATCACAAACCACGGGGCCGCCTCTGTGCTGCACGCGCTGAGGGCTGCCTCGAATGCCTTTGTGTACGCCCCCCAAAAGGGCCGTTCCGCGTAATCCCCCTCGCTGATCTTCCAGCGACGGCTGGGGGTGTCGATCCGTGCGGCAAAACGTCTGAGCTCTTCTTCGGGACTGATGTGCAAATAAAACTTCAGAACATGGGTGTTGCAGTCGCGCAGCAATGCCTCGAACGCATTGATATGCGCGTAGCGTTTGCGCCAGATCCGTTCTGGCACGAGATCGTGCACCCGCACGACAAGCACATCCTCGTAATGCGACCGGTTGAATATGGCGACATGCCCCTTTCCGGGGGTGGCCTTGTGGTAGCGCCACAGGAAATCGTGGGCCGATTCCTCTTTCGTCGGGACCTTGAAGCCGGTCACGGTGCATCCCTGTGGGTTCATCGCGGACAAGACGTGATTGATCGTGCCATCCTTGCCGGCCGCGTCGCGGCCCTGCAGACAGATCAGAAGCGCATGCTTTTTCTCTGCGTAGAGACGGTATTGCAGGTCCCTGATCTTCTGTCGGCAGGCCTCGATCTCAGGCAGGGCGGCGGCGTGCGTTTCGTGCGCGCCCTTGTAAGAGGCATCCACCTCGTCCAGCGCGACCTTGCTGCCCGGCTTCACCCGAAACGTGTTGAAATAGTCCATCAGATTGCTCCCCGGCCGTCAGGTTGTGTCTGGCGTCACGCTAAATGGTGCGGTGTCGCGTGCGGTCGCCCCAGACGCCGGAACATCGCGCGCTTGGTCAGATCAAGCACCACCATCCAGACCAGAATGTACACCCAGACCAGCCCGATGATGCGCCACGGAATGGCCTCGACGAATATGCCGAACCCGCACAGCAGAACCGCAAGCGCCTGTGTGCCGATAACGGCAAGCAGAAGCGGACGCGCGGGCCACGGGCGGGCGTAAAACGCGCCCCGCGACCGCACCACCAGCAAAAGAAGATGACCGCCCGCAGCAAGTTGCAGGAACAGAACGGTCTGCAGCTGACCCTGCGTCAGC
Source organism: Pseudomonadota bacterium (assembly GCA_039028815.1). Lineage (GTDB taxonomy): Bacteria > Pseudomonadota > Alphaproteobacteria > Rhodobacterales > Rhodobacteraceae > Roseovarius. Next base: position 7,623 of record JBCCHI010000049.1, read on the forward strand.
GCGATCCAGCCCTGCAACGCCGCATTGTTCATCCACTCCATTCCGATCAGCAGCACGCCGAATGTCTGGCAGATCGACAGCAGACCCATCAGGCATGCTCCGAACAGGATGCGGCGCATGTCCCACCGCACAGGCGTTCTGGGCAGAAAGGTGTTGTCATAGGCGATGGTCATGATCGGCACGTCATCCAGCAGCGCCAGCATGATGATCATGATCGGGGTCAACGGTGAGAACCCGAACAGGACCGTTGCCAGTACCACGACAAACATGATGTCCAGCGTCATCGCGATCCGGTAGACGATGTAATTCAGAATGCGCTCGAATATGCGACGTGCTTCTTCGATGGCGTCGATGATGGTCGACAGACCCGGCGCAGTCAGAACCAGCGCCGCCGCGGCGCGCGCCGCATCCGTTGCGCCGCTGACGGCCACGCCGCAATCCGCTTGCTTGAGCGCCGGTGCATCATTCACGCCGTCGCCTGTCATGGCGACCACATGACCGCGATCCTGAAGCGCCTTCACAATGGCGTATTTGTGTTCCGGGAACACGCGGGCGAAGCCGTCCGCGCTTTCGACCGTTTCGGTCACCGGTTCCGGCAGATGGCTCATGTCCATCCTGTCGGTAAACAGCTCCGAGGCCGCCTGCAGGTGCGCGCCCATGCCAAGCTGCGCCGCGATCTGGTCGCCAATCGCGACATCATCACCCGTCACCATCTTGACCGACAGGCCGTGATCTCTGGCGCGCCGGATCGTTTCACGGGAATCGTCACGCGGCGGATCGTAAAGCGACAGGATGCCCAGAAAGACCCAGTGTTTTCCCCCGTCGTCTGAACGCGCAACCCCAAGCGCGCGCATCCCCTTCGCCGCGAGGCGATCGACCGCATCCTGCGCGGTCCTGGCCGCCTCGGCCTTCAGATCGCTCATGTCCAGAACAACCTGAGGCGCGCCCTTTGTATACCGTGTCCGGTGGCCGGCCGCGTCCTCGATCTCTGCCTCGGTTCGTTTCGAGACCGGGTCGAACGGAACAAATTCCACCTGTTTGCAGGAGGTCAGCACATCAGGCTTTGGCAGTCCGGCCAGGACCGCCGCGTCAATCGGATCATCTCCGTCGAAATGCGACGCAAGCGCGCCTGCAAGAACCAGCTCGTCCGCATCCTGCGCTGCAAACAGCACCGGATCGCCCAGACTGAGCTGATTCTTTGTCAGTGTCCCGGTCTTGTCCGAACACAACACATCCACGCCGGCGAGTTCCTCGATGGCCTCCAGCCGCGAGACGATGGCCTTTTTCTTCGAAAGGTTCATTGCACCCAAGGCATTGGTGACGGTCATGACCGTCGGCATCGCAACGGGAATGGAGGCCACAAGAAGGGCAAGAACGGTCCGCAGAATGTCAGCGGCCTCTGACCAATGCAGGGACTCATCTGCCGCGCTGCTGCGGTAGAGCTCTGTTCCCACCAGAACAAAGGCAAGCGCCAGCGACAGAATGATCAGAAAATCCCCGATATGCGTGACCGCCTTCTGGGAATGCGACGCCGCGCTGCCCGCTCCGGCGACAAGGCGGGCCGTTCTGCCAAAAAACGTGTCGCTTCCAGTGGCTATGACAAGCGCCGTCATCTCGCCCTTTTTGGCGATACTGCCCGAATAGCCCACATCGCCGGCCGACTTGGACACCGGCAGTGATTCACCCGTCAGCGCAGCCTGATCAATACTGATATAGGCGCCTTTGATGAAGCGGACATCGGCGGGAACCACATCGCCCAGCTTGATGCGGACAATATCGCCTGGCACCAGCGTCGCTGCATCGACCTGCGAAAACGCGCCATCACGCAGCGCCATCGCCCTGGGCGCCATGCCCGCCTTGAGCGCCGCCAGCGCATCTGCGGCCTTGCGTTCCTGCCAGAACCCCGACGCCGCGTTGTAGATCAGAAGCACCATGATGATGCAGAAATCGGACCAGTGCCCGATCATGGCAGAGAGAATTGCAGCCGCTTCGATCATCCAGGGAATGGGCCCCCAGAAATACCGTGCGAGGCGCTGAACGTTGCTCAGATGTTTCTCAGCCAGTTCGTTTCGCCCGCAAGTCTGAAGACGCTGCGTCGCATCAGCCGATGTCAGCCCCTCTTCGGAGCAGCCGAGCGTCTCGAACACGGTGTGAAGATCCGCCTTTTCCAGCGAGCGCCCCGTGTGTTGCTGAGATATCTTGGACTGTCCTGTCATGGAGCACCGGCCGCTAAATACAGTGTCTGATCGACGTTCACAGACGTTAATGCGTTTTGCGAAAATCCGTGAGTCGGGCTTTTGGAAAAATGCTTCGACACCTTCAGAGTGGGACCCAATGCATGGCTTTCCTGCAAGATATCAAAACGTTCACCGGCCTCTGTCTATGCAAAAAACTGCCGTGACAAGGGCATCAGCTGCGCATCTCGCGGTCAATCTCTTGCGCGATCCGGTGAATGAAACGATCCTGAAAGATCTCTGAATGCAGACCGTCGACCACCCGGATATCTATCTCCGGACCGGCAACGCGCCGGACATCGGACAGATCGGCGCGCTGCCACTCCTTTGAAACGATCAGGGTAAACGCGCCATCGAACCGCGCCGGTTCGTAGCTGGTGAAAAGCGTCGTGTAATGGCGGTAAAGCTGACGGTCCTTTTCAACTTTCGCAAGCGACGCCACCTTTTGCGCAGACGACATGTCTTCGGTTTCCAGCCGACGTTTGCGCGCTGTGATGCGACGGCAGAGCTTTGAGACGTAGTATCCCGGCCCCAGATCCAGAACACGCCCAAGGACCATTCCGGCGCTGACAGCATGTCGCGAAAAGAACGTGTCGATCAGCAAAAGATGACAGGATGCCGAATGGTCTCTTTGCAGGGCGCGCGCAATCTCGATGGCCAGCGGGCCATCCTGACAATAGGCCAGCAGTTTGTACCTGCCGCTCGCGTCCGTTTCGCAGAGCTGCGCGGCCATCTGCGCGCCGAGAGAGGCAAGCGTAAGCGCGCCGGTCTCGCAACCGGAGCGGTTGGTCATGCCGAAGATGTTGAGGTTGTGAATCGGATACGCACCGTCAAGCCGGGCGGCCAGTGCCGTATAGCGGCCCGTGGCATTGATGGTGACAAGCGAGGTGCCCCGGTCGCCCTTGCGCAATGTCAGCACCGGGTGAGAGTGCAGCCCCTCGCCCTCGGAAATCGCCTGGGCAAGTGCTGCGAAACTTTCGGAGGTGAACACGAGACCTGAGGATATATAGGTGTTCAGCACGTCCCCGAGCGCCAGGGCATAATGCACAGCCAGCAGCGAATTGCCTTGCAGGGCAAAGAAGTTATCCTCTGGTGCAACCACGTCGCGTTGCAGAATTTCCGCCGCAACGGCGCACACCGCAGGCAGGACGATCGCGGCCTTCTCGCTGATCTCGCCACCCGGCGTGACACGCGGTGGAGCGGTCTTGCCGCTTTCAACACATTGCCTGGCCTCGCGTTCCAGACAGCGCATGTCGATTTTGCCGTTATCCGTCAGTGGCAGTCCCGGACGCGCGGTGAAAACCACCGGAAGCGTCTTCAGCTCGGGGTGGCGTTCGAGTTTTTGCCGAAGCGTCTGATCGGGGACGAGCGTGCTCTCTTCACGGACGTAATGCGCAACCAGTGACACCCGGCCGGGTGCATCATGAGGCGCGACAGCGCTTACCCACGCATCGCTGATCTCCGGCAGCAACCGCAGCTCGTGACGCAGATCGGCAAGATTGACGCGCACACCGTTGATGTTGACCTCTGACATGTCCGCCCGACCGAGAACCTCGATCCGGCCATCCGCCAGTGCACGCCCCAGATCGCCCGTTCTGTACCAACGCTGCCCGTCGTATTGCACGAACTTGTCGGCGGTGAGCTCGGGCTTGCCCCGGTATCCGCTGGCCAGCGCCACGCCGCCGACCCACAGTTCACCCGTCTGCGCGCCGCCGACAGGTGCGCCCTGCGGGTCCATGACCCGAAATGACGCAAAGGATTGCGGCCGGCACAGTGTCGTTTCGGAGGCCGCCCCGGTCCGATCGAACACCTGGTATGCGACGCCCGGAGCTTCCGAAGCGCCGTAAAACCCGATGATCTGCGCGTTCAGCTGCGCGTGGGTGGCGTTCTGGACATCCGCCGTCAGGGTTTCACCTGCGCAATAGATCGTCCTGAGGCCCTGCAGTTGCGCGTCAACCCCCGCGCGAAGCAGCAGGGTCAGCAGACTTGGCGTCAGGCGCAGGACCGAAACGCGCTCGTCCTGAACAAGTTGCGCCAGTTGTCTGGGGGTATTCCGCAGATTCGGATCCGCAATGACCGAAGGCGTGTGCTGAAACAGGGGAAAGAAAATCTCGTCCAGCATGCCCACAAAGCTGGACGGCGTCCACATGAGGTCAACCGTCTCCGGGTCGGGACGAAAGGCGTTGATGATCTCGGTCAGCCGTCCGCAATAACCGGCATGTGTGATTTCGACACCCTTGGGCACACCGCTGGAGCCCGATGTATAGACAACGAGCGCAAGATCCCGGACGGGCCTGACCGACTGACCGGTGTCGGCAATATCAATCCGATCCGCCGACCGCGCGCGGGACACAACCAGCCGGGGGGTAATGTCCGCGTGGATGGCACTGCGACGGGCCCTGGACAGGGACGGATCAAGCGGAACCACCGCGCCCCCGGCCAGAAGGACCGCGCAGATCGCCTCGACCAGAACAAATCCATGCTCGATCTCTACAACAACCGGTTCGCCGGATTGTATCCCCCGGGCGCGCAGCTGCGCGGCATGGGCCTGCGCGTTCCGCAGCAGGTCACCACGCGTCAGAACACGGCCGCGATGACGAAAGGCCACCGCGTCCACATTCTGGCCCAATGCGGTCGCAACCATGTGGCCGAGGTTGAGCTGCACCTCCGTCAGATCTGCTGCAAGCGTGTCCATCAGTGTCTCACGGACGCCAGCGGTGCAGAAGAAACGTGCCCTGCCGGGAGAAGCCCATATGCCCGAGAACCTGTTCGGAGCTGTCCGAATACGCATGAACCACGGCCCAGCTTCGCCCTGCGGCCGCTGCATCCCGCAACCGCTCGTAGACCATTGCGTGATACAGGCCCTGTCCGCGGCAACTGGCATCCGTGACAGAGACCCGCAGCAGGACGACCGGACCATCGCCGATATAGGAAAGATACCCGACACCGGCCAGGTGATCCGAATTTTCCAGCGCGCCGCCATAGATGTCGGTTCTCTGCTTGTCCGAGCTGGTCATGTATGCGCGATGAAAAATGCGGCCGACCTCGTGCGGTACGTCGAATCCTTCGGCCATCAGCTTCCACAACCGATCATCCTCTTCTGCGGTCGCGTTCCAGACCCTGTGTTCCGGTGCGGCATTCGGCAGGGTGTCGGCCGAGATCTGACGCAGCATGGCTGCGACACGCACCGGCGGTTCAAGAAACCCGCGTTCCCTCAGAAGCGACAGCAAGCCAGCCGCCTCGCAGCGCGGCCCGGTCATCATGTCAAAGCCCTGACCACGCGATCTGCACATGTCCAGAACCTGATCAAGCGCGTCTTCGGCACGTGCTCTGTCCTGTGTCGTCCAGCGCACAAGGCTCAGAACCGGATGCCGGTTGGAAGATATCCATCCGTCAAGGCCCGGAATCGAAAGACAGTCCAGTTCGCCGGGCATCGAGACCAGCGTGAAATGGCTGGCCATGATATCTTCAACGTCGGGGCATGTCGCGTCTGCGCGACCTGTGCAGTCCTCAGGCAAGTCTCTTCCCCGATCTGTCGTGCGTGTCAAAATACAGCATCGGTCGACAGGACCGGGACAGGGCCGTCAGGCCAGGCAACTCTGTTTCGAGATCTCCAAGTTCGATCTGCCAGAACAGTTTGGGCTGAGGACCCGGATAGATATCAAGCGTTGGCCCCCGGCTGTAGTAGGTGTGGATCAGCACCGGCACCTCACATAGAAAGAACTCTGAATAGCGTTCAAAACTGCGTTCGGAATCAACCGGTTTCACCGAACAGACGTGACTGCGCAGAATATCGCGGACGCGGGTTCCGTTCCGGAACGCCTGGGTCAGTTCCTGGCGGTACTGCGCGGGTGTGTCCGCCTCCAGATCACGCCATTTCACCAGATCGACGCGCGTCGATCGTTTACCGTTCAGCGCTTTCTGCGCCATTCTGGTGATATCCGTCGACAAGCGCTCGATCTTGGCAGCCTCCTCTTCAGGAAGCGTGTCGCAGCGCAGGTCCGCCATGGCATTGTAGCGATAGGGATCGTCCACCGGACAGATGTGACCGGCGATCCCGTTGATCTCGCACATCTCTATGAAGCGGTCTATGTAGGCGCGCCGGAATCCCCTGTTCTTGATACTGATGAAAAGCCAGGCCTCGCGGCCTTGCAGAGAGAAATCGCCATCGCGGTTCACAAACACCCCGCCCATGCCCTGCAACATGCTTTCCTGCGCGGGCAGGCGCTCTGCCAATGCATCGCCTCGCGCGAGAACCCCGGCAGGCGGCTTGCTGGCAAGTGAATTCACTATTCTGGCACTGTACATGGCTGTCTTCCTGAAATGTGTTGTACGAAAAAGCAGGACCGGCAAACGCCGGCTAAAGAATCAATTCTGTGCGCCCCTGAAGGACATTGCGGGTTGGGTCACGCCGGTTCGGCGGACGGGAAAAGCCCTGAAAAACAAAACGGTAAAAAAAGGCACTTCAGTAAATGAACACAGACGGGCTGTGGATAACTCTGTCTTCAAAATAGCTATATGTTCAAATTCTCGTCAATGGCTGGTTCAGTCCTGTCTCAATTTATGTAGCATTTCGAACGCACTATGCGAAAATCCGCTGATCTTCTTTTGCGTTGGGCGGGGTAAAAATCTCTTGGAATGGGATAGTCTCATATCGACAAGGCTTTTGGCAAGTCTGATGGTGATCGGGATCGGGTCGATAACCGGAACCTCCCAACCCTCGTTCGCCAGCGCGGCAGAGAGTGTGTCCGCCAGACCCAGCATGCCCGTGCACCCCAGCACCAGTGTGTCGGCGCCGTCTTCTGCGAGCGCCAACAGAGCGGCCTTGAGAAGCTTTGCGTCGAGATCGGATCGGGCGTCCGACAGTTCGGTCACGGGAACCTCCACGGAGCGGGTCGAGACATAGCTGCCCCATGCACCACATACCCGCGCCTTGTCGGCAAATCGGGCCGACATGTTCTTCGTGACCGACAAAACACTGAACCGATGCCCCAGAATGCAGGCCATGTTCATGCTTGTCTCTCCGGGTCCCAGCACCGGTATCGTCAGGCACTCGCGGGCCGCTCTGAGGGCCGGATCGCAAAAGCAGTCGATGACGACGGCATCTGCGCCCGATGCTTCCGCCTCTATGGCGCGCGCGACGGTCTCGGGTGCGGCCAGCACTTCGTCCAGTTCGGTTTCCACGGAGGGCACGCCGTTTTCGATTTCCTGAAACGTGATCCGGTCCTCGGGCCCGAGGATGCCCTCGAAGTCGGACGCAGAGGTCAGTCCGGTCGGAACAACAGGCGTGACAATGTGAACATGAACAGCCATGTGCGAACCAATCTGAAAAGCTCTGGGCGCACCGATGAATCCAGCCGACGCGCTGGCATGTCAAGCCCGCGCACCGCCGGGCGCGCCTGAAACACGCCTGGCTCTGGTTCCGGTTCAGACGCATGTCGCTCGTCATTTTTTGCGGCGGGGCGGTTTTGCGGACGTTCTGGCTTGCCTCGCGGTCCAATCCGGACCTATCGTTGCGCGAACCCCAGCGACGTTCATGCGAGTTCACACACAACGGGAGAAAAAAATGAGCTTCAAGTTAGCATTTTCGGGTCTGTTGACGGCCACGATGTTAAGCACCGGCCTGCCCGCCAGCGCGGACACCACATTACGGCTGCTCACATGGGGGTCGTACGCGCCCGACGAACTGATCGAAAAGTTCGAGGCAAAGTATCCGGATATCACCGTCGAGGTGACCTTTTCCAACAACGAGGAAATGATCGCCAAGCTGCGCGCCACCGGCGGCGCGGGCTTCGATCTGGCGCAGCCGAGCCATGACCGCATCTATGCGGCCCAGCTTGAATACGATATCTACAAGCCTCTGGATCTGTCCCAGATCGACACGTCGGTGATGACCGATGTTCATCTCACCAGCGTCAAGGAAAACACCACGATCGACGGCGGCGTCTATGCCGTTCCGCATCAGTGGGGCACGTCCGGGTTGATGGCGGACAAAACCAAGGCACCGGACTTTGCCGGTTGGGGCGATCTGTGCGACCCGCAATACAAGGGCAAGACCTCGATGCGTCTGAAGCGCACGATCCTGCTGGGCACGGCCTACGCCATGGGCGAGGATCCGTTTGCCGCGTATTCCGATCTCGATAAGTATCAGGAAATTCTCGATAAGGTGACGGACAAGCTGATCGAGTGCAAAGACAACATCAAGGCCTACTGGAAAGGTGGCGACGACCTGTCGGCGCTGATGCTGTCGGGTGAAATCGTGGCGTCCGAGACCTGGGACTCGACGGCCTACAAGCTGTTCGGTGAAAACCCGAACATCGTTTTTGTTCCGCCGGAAACCGGTGCGCTGACCTGGATCGACACCTTTGCAATTCCGCGCAAGGGCAAGGCGGATGACGCGGCGTACAAGTGGATCAATTTTGTGCTTGAGCCCGAAAACGTGAAGATCATGTCGGCCAGCTCGGGCGCGATCGCCGCGGTAAACGGCGGCAATGATCTGCTGCCCGAAGACAAGAAGGCCGCCGTCAACGCCGCCTTCTCCGATGACGATATCTCCAACCTGAAGTTCTTTGCCAACATTCCGCCCGGCGTGGAAGACATGGAAGGCAAGGCGCTGGAGAAGATCAAGGCAGCGACTGGCGGCTAACCCGCCTGCACCTTTCGGAACGCGGCAAGCCCGGGGCATCCCGATTGCCGCGTTCTTCTTTGTTTTGCGAACTACCCGGGAACACGCAGTTGGAACAAGACAACGATCTGGAATGCGTAAACGTGTCCAAGCATTTCGGCAGCGTTCAGGCCGTGCAGGATGTCTCTTTCGAAATCCCCAAAGGCTCTTTCTTTTCGATTCTCGGACCGTCCGGTTGCGGCAAGACCACACTGATGCGGATGATTGCCGGGTTTGAGGATCCGACGGAAGGCGACATTTTCATCAAGGGCAAGTCGGTGCTCAGCACCGCGCCGAACAAGCGCAACGTCAAGATGGTGTTCCAGCATCTTGCGCTGTTTCCGATGATGAATGTTTTCGAGAATATCGCCTATGGTTTGAGATGTCGGGGCGAGCCTGCACAGGATATCAACCGCAAGGTCGCGGACGTGCTGGACCGGATCGCGTTGCCCGATGTGGGCAACCGCGAGATCCATCAACTCTCGGGCGGTCAGAAACAACGCATCGCGATTGCACGGTGCATGGTGCTTGACCCCGACGTGCTGTTGCTGGACGAACCACTGGGCGCGCTCGACCTCAAGCTGCGCGAAGCGATGAAGATCGAACTCAAGCTGTTGCAGCATCAATTCGACACCACGTTCATCTACATCACGCATGACCAGTCCGAGGCTCTGGTGATGTCGGACAACGTCGCCATCATGAACAACGGCCGCTTTGAACAGGTGGGCACGCCACAGGCGCTGTACCACGATCCGAAAACGGCGTTTGTCGCCGGCTTTGTCGGAGACAACAACCACTGGCAGGGTACGGCCAGCACCGTCAGCGGCGACAGGGTCGATCTGGTGACGGAAACGGGCCTGTCGATGCAGGGCCGCGTGCGCGGGCCGGCATCCGCACAGGCGAGCAACCGCCTGACGATCTATGTGCGTCCGGAATTCATCAAGACCAGCAAGCCGGCGGCGGCGGGCGCGGCCGCCGAGATGCCTGGCAACAACATGCTGGAGGGCAAGATCGACAGTCTGCTCTTTAACGGTGCAAACAGCCGCATTCTGGTCCGGGGACCGGGCCAGGAGCTGATTGAGGCGGATATTGTCCTGACCGGGGGCACCGATGACTTGCGCCCCGGTGATCCGGTGCATCTGTCCTGGCCTGCCGATCAGACCATGTGTTTCGCGGCGTAACGGCGATGCAGAAAGACATCTCGCGCCTTTCGTTCGTCCTGCTGTTTGCGCCTTTCGCGTTGTGGATCATTCTGCTGATCATCCTGCCGCATATCGGCATGGTCATCCTGTCGCTGCGCGAAAAGGTGGCACCCAGGGTCTACGAGTACGGCTTTTCCAATTACATCGACTTCGCGCAGGAACCTATCTACTGGAACACGCTGCTGCGCACCGGGTCCATGTCCCTGCTGGTGACGGCCCTGGCGCTTCTGATCGGCTTTCCGATCGCCTACTACATTGCAAAGATCGCGGGCAAACGATCCAAGGGCGCGCTTTTTCTGCTCTGCCTCATTCCGTTATGGGTCAGCGATCTCATACGCGCTTTCGGGTGGATTCTCCTGCTTCGGGAAACCGGCGTCATCTCCAGCGCGCTGCAATGGAGTGGACTTGTCACCGAACCGATCGAGTTTCTCTACAACGACGCGACCGTGATCATGGGGCTGGTCTATACGGTGATCCTGTTCATGATCGTGCCGCTGGTGTCCACGCTCGATGGCATGGACGATTCGATGATCGAGGCCGGTTACAATCTGGGCGGCAACGGCCCCACGGTCCTGCGCCGGATCATCATTCCCTATGCCATGCCCGGCATTGTGTCGGGCTGTATCGTGGTTTTCATGCTCACCGCCGGCAGTTATCTGACACCTATCCTGCTGGGCGGCAAGAACTCCAGCTGGTTCACCGAGCAGATCTACGAACAGTTCATCAGCCGTTACAATTGGGAATCCGGCGCGGCCTTCGGGTTTTTGCTGCTGTTTTTCACATCTGTCGTCGTCTGGCTGGGTCTCAGGCTTACGGGCCAGACCCTGTCCAGTACCGTGGCAAAGAGTTAGGGGGCGGTCATGGCACAACGACGCGGATCCGCCTTCCTGTTTGGCTACCGTCTCTATGTTCTGGCATTCTTTGTCTTTCTGGCCGCGCCACTGATCGCCGCAGGGACATTTGCCTTCAACGATTCCCTGTTCCCCGCCCTGCCCTGGCGCGGTTTCACCCTGGACTGGTTCTTCAATGACACCGAGCCCAAACTGGGCATGTTCCACGACAGACGCTTGCTGCGCGGTCTCTATTTCTCATTCGTGATCGCAACGTTGGTCTCTTTGCTGTCGGTCTTTGTCGGGACGTGCAACGCCTTTCTCTTTGTGCGCGTCGAGTTTCGCTACAAGACGTTCTTCTACATTATGATGGTCGTGCCGCTGGTCATACCCGGGGTCATTCTGGGGATCTCGATCCTCGTGCTGGCCAGCACCGTCGCCAACGGCGTGGAAGAGGCTTTCAACTTTGAGATCGACTTTCTTAGGCCGGGGCTGCTGCTTGTCGTTCTGGGGCAGTTTTCGTTTATCACAACCATCACGTCGCTGGTGATCACGGCGCGCCTGCGCAAGTTCGATCAGACCATGGAAGAGGCCGCGTTCAACCTGGGCGCAAGCCGCGCGCGGGTTCTGTGGACAATCACCCTGCCCTTCCTCTGGCCCGCGATGTTCGCGGCAGGGATCGTGGCCTTTCTGGTCTCGTTCGAAAACTTCAACACGACGCTTTTTCTGGTCGGTTCGGAAGCGCCGCTGACGATCACGATGTTTGACCGCATGGTCAAGGTCGGGTCCACCCCCGTGCTCAACGCGGTCTCGTTCTTTCTGATGGTCGGCTCGGCGCTTCTTGCCCTCCTGTCGATCTTCGTTCAGCGCGACCGGACGTCAGAGTGACGCGCACGCCGAGGTCAGGCCGAGGGAAACCGGACAGGGAATGAAACGATGCGCGTCGGGTTTGCTCCCGTGCCAGGGCATGGCATGGCATGATGGCCGGTCACGTCGTGGCCGGTCACGCAATGGCCCGTTGCCGGGTTCCGCCCGGCATGCGTCGCGACGCCGGGTGGCTCAGCCCAGAACCGCCATGGCCACCACGACCACCCCAAGCCCGCAGACAACCGCCATGAGCAAACCTGTGCCAGCCACCGGTGTTTCGTACCGGTCCAGAACCGCATGTACCGGCGCCATGTCCTGAAGGACATCCGGGGGTGATCCGGCGTCAACCAAAGGTACAGTCGTGTTGCTGTTCATTCTGCAGGCCCCCCTACTGAATCACTGACCGACTGGTACGCCACCACGGGCAAAAAGCATCACACGATCTGACCGATCCGAAAGAACAGCAGCCAGAGGATGCAAAAGTGCGACACCTGGCAATCCGGCCGTCCTCTGCCGGACGGTCCGGCGGCTGTCAGGTCGACAGGCATCCGCCGGACCTCTGCTGACCGTCCCCCCACTCGACCGTGCCACTTGGCCGGCCTGAGAGGGCGCAACCAGGCTGAGCCGAAAGACGGGCGTGCGCCTGCGCATCTCTGCACCTGCGCGTCCTTGCTCCTGTGCGTCTGGGTCCGATGATGGCGACGACAGAAGACCATGCGCGTCGTTGTCGCTGAGAACCTTCGGTGATCCACCGCCAGATCCGTCCGGTCTTGCAACACCCTTCTCCGGTCCGCGCACAGGAGACATGGACCACGCGACCGGACGGCACACGCCCCTCGCCCTCGCCGTGCAGGACCGGATGCCTGCGCTAGCAGGAGGCACCGCTGATCGCCGCTCATCCGACGCGCCTGGCACAGGCCCGCGCGGACCACACACGTGACGGCGTGGTGCGGTCAAGACAGTGTGAACGCACCCTGACTGCACGACCGGCCCGCGTTGATGTAGGCTCATCGGTGCAGCGAACCGGGAGACGGGATGAGCAAAGTAGACAAAGGCGCGCAGCCGGCAAACCGCAGGCTCCTGTTTTCGCTGGCTGCTGCCGGCATTGCAGTCTGGTGGATATGGCCGCATCTCGCCCCGCATTTCGTGGGATCGTTCGAGTTCGAGCCGATGAAGGACCCGCCTGGCTTCAGGCGCATTGACGGCGGCCAGGTCAGTGGCTTTCCAAGTCCCCTTCTGGGGTTGGACACACCGCCTGCCGTGGACCTGTCGGCAGAATAAAAAGCGGCGCGCGCCGATGTCTGCACTGCGCTTTTCGGTGGGCCCCCGGCGCCGGGTGTCGTTCCCATTGCGTCCTTTTCAGACTACAACTGCCCCTATTGCCGCGTTCTCACCGAAAAACTCACGTCCATTGCAGATCGCGCCGATGGCCGGGTGGAAATCACGTGGCATGAGTGGCCCTTGCTTGGGCCCACGTCCGATTTCGCCGCCAAAGCGGCGCTCGCCGCCGACCTGCAGAACGGCTACCTCGATTTCCACAAACGGCTGATGCGCACGCGGCTCATTCCAACCGAAACCTACCTGACGGAGTTTGCCGTAGAGACAGGCGCCGATCCCGCGCAGCTGCTGGCGGATATGGACGGCCCCGAAGTCGCGGCCCGTCTGCGCAACACCCGTGCCGTTGCGCGCATCCTCGGACTTGTGGGCACACCGTCACTGGTCATCGGCCGCACGGTGGTTGTCGGAGCTGTGTCAGAGGCCTTTATCACGGCACTCATAGAACAGGAGCGGCAGGACGGATCACTGCCGGGCTGTTGATCCGTCCGGCACGGCGCGAGACGGCGGCCGGACGGCAAAGCGTGCTCTGCCCGAACACGGCTGCCGAGGTCACGCCGCACGTTTCACGCCTCACATGCTGCACAGGGATGATGCAGCGAGGCGCCGGCATGTGGGAAAGCGCCGGGCGCGTCGGCATGTCCGTCGAGACGATTGAGCGGACCTGTGGCCACCACCACCCAGAGCTCCAAAACAGCGCAGTTGAGGCCCCTGAATCGGGGTTTCCGGGGCGTTTCCGGGGCGGGCCAGAAACTAGCGGAGAAAAAATTCATGCAAGTTATTGATTTTATTGGCGCACCTGAGAGCAGCCAAATTAGTGTTTCACCTTGTCTCACCACTTCTCAAATTCCTTCATAGTATCATGTATTACCGGCAAATTGAGTTTCACGCTATTGCAATCGGTCTCACCACGTCTCACTTTTTGTGGTGGGATTACTGGTGGGACAGCCGATGAGCAAGCTGACAAAACTGGAAGTAAAAAACAAATCCAAGGATGGAATGCACTCAGATGGCCAAGGGCTTTACTTGCGGGTTCGGGGCAAGGCCAAGAGTTGGATCCTCCGCGTGACTGTACGAGGGCAAAAGTCACGTCGCGAAATTGGCCTTGGCGGGTATCCAGACGTGTCGCTTGCTGAAGCAAGGGAGAAAGCCGCAGCTCTTAGAGCGGAAGCTAAAGCCGGAAACGATCCGAAAGCAAAGAGAGATCATAAAGAAACGACGTTCGAAGAAGCCGCCCGCGAGCTGCACCAATCCCTAGAAATGAACTTTCGGACCGAGAAAAACTCGAAACAGTGGGTGGCGATACTTGAGAGATACGCCTTTCCCCACATTGGATCCAACAGTGTTGCTGACGTGAACCGAGCGGAGGTTCTGGACGTTCTTCTGCCGATCTGGACTGAAAAGTTCGTCACAGCCAAGAAACTGCGTTCGCGCATTTCCCAAGTTCTCGATTTCGCTGCCGCTAAGGGGTACCGTACCCAGCCTAATGCCGTAGACAACGTGTTGCGTTCTGCGTTGCCGAGAAGGCCCAAGCCGCCAGATCACCACCCTGCCCTAGCGCTTGATGAGATTGCTTTGTGGTGGCGCGATCTGGCACAAAGAAATGGCACAGCGGCACAGGCCCTTCGTTTTCTCACTCTGACATGCGCGCGCTCTGGGGAAGTCCGCAACATGACGTGGGACGAACTCGAGCTCGGTAACGTTCCGACCTGGACTATACCTGCGGATCGAATGAAGAATGGGCGAACTCATCGTGTCCCGCTCTCAGATGAGGCCGTCGGTATCGTTGAAGACCAAAACATGCACACCAGGTCATCTCTCGTGTTCACCGCTCCCCGCGGCGGCACGCTTTCCGACATGAGTATCTCAGCGGTTATGCGACGTCTTCATAAAGGTCGACACGATATCGATGGCGCGAGTTACCTAGATCCGGTCAGCAAGCGTCCTGCCGTTCCACACGGATTGCGATCGACGTTCCGGCAATGGGCCGCGGAAATGGGATATCCATATGATCTTGCAGAACTTGCTCTCGCGCATTTCGTCGGGTCGGAAGTAGCGCGAGCATATCAACGATCCGACATGGTCGCCCGACGCCGCAAAATGATGGAAGCATGGACTCAGTTCGTGACGGGCAAAAGGGGCGAAGTGGTGGAGTTGCGGGCGTGAGTGGCGGCACATTTGTATCCAAGGAATTACAAAAAATTCTTGAACCCATCGGGTGGAACGTTTTCACGCAAGTTCATCCACTCTTCGTTGTGCAGACGGTATGGCCATTGAGGCACGAAAATCAGAGCCTCTTGACTCAAACCGATACGGAAGCACGCCAAACTATTGATAAAATGAGTAAAATCATGGAGGCGGTTTTCAATCTCTGGAACGACCTTCAAGAGTTACCTGCACCAATCATCGACAACATCAATCGAGGCGCGACGCCACACGAAGAGATCAAAGAAAAAATAAGGACCGCCGACAATTCCGCCTTTGACTACTGTGATTTGACGATTGACATGCTTTGGAGACTGGGGGCTGGTCTAGAAGCTACACAAGCCGTCTTGAACAGCATCGCCGGCCCGAAAAGGCGCGGAGCGCCCAGGCAACTCTATCCGCATATTGTGGCAGACGCAGTAGCAAAGATTTACGTTGTCGGATCGGGTGAAATGCCAACGACCTACAAGGATAAAGCTTCAGGTGGCCTAGGCGGATTATACGGGAAAACGCTTGATGGTGTCTTCGATGAACTCGGTATTGGCTTCGACCCTTTCGGGCCAGCCGAGTGCGCGATTCAGCGTCTGAATGATCCAGCGTCAAACGAATTCCAATATCTTCAAGCCCTACACTTTCCAGAAACGCGTCAATTTGTAAGGTTCGAATTTCGAACGACTCTTCAGGTCAACACCCCCTAATTCGAGGGCTTCCTGTAATTGGCTTGGTAGTACGTGCATTTGCATGAGGGTATTTACGAACTCTGAATAGTTCATGAGCTAACGGAGTTCGAAAATGATATCAGAAAACCAAACCCATCAAGCTGAGTATCTAACCGATCGCCAAGTCGCAGAGTGGCTTAACATATCGGTTGCGACGGTCTGGCGGCATGCAGGCAATGGGAAATTGCCCGGACGTGTCAGAATCGGCGGTTGTACGCGATTTCGGCGGTCCGTGATCCAACAGAAGTTGAATGAGCAAGAGGCCGCGTGACCCATGCCCCAAAAAAATGGAACCCGCCGCCAGAGCATTGGCGACGGGCTGATCCGCAGGAGGTTTCGGATTTGTCGTCCTAAGTCCAAAATACTCCATCAAGTGCCCGCCGGCAATGACCGCGCGTTGTCCGATAGCGCTTCTTTCACGCAGGAGGTGGCGTGATGGGCAAGAACAGAACGCACCGACGGAATTCACCCCCTTTCGTAATGATGATCCATAGCGTGATGGACACCCCAGCCTACCGAGCTCTGACGCCACTCGAACAAGCGCTCTATGTTTGGGTAAAACGTCGATGGAAGGGTGAAGAGCGCAACAACAACGGCGAGATTACCCTTAGCACGAGAGAAGCGGCCACATGCATGAAAGTGCATCACCAGACCGTGGCGAAAGCCTTTCATGGGTTGCAGCAAAAAGGGTTTTTGGTCGTCACTGTGCAGGCAGCCCTGGGTGAGCCAGGCATAGGCAGGTGTCCCCGCTACGAGATCACAGAATTACCGCTTCCTGGCAAGCGCCCCAACGAGGCACGCAAGCTTTTCAAGCAATGGAGCCCAGGAAACGACTTCCCCGGGGTAGGTGCGTCAAACGAAACGCGTCAACCACGCCGAAAGAGCCTCCCTAAGTTGCGCGTCGTTGGAGACGCAGAATGACCTCGGAGAAAAACATTCTTCGGTACGAAATTTTCGTACACCTCGTACGAGATTTTCGTACGTTCCGGAGTTTGGCAGACTTCAAAAACCTGCAACGTACAGTTTCTTCGTACGTTTCGCTTGTTTTCGAGAAAGCGTACGTACGAAAATCTCGTACATTTATATATCTAGCCATATCACCACGGCTTCGTGGCGCGCGTCCTAAGCGATCCCCCTCCCACAATCTCGGCTTCTTCCACGCCCCAGCGTCGCGTCTGCCCACGCGTCACCCAGCAACCTTACGAAAGGTTAAAGACCATGAACGTTATCTCATCCCCCAATCTCGAAACCTTGCTATCGGAGATCGATGACTTTTTGCGAAGGGCCGGCTCAGCGTTGTCGGACATGGGAACCGGTTCAGCGAAGTTCTCTGATCTCATCAGCAAAATCCCGGCACTCGAAAACGAACTCGAGTCGCTCATCACAGACCTCACAGCTGTTTCCGGCGACCCACTGGCTATGCGTCCGCAAGTCCGTGAGGCACGCCTACAATTGCGCGAACTCGATGACGAGATGGACCGACTGAATGACATCCGTACGCGGTTGACCGAAGCACAGGAAGCCGCCCTTGCGCGCGAGATGGAAAAGGCGCGCCAGGACAGGTACGACGCGGTCCGCAAAAAGACCGATGAACTTGTCGCCGAGATGGGTCACGTAAAGCAACACATCGCCGCCATCGTCGCGTTCAACAAGAAGCTGATGCACCTCAACGAACAGGTGCATGAGGTCAACCGTGACCTTCCAAAAGACACAGACAAGCTATTGCAACCGGAGGCGGTCGCCCGTGGTCTCGCCGATAACGGATTTGGTATCGGCTGTCGCCGAACATCTGAGGTCTTGCGTTTGACAGAATGCATTTTGCCCGACCTCGACAGTGACGATCTGGAAGCACTGGCTTGGCCTCCAATTCAAAATGTCACCACCCGCAGTCGCATCATCCGCGAGTTGCTTGGCGAAGAGGCCGTTTGGAACTGCTGGCGCCACGCGAACGGCCAGTAACTCCCTCAGCTCTTGAATGGTTACCGCGCGCCCTGGTGTCAGACATGCCGGGGCGCTCGTCATTTTGGATACTCTGCGTGAATTTGTTTAGGTGGCGCGTGAGAAAC
>JBCCHI010000050.1:0-24917 GCA_039028815.1 Pseudomonadota bacterium
CGATCCGGATTTTCGGATAGAAGCTTGTGCGTGTGCATCTGACCGGAAGGGTCTAGCGCAACGATATCGGTGAACGTGCCGCCGCGATCAATCCAGAATTCCCAGGAACCGTCCACATCATCCTCCGACCCGTGCCCCGGCCACGTTCGGCACCGGTCCGGGAATTGTCAACGCCATTGAAATTCCATGGCACATGCGGCCATATGCGTCAGAACACATGTCACCAATGCCTTGCAGGGACTCGCCATGGATATTCGTACCCTGACCGAAGACATTGCCGTCTCACCGCAAATTGATGTCGCGCATGTCCGCGAAATTGCCGGGGCAGGATTTCATTCGATCTTGTGCAACCGTCCCGATGGTGAAGCGCCGGATCAGACCCCCATCGCCGAGATTGAGGCTGCGGCAGAGGCCGAGGGCCTGTCGTTTCGCGCGGTCCCCATGACCGGTCATGCTGTGCCACCTGATCTGATGTCCGAATTTGACCGGGCGCTGCATGAACTGCCCAAGCCGATCCTTGCCTATTGCCGCAGCGGCACACGGTGCACGTTGCTCTGGGCGATCTCCCGGCACGGACAGATGGACAGCAGCGAGATCGTCGAACGTGCGCGGAGTGCGGGATATGACGTATCCGGACTGGTTCAACAGCTCGATGGCGCATGACATTCTGGTTCGCGGCCGGAACCACGCCGCATGGCGCGCGGAGCATTGCCCTGACCGGCGCGGACGTGACGGAAACGGCAACCGGATGCGACAGCGCGCCCGTGATCCGGGTGGGAGAGTCAGAACCTGAAAGACTACCGGCGCCGGTTCTGCCCCGGACCGGAAGTTGCGTGCCCGACTGGGTACAGGACCAACCGGCGGATCGGATCAGCGGCTGGGTCCGGCTTTGGGTCGCAGGTGCCCTGACAGATCGAACTTCGTGGGATGGCGTGATCTGTGTAACCTATGGCGAGGTGACCCACTGGATCGAGATCAGCGCCGAGGAAGCGATCAGTTCAAGGTCGGCCCTGACACTGCGCATGCAATCCGCTCTGGGTGGACATGAAACCGCGTCATCCCGGGCGGTGGCCGACAGTCTGAGCCGCCCGGAAAGGCTCGCCTCTGATTTGCGCGCCGCCGAGTTGTCGGGGGACGGCACGGCCACGACAGGGCATCTCATTGGCGCGGAACTTGCGGCCACCCGACCTTACTGGCTGGGCCGGGACGTGTGTGTCATCTCCAGCCATTCCGCGCTCTATGCCGATGCGTTGGCCGGGCAGGGCGTGCCCGTGTTTCAATGTGATCCGGAGGCGATGCTTTTGAAGGGTCTGGCCGTGCTGGCGCGCATGCGTGGCTTCGCCTAAAGCTTTTCGCCTTTCCCCCGAGACATCAGCCGAAGGTGAAAGGCGCGCAGCATGGGGACATTGCACTGCCTTGCGCGACACTCTGGAATTCAGGTTTGTCGCGGAACGCTTTAGACTTCGCGCTCGAAGCTGCTTTGCCGTCGGCACGGGCCGAAGAACGCGGCGCATGCGAGGATCACGCCTGACACCGTGGCGATCATGCCTGCCGCGCTCACCGAACTTTCGAATCCCACCCAGAGTGGGCCGTATCCGGCCAGCACATATCCCAGCACCGCTGAAGAAACTGCAAATCCGACCGAACATACCACCTGACGTTCCAGACCATCTGTCATCAATCGTGCCGCAGCCGGAGGGCAGATGAACATCGAGATGACAATGATTGAGCCCACAGCGTCGAACGCGGCCACCGCCGCAACAGCGGCCACGATCACAAGGCCAAGCCCGATCACACCGACAGGCAAGCCCAGCGTGCGCGCAAATTCTTCGTCAAACGTCGATACCTTGAGTGGGCGCCAGAAGATCAGCGTCAGCAGCAAAATGCCTGCCATCGTCACCAGCATACGTGGCAATTCCGGCGGCAGCGTGCGAAGTGCGGCCAGGTCGATCAAAGACACCCAGCCCTCTGCATCGAGCCAGATCAGACTCTCAAGATTGCCGAACAGCGCGTGTTCCACATCGAGGTGAACCGATGATGTATCCGTCTGTTCCATCAGCAAAACACCGCCCGCGAACATTGCGGTAAAGACGACACCCATGGCCGCACCGGGCTCTATCTTTCCAAATCTCCGGATCAGCTCGATCAGCGCGACGCAGATCAACGCTGCGGCCCCGGCTCCCAGCATCATCGGCCATGCCGATACCGTTCCGGTCACAATGAAGGCAACGACAATCCCTGGCAAAACCACATGACTGATCGCGTCTCCGATCAACGCTTGTCGCCGGAGCAACAGGAAGTTCCCTGGAAGCGCGCAGGCCACTGCCGCGCAGGTTCCAATGAACAGCGGAGACAGCGACAGGGTTACAAACTCGGTCCCCGTCATGTCGCGGCTTCCGGGGTCAGGCTCTTGTCGATCGCGGACAACTGATCATGCGTCAAAATCGTATCGAGTGGGGTCAATCCATCATAGTGAGCGACGGCATCGGCATGTGCGGGATCCGTACGCAGAATCTGCCAGCGTCTTTCGTCAAGCAGGGCCACTGCCGCCTGCGCGCGCCCCGGCTCCGTCGCAACACCGTCCGCACGGATCAGTCCGCGCCGCCGCATCAGTCTCAGGGTCAGGCGCTCGTAGATGGGCTGTCCCTGTGCCAGAGCCAGCAGTCCCTGTCTGACGTGAACCCGCGCCTGAAATCGCTGGTGCCGCAGGAGTGCAGCAAGAATGCCGCGCCTGGGGGCCACCAGAAGGGAAAGAACAAAGATCGAGAACGCCGTCAGGACGATGATCGGACCCGTCGGCAAGGCAGGGGCCGTGGCCGATATGGCAGCACCTGCAAAGCCCGATGCGCCACCGAAAAGGCCCGCAAGAAGAACGACGTGTTCCACGCGTTCACTCCAGAACCGCGCGGCCACGGCCGGAATGATGAGCAGCGCGACAATCAGTATCAGCCCCACGATCTTGAGCCCGACCACCGTGATTGCCAAAGCAAGGCCCATCATCGCCAACTCGATTTGCCGGACGTTCAGGCCCTGGCCGGCGGCATACCCCGGATCGAATGCCACAAGCGCCATCGGGCGTCGCAAAAGGACAGTCAGCGCAAGAACCACGGCTCCGCCTCCCGCGATCAATAGGGTATCTGCCCAAAGCATGCCGGCGGTGGATCCAAGCAAAAAGCTTTCGAGTCCGGCTTGCCGCCCTGCGTTCATCGACTGAACAATGGTCAGCAAAACGATACCCAGTCCAAAAAACACCGACAGCACCGCTCCGATCGCGGCATCCTCAGAAAGACGTGTGCGGTTCGTCAGCGCGCTGACACACAGCAACCCCGCCAGGGCCGATATTGCCGAGCCAGCGAGGAGTCCTGCCAGCGCCCGTCCGTCGCCGCCAAGCGCTACCATCATCATGAAGGCCAATGCCACACCCGGCAGTGTGGCATGGCTGATCGCATCACTGACGAGCGCGCGTTTTCCAAGAAACAGGAATGTTCCTGCGGCCCCGGCGGCAATTCCCAGAAGTGCCGCGCCGACGGTTACCAGCGTGGCATTATAGCCAAGCTGCAGCGTCAACGCGTCGAACAGCATGACTCAGCCCGCGGCGCCCATCTGGGCGGTCACAAGACGGCCGCCATACGCCAGCTGCAGGTTGGGTTGAGTGAAAGTGCTCGCCACCGGCCCTTCGGCGATCTTTGAGGTGTTGATCAGGAAAACATTGTCGAAATACTCTGGCACCGTCGCCAGATCGTGATGCACGCAGACAATTGTCTTGCCCTGTTCACGCAGATCCTGAAGCACCGATATGATTGCCCTTTCCGTTGCGGCATCAACGCCCGCGAAGGGTTCGTCAAGCAGATAAAGATCGGCCTCCTGCGCCAGTGCACGCGCGAGGAAGACCCGCTGCTGCTGGCCGCCGGACAATTGCCCGATCTGCCGATCTGCGAAATCTTCCATGCCGACACGGGTCAGACAGGCCAACGCGGCAGACCGTTGGGCGCCCCGTATTCGGCCCAAGAGTCCGAGTTTCCGAAACTGCCCCATAAGCACCACGTCAATCACTCGTGTCGGAAAATCCCAGTCGACACTTGCACGTTGCGGCACATATGCGATCCGGTCCCGTTCCGCGCCAATCGGGTGACCCCATGCAGTGACCTGTCCGGCAAGAGGCCTGATAATGCCAAGCGCCGCCTTGAGAAGCGTCGACTTTCCCGCGCCATTGGGGCCGATGATCGCGGTCATCTTTCCTGGCTGAACGCTGACGTCGGCGGAAAAGACCGCCGGCTTGCTTCCGTAAAGAACCGTCAGGCCACGGATGGCCAGCGGCCAGACGGCAAGATCTTCCGTCACGGTTCGGACACCGTCCACGCTGGCAAGCGAAAGGGTCTGTTTTTCCGGCGTCGTCATCGCGTTCAGCTTCCGGTGGACAGATTGTTGGTTCGGCCGCCGGCGGGTGCATCCCCCCCAAGCGCGCGTGCGATTGCTGTGGCGTTGTGGTCGATCATGCCAAGATACGTGCCCTCGTAGGTGCCTGGTTCGCCCATTGCGTCCGAAAAAAGCTCTCCGCCGATCGCAACGTCATGGCCTTGCGCCGCGGCCCCTTCGATCAGCGCGCGCACATTTCTGTCGCTCACGGAGGTTTCGACGAACACGGCGCGCACGTCCTTGGCCACCAGCATGTCCGTGAGTTCCCTGATGCGGTTCAGACCCGCCTCGGATTCGGTCGAGATGCCCTGGATGCCCACAACATCGAAGCCGTAGGTGCGTCCGAAGTAGCCGAACGCATCGTGCGCGCTCAGCAAAACGCGGGCCTGCTCTGGCACGCTGGCCAAGACGTCGCTTGCATAGGACGCAAGTTCTGCGATTTCCGCCAGATGCACGTCTGCGTTCGCGGCAAACGTGTCGGCATGTTCTGGCGAGGCTTCTGACATGGCGTCCCGTATGGCGACCACAACCTTCGCCCAGAGTTCGGGAACCATCCAGACATGTGGATCATATCTGCCGTCGTAGTCCTCGTGCGCGATCAGATCGGATGCCGGGATTGCTTCGGCCACCGCCGTAACGGGCCTCTTTCGTCCCAGATCCAGCAAGAAATCTTCCATCTGCGCTTCGAGATAAAGACCGTTCCAAAGCACCAGCCCGGCGCGCGTCGCAGCCTGTATGTCACTGCGTGTCTGACGATAGGCATGGGGGTCGACACCGGGACCCATCAGTGCCTGCACGTCTACAAGATCGCCTCCGATCTGCCGGGCAGCGTCTGCAATCATGCCCGTGGTCGTCACCACCTTCAAGGGCGCTGGCCGAGCGTACAACGGCGCTGCCATCAGGGCAGTGCCCGATAACGCGGCCAAGATTGCGGATCTGCGGGAAAAACGCATCGAGCGCTCCATAACAAATGACACTTCAATGCATATGAGAATCATTTGCAACAAGTCAATGCTCTTGCGACTTATTCGCAATCAGAAAAGTCCCGCGCCTTCAAAAGACCGTACCTCTGATACAGTGTGCGTCTGGTCTTCACATCACTCGCGACAAAAGGAGCAGGACGATCCGCCCGGGGTTCAGACCTGCGGCCCTTTCGGCGTTTCGCGCAGATGCCCGCGCTTGATCCAGACCTTTGCGCCTTTGTCTGTCACCGTTGCGGTAGAGGTGTGACCTTTCGGCAGTCGCAGCCAGCTTTCGCGTTTCAACGTGTCGCCACCCTCATCAAATCGGCCCTCCAGCACAAGCAATTCCAGACCGTCCGGGGCTTCCAGCCGGATGGTCGCACCCGGTGCCCAGCATTCCAGTACGACATCCTCGTGAGTGTCGCAAAAGAGCGGCATCACCTCGATGCCCTCGCGCTCCGGAACAAATCGCATCTTGTTTGTGTCGATGCGCACATGTGTCCGGTCATCCAGATCGAATTGCCAGAGTTTGACCAGGATCTTTGTACCAGGTTCCGACCCCGGCGTATGAGAGGACTGCGGGGGATTGCGAATATAGCTGCCGGCGGGGAAGTCGCCATGTTCATCTGAGAAAACGCCATCCAGAACGAGAAACTCCTCGCCGCCGGTATGCACATGAGACGAAAAGCTGCTGCCTGGTGCATAGCGCACAATGGAGGTGGCGCGCGCCACCTCGCCCCCGATCCGGTCAAGTATCCGCCGGTCCACCCCTGCCATAGGGGACGCGATCCACGGCTCATCGGCGCTGTGCACCACGACCCGTACACTGAAATCGCTGTTCTGATCCATCTTTCCGTTCCTTTCAGCTTGCAATGGACGGGCGGGCGGCCACGCGTCTGTGCCAGTCCTTGAGATGGTCGAGGTCATCGGGCAGTTCAATTTCTGCGAACGCAGCAAACCCCAAACCGGCGAAGGCCGTGATGCCGGCCACGCTGAACGTGTCACCCGCCAGATAGGAACTGTCAGCGGGCACTTTGTCCAGATACGTCAGGTCATTCAGCGCGGTTTCCTTCTGTTATTCGCCCTGTTCCTTGCACTTCGGATCAAGTCGGCCAGCATCCACCACCACGTCCGGCACAAGCAGGATCTGTGTGCTGCGATGGTCGACCGATATGTCGCCCGGGGAACTGAGTTTCCTGACCCCGCAGGAGCGCGTGCCCTCGGCATGGACGATTCTGCGATCCTCAGTGATGCGGTTGCCCTTGTCACGAACCAGATCGCCCCAAAAAAAGCCCCCGCCCGAAGGCGGGGGTAGAGGGATGCCCATGTCTGTCAATCAGACTACGGCCACAGGCACCGGCGGTGTTGCTCAGTGGTTGCGCGTTTCGGCCAGTTCTGCCCGGATCTGCTGGCGGAAAACGTCGATAGGAACCGGCTTGCCATCGCGCCGAATGTGCCAGTAGGTCCATCCGTTGCAACTTGGCGCGCCTTCCAGCGCCGCGCCCACCTGATGGATCGAGCCGGTATGCTCGCCCCCGACCAGTGTGCCGTCGGCGCGTACTTTCGCCTTGAAGCGGTTATTCATTGAATAAAGCTCTTCGCCCGGTCGCAGCAGTCCCCGTTCGATCAGCTGACCGAAGGGGACACGCGGTTCCGCCCGCTTGCTGGCGGAGACCGCAAGCGCATCACGATCATAGCGGCGCACCGCCGCCAGCCGCTGTTCGGCCACCTCACGATAGGACGCCTCGCGCTCTATCCCGATGTAGTCGCGACCCAGCATCTTGGCGACGGCGCCTGTCGTGCCGGTGCCGAAAAACGGATCCAGCACCACGTCACCGGGATTGGTCGTACCTACGATCACCCTGTGCAGCAGCGCCTGTGGCTTCTGCGTGGGGTGTGCCTTGTCACCCTTGCCATCCTTCAGCCGTTCGTGGCCGGTGCAGATGGGCAGAACCCAGTCGCTGCGCATCTGGATCCCTTCATTGAGCGATTTCAGGGCTTCGTAGTTGAAGGTGTATTTCGCGCCTTCGCCCCGGCTGGCCCATATCAGGGTCTCATGCGCGTTGGTCAGTCGTTTGCCGCGAAAATTCGGCATCGGGTTCGACTTGCGCCAGACCACATCATTCAGAATCCAGAAGCCCGCACTTTGCAGCACCGCGCCGACACGGAAAATGTTGTGGTACGAGCCGATCACCCAAAGTGCTCCATCCGGCTTTAGGATGCGTCGCGCCGCCGTCAGCCAGTCGTGGGTAAAAGTGTCATAGGCTTCGAACGAGGCAAATTGATCCCACGCGTCGTCGACCGCATCCACGTGGCTGTTGTCCGGACGATGCAAATCACCGCGCAGCTGCAAATTGTAGGGTGGATCGGCAAAGACCAGATCCACTGATGCCTCGGGCAGATCGTTCATCGCCGCGATGCAGTCGCCCTCAAGTATCGTGTTCAGGGGAAGCGTCGCCGCCCCGGTCTTGGTCTTTGTCATGTCTGCCTCTTCCCCGGCACGTTGTCGTGCTCTGGTCGTTGGGCAAACGATGAGTCATGCTGAGTTCTCGGTCAATTTGTTTTTTGAATCAGCTGGTTAGGAATTTTCTTGATACAAGATGTTGTGGACTGGCCGAAATGAACGTCTATGATGTGGGGTTGCTCCCAGTTTTTTCAGCGCAGACATGTGGCTTTTTGATCCATAACCCACATTGGTCTCCCAGCCGTAGCCGGGATAGTGTTGCGCCAAATCCCACATGATCCGGTCGCGCGTGACTTTGGCCACGATCGACGCCGCGGCAATCGAAAGGCACTGTGCATCGCCCTTCACGATGGCCTGGCCCGGACAGGGCAGAGCATCGGGCACGTGCTGGCCATCCACAAGCGCCATGTCCGGAACGGTCTTCATTTCCTGAAGCGCGCGCCGCATCGCCAGAAAGGTGGCCTGCAGAATGTTGATCTCGTCGATTTCCTCGACACTGGCATGCGCCACCGCCACGTCAGAGGTGGCGAGAAGTGCGTCAAACAGCAGCGCGCGTTTCACCGCACTCAGCGTTTTCGAATCCGCGAGGCCTTCGGGAATGTTGTCAGGGTCGAGAATGACGGCGGCTGCCGTGACCGGCCCGGCAAGCGGTCCGCGCCCGACCTCGTCCACACCGGCGACCCGACGGGCGCCTTTCGAAATCGCGTCGCGTTCAAACTGGAAATGCGAACCGGTCATGCAAAGGACAAACCACATCAGCTGTCGCGATGAAAGCCACAGCTGATCAGCCCTTGAAAGCGGCACCGCGTTCATTGTCCAGTGTGGTTTGTATGTTCTCTGGCTCTGCCTCGTTCGACAATCTTGCCGTGGCCTGCACTCCGGTCAGAACCAGAGCCGACACAAGGATCGTGGTAATGAATTGTCTGTGGGTCATGTCTGCCACCTCACGCGTGTCGCGGATTGTCTTTTGTTGTGCACGGCAGATCGGGATGCGCGCGTGCTCTGCCAAGACCTGCGCAACGATCCGTGATGCCTCTGTAACATGGAGCCGGCGTGATCCTGCCACCCGGTGCGCGGAATCGGCACGGGGGCGCCCAGAAGACGCCCCCGACACTCGTCACCGTACATCTGCTCAACGCTGCCTGCCTTTGGCTACGTAAAACCCGTTCCGGTGCAAACATCCGTTGTGATAGATCACCCCGCGTCGTTCACCGTATTCCCGCAGACGGACCGCACAGTGCCGTGGCAATGCACCGAAGTTCTTGAAGTGGCGTCGCAGACATTTGCGCCCGAACCCATAGACCTGGCCCTGCGCGCTGTGACCGTTGCGGGCACAGCGCAGCGGCAAGGCGTAGTGATCGTGCCGGGACCGGTTGCGTTTTCCTCTTTGGTACTGACGTTCGTCATAGTCGTAACTGCTGTATCCGAACCGACGATAGGCGCGGTCGCGCTCGGCAAGCGGGCCTTCAACGTAGACCGGGTCGGTGGCGCGGCGTGTGGTCTCGCGTCTGTCGCGTCTTTCCCGTGCGACGGCGGCCCCCACGATGGCGAGTGCGGCCGCCCCAGCCACCCATTTGGCAACATCGCTGCTGTCTGCGCGCGCAGGCGACGCGAGGCTTGTGACGCCTAAGGCAAATACGACGAAGAGGGCTAACGTTCTCTGGTGCGGGCTGGTTCTCTGATTCATCATGCAACTCCTTGCGAAAGTGCCGCGCGACCCCAGGCATCGTGCCGGATCGGCATGTGAAAGAGACTGGTCAGGGCATGAGCAGACAGGCAATAACGCGGGCGTGTTATCGCATAGCGGTACAAAATCGTGGCGCCCGCGGCTTTCGTACGCTGCTGATATTGAATAGCTGCGCGGCAATCGCCATGGTCGGATCATGACACGCTTATCCCTTGCCTTTTGCAGTACGCTGATCGCCGGTCTGGCGGTATCCGGCGCGGCCGCGGCTGGCTGCGTGGCGGACTTCAAGGCCAAGAGTGACAACCCACTAAACCTTGTTTATGAGACAGTGCAGATCACCGGCCCCTGTACTCTGGCCAACGCCACGGCCCAGTTGGAAAAAGCGCTGGCCGCGCGCGGACTGACATTGCTCAAGGTGGTTGCGGTACGCGAACAATAGATGATGCACGATCACATGCACGCCCCCGACAGTGACCGCATGACGAATGCCGCTGACGTGCGCCGCTCCGGAAGCCGGGCCGTCGTGCTGGGGCTCGCGGCGATTGTGGCCATCCTGGCTGTGGCGGCGGTATTCCTGTTTCTGTCCCTGCCTGACGCCAACGCATTCAACGAGCGGGTCGAGAGGATCTTTGTCGAGAACGATGCGCTGACCTCGGACGCACAGATCAAGCTGCTTGAAATCCTGGCCTTGTCCGGCACCGCCTTTTCGGAAACGCTGGTCAGTTACCGTATGGTGATCTTCGTGCTTCTGGTCTTTGCAACCGCGCTGCTCGTTGCGGCTCTGGTGTTCCTGGTGATGCTGGTGACGCTCAACCGCCGCATGGCCCAGATCGAAAGGGCCGGGATTCAGGTGTCGTCCCTGCTGATCAGCCGGGAAGAGAATACCGTTTATCTCAACAACATGGGCTTCAGGCTAACCGACGCCGCCATGGAAACACTTGCCGTGCTTGCAGAGGCCCGCATGGACGAAGAGGTCCTGTCTGGCGCCGAAATCGAAGCGGTGATTTCCGGACGCGACGCTGCAGACTGTGACGAAGCCTCGGGCGCTACGCGCATCAAGCGGTTGCGCGACACGCTGGGCAACCAGATGATCAGCGATCTGCTGGTCAAGAACATCGCCCGCCGCGGTTACATGCTGGCCATCGACAAGGCCGTGATCCGGGTGATCTAGCAAAGGCCGGCCAGGATCGTGCGGCTCGCGGCACGTGCGAGCTGGTTTCGGCGGGCCCTGACGTCGCCACACGCAAACTCTGGCCGATACATCACCCGAGGGGAACGACCCCCGATGCGTCATCCGCATTGCGTTTGTGTTTCTCGAAAATGATCGACTTGTTCAGAATGCGGACCTCTCCCACCATCAGCAGGCGCATGTCATCGACAATGTAGTCCGCCAGATCACTTTCCGAGATATCGTCGCCGTGAATGTCCAGCCGAAAGCCCTGGCCCTGGATGCCGCCGCCATTTGAGAAGTCCACTTCGAAATCAAAGCAGACCCTTCTGTCCTGCGTCTGCGTGTTCATTTCGTGCCCTCCAGCCGTTTTCTTTCGCGATGTCTGCGCACCTTCGCGCGATTGCCGCAGCCACTCGAAGAAGAGCACCAGCGGCGTTTGCCGGGCGGTGACTGGTCGATGAACAGCATGGCGCATTCCGGACAGCGGCGCAGGCGACGGGCGTTGTTTTCCTGCAGCAACAAAAGCGCGTCGGCCGCGATCTGCGACAGAACTGCCTCAAAGGGATGACCGCTGACAAACACAACGACGCCACCCACATATTGTGGCCTCAGGTCCTGGTGCAGCGCACACGCATTGAGCGTTGCAATGTCGGCCTGAGGCGTGGCGCGCCCATCAGCAACGGCTGACAGGATGCCATGCGCGGCCTCACGCACGTCCTTTGCCGTTTCCAATTGTCCCGAATCTATGGGGACGGTCTGGCCGAACCCAGCCAGCAAAAGCCATCTTGTCAGATCATAGGGTGTCGCGAACAGGTCTTCGGGCGTACCGCCGCGTGACGCGACAGTATCGACGAAGTTCAGCGCCAGCGAACCTGCGGTGAACTCAAATGACCGACTCACTTGACGTGCTTCGGTGCAACGCAACGCTCTCGCACGTCTCCGGAGCTGTTGACCATCCCGAAACAGGAACACTGGCTCATATCGCGGCTCTCACCCATACAGTCTACTTGGTGATCTTGTGTAACTAGTAATTATGGTTACATCATCTGTCAACCGATGAGCGTGACCCAATGACGTGTCTGCGCCCGTGCAGCACGACCTCGTGAAGATGGGCAGAACGCGCCAGGGCGCCCGACAGATCTCTGAAATCCACACAAACGGTGTTGATACTCTATGTGCGACGAACGCGACAGACTGCACGACGCAGTCCCTACGATGCCTGGTTCACAGCCGCGACGTTCGCCGAAGCGACTAGAAGGGATATTGACCACAGGTTTGCGCCCGGGTCCGAAAGCTTGCAGACCTTTGGTGGACCAAAAAAGGAACAGACTGCGCCACTCACGCGAAACAAGTGCCCACGCTTCAGAAATGGACAATCGAGAACAAGGTTTTGAAAAAGTGCTGGCGACCCCGGCAGGATTCGAACCTGCAACCTGCCCCTTAGGAGGGGGCTGCTCTATCCAGTTGAGCCACGGGGCCGCTGGGCGCTGTTCTCCCGCGAGGCGGGTCTGGACGCAAGTCCTCGTTTGATCGCCGGCGGTCTGCGTGATCCGTTGGCCGCAGGGGCGGGGCTTCGGGGTTTCTGGCCTTTCGAGGCCGCCGTTGCAGGGTGCGGCACGTCTTGCGCAGGGGACATGATCCACGCTACCCCTTGGACGAATAAAAATCGTATCGCAAGCGCACCCTCACATATGAGCCGATCCGACACCCGACCGCTGACCCTGCGCGATGTCTCAGAAGCCTCTGGCGTGTCGGAGATGACCGTCAGTCGCGTGTTGCGCAACAGCGGCGATGTCTCGGACGCGACCCGCCAGAAGGTGCTGACTGCTGCGCAGAAACTGGGCTATGTGCCAAACCGTATTGCCGGCGCGCTGGCCAGCCAGAGTGTCAGCCTTGTGGCCGTGATCATCCCGTCTTTGTCGAACATGGTGTTTCCGGAGGTCATGACCGGCATTTCCGAGGTGCTCGACACAACCGGGCTTCAGCCGGTCGTCGGGGTCACCGGATACAGTCGCGACAAGGAAGAGCGCGTTCTTTACGAAATGCTGTCCTGGCGACCGTCGGGCGTGATCATTGCCGGTCTCGAACATTCAGAGGTTGCGAGATCCATGCTGAGGGCGTCGGGCATTCCGGTGGTCGAGATCATGGATGTTGACGGCTCGCCCGTCGACAGCGTCGTGGGGATATCGCATCGCGACGCCGGGGCGCAGATGGCCAGGGCGATCCTGAAGGACGGGTTTCGGCATATCGCGTTTCTGGGCACCAAGCTGGCCGAGGACCGCCGGGCCCGCAAACGCTTTGAAGGATTTACCGAGACCCTGGCGAAGGCCGGTGTCGAAATAGAGGATCAGGAGTTTTACTCGGGCGGGTCCGCGTTGGTGAAAGGGCGTGAAATGACCCGTGATGTTCTGCAACGCAGTCCCGATCTCGATTTCATTTACTATTCCAATGATCTGATCGGTGCGGGCGGCCTGTTGTGGCTGCTGGAACAGGGCGTCGACATTCCGGGCCAGATGGGACTGGCCGGTTTCAATGGGCTGAACCTGCTGAAGGGATTGCCGCGCGAGCTGGCAACGATGGACTCGTGTCGTCACGAGATCGGCCGCCGCGCGGCAGAACTTGTCATCGAGCGTACGGACGCCGACACGGATCTGCCACCCGCGCGTGTCGTTCTGGAGCCCCGTATCACATACGGTGACACGTTGCGCCGCCGCTGACGGTGTCGGTGACGCGCAGCCGGGGCGTTGTGCGGATCGGTTGCCTTGGACGAAGCATGCCTTGACGTGCCCTCCTGCCGGAACTCAGCCAGGGGCCTTTGCGCTGTGCCGTCGGTCATCCAGCAGGCCGAAAGAGACGGCACAAAAAAGTAGGGGCGCATGTCGTTTCCGGGCCAGACATTTTGACGGCAAGCCAACGAGGCTGTGCCAAATCAGCAAGGAAGACACCATCATGAAAGTAGGCTTTATCGGTCTGGGAAATGTGGGCGGCAAACTGTCGGGCTCGCTGCTGCGCAACGGCGTTGATCTGACAGTTCATGATCTGGACGCCGACCTTGTGGCGAGTTTCTTGGCGCGCGGGGCCCGGGCAGGCGAAAATCCCGCGCAGATGATGCGCGATTGCGACGCGGTGATCACCTGCCTGCCAAGTCCGGCCGCCTCTGACGCGGTGGTCAGCCAGATGCTGCCAGAGACCGGACCCGGCAAAATCTGGATGGAAATGTCCACCACGGACGAAGCCGAGGTTCTGCGACTGGGGCAAGAGGTGATCGCGCGTGGCGGCACGGCCGTGGATTGTCCGGTGTCGGGTGGATGTCATCGCGCCGATACAGGCAACATCTCGATCTTTGCGGGCTGCGATCGCGCCACATTCGAACGTATCCTGCCGCTTCTGACAACAATGGGGCGGCGGATTCTTCACACCGGCGATCTGGGCAGCGCGTCGGTTCTGAAGGTCGTCACCAACTTCCTTGCGACGGCCAATCTTATCACCTGTTGCGAGGCATTGGTGACGGCAAAGGCCGCCGGGATCGACTTGCCCACCGCGTACGAAGCGATCGCGATCAGTTCCGGCACTTCCTTCGTTCACGAAACGGAAAGTCAGGTGATCCTGAACGGCAGCCGCGATATTTCGTTTACGATGGATCTTGTTGCAAAGGACATCGGTCTTTTTCAGCAAGTGGCCGACCGGGCGGGTGTTCCGCTCGAAATCAACCCGCTGATGATCAGGATCTTCCAGGATGGTATCGCGCGCTATGGTTAACGAGAGCTTTCGCCTAACATCATCCGGCGGCTGGAAGAGGCGACCGGTCTCGACATCCGCGCACCGGGCTTTCCCGCCGAGATGTGCGATGATGAACCTGAAGAGCCCGGCGCAGAGGTGATATCGCATCGCGATCGTGTCGCCGCGTCTTAACCAAACTGCCGACAATCATTTGCCCGAGGCGCCGTTTTGTGGACTCTGAACAGGGGGCGTGTGTGGGTAGAAGACGATGTTGTGGTTGCTTGGGGCGCTTGGGGCGCTTGCCGTGGGATCCGCGTTCACGGGTGTTGAAACGTCTGAAGATGACGAGACGCAGGACGCAGAGACCGGCTCGACCGGAGGGGTCGGCCATGAAGACGATGGTGCGGAACGCTCGGAGCCGTGTCTGATACAAGGTGTTCTGAGCGACGGGGACGGTGACGTTCAGGATCAGACGATTTCGGGCGTGCCATCCGGGTCGGGCAGTGCTGGCACCTATGATCTTCTCACCGGCGCAGAGGGTGACGACACGCTGTCCGCATCAGACGGTCCGGCATTTCTGACCGGTCGCGGCGGGGATGACCTGCTCACGGGTGCCGGTGATGCCGATCAGATCAACGGTGGCACAGGGTTGGATACGCTGGTCGGAAACGGGGGTGACGATACCCTGTACGGAGAGTCCGGTGACGACACCCTCTACGGAAAGTCCGGTGACGACGATCTCTTCGGTGCAGAAGGGGATGACAGTCTCGCCGGCGGGTCCGGCGACGACAGTCTGGCCGGTGGCGACGGTCAAGACACGGTTCACGGAGGGGCGGGCGCCGATGCTGTGCACGGTTTGCAGGGCAACGACGCGCTGGCCGGTGGCGCGGGTGCCGACACGCTGTTCGGGGGTACCGGCAATGATCACCTTGTCGGCAACGACGACGCAGGAGAGACCGATTTTCTGAACGGCGGAGATGGCGCAGACACGATTACCGCGGGTGCGGGTGACGTGGTCAGCTCGGGCAATGGCGCGGACTGGATCGGGCTGGAGGCCTCCCACGAGGACGAGGCCCCGGCCTTCGTCACCGATTTCTCGACAGATGAGGACCAGATTGAAATCACCTTTGACGCGGAGGCCGGCATACGCCCGGTCCTTTCCATAGAAGCTGATGATGACAATGCGGCGGTGTTTCACATCCTGCTGGACGATATCGTGGTGGCCCGCGTGATGAGCGACGGCCCGCTTGGACCGGAACATATCTCGCTGCGCCCGGACACTATGATGATGTAGCGCGCCAGCACCTGCTGTGGTCGCCACACCAGAGCGTTTTGTCGCGGATCTGCGACTTGGCCTGTTGCGAAACGCGTGCGGTTTCCAACGGTTTCCGGCGCGTCGTGCATAGCTGAGCGGCCGGTCGGTTGCGAATCGTGTGAGCCATCAGAAATCTGCTTTGCATCCGCTCTGGAATCTCCTATATGCCCGCGATGGCCACATGGCTGGCCGTCTCTACCGGACCTTGCTGGACGACATCCCGGCTCGCGCCCGCAACTCTGACCAACAAAAGGAGACCCCGATGTCGATCACTGCGGAAGACAAGGCCAAGGTCATGAAGGAATTCGCGACCAAGGAAGGCGACACCGGCTCGCCCGAAGTGCAGGTTGCAATCCTGACCTCTCGGATCTCGACGCTGACCGAGCATTTCAAGACCCACAAGAAAGACAATCACGGACGTCGCGGTCTGCTCAAGATGGTGGCGCAGCGCCGCAAGCTGCTCGACTATCTGCGCGGCAAGAACGAAGACCGTTACAAGGATCTGATCAAACGCCTCGGCATCCGGCGCTAGGTCTCATTCTGACGACACCTATGAATCGCACCCCACCGGGTGCGATTTGCATGTCGGGGGAGGCATGACGCGCATCTTTGCAGGTGTTTTCGTCTCGATGAGCTTCATCGTTTTGGGCGACACCGCGGGAAAGGCGCTGACAGCTCAGGGCGTGGCGCCTGTCTTTGTCGCCTGGACACGATTTGCAATCGCCGCCGTCCTTCTGCTGCCGGTCTCCGGCCTGACCCGCAATGAGATGGGCGGTTTGTTCAACTGGCGTCTGTGGTTGCGCGCGGGTCTGATCTGCGGGGGTATTGCTTCGATCCTGACCGCGCTGAAGACAGTTCCGATTGCTGATGTCTACGGCGCCTTTTTCGTCGGTCCCAGCGTCGCCTTTCTTCTGTCCGCCCTTGTTTTGCGTGAACAGGTCACCTGGCTGCGCGGCATTCTGCTGGCCTGCGGTTTTGTCGGTGTGCTTCTGGTTGTACAGCCAGGCCTGAACGCGCCGCCCGGTGTCGGCTTTGCCGTGCTCGCCGGTATCTTCTACGGCGCATATCTGACGGCGACGCGCTGGCTCGCGCCCGCATACCGCCCGCGATTTCTGCTGATATCGCAACTTGTGATCGGCGCGATCCTTCTCGCGCCGTTCGGAGCGTCCGCACCTCTGCCGCCACTGACACCGTCGCTGAGCGCGCTGGTGGTGGCTTCGGCACTGGCCTCTGCGGCGGGAAACTATCTGCTGGTCATGATCAGCCGCACCACGCCCGCCAGCGTTGTGTCGCCACTCGTCTACACGCAGTTGATCGCGGCCACAGCCGCCGGGTATGTCTTTTTCGGCGATCTGCCCGACCCGGTCGCGCTGACCGGTCTGGCAATCATTCTTGCATCAGGTCTGGGATCCTTGCGGCTCGCACGGATCTGAACCGGTCGCATGTGTCGCGTTCAGGCAAGATCATGCGCAGACGCTCTGGCACTCATGAGACGGGACAGTCCTGGGAAAGGACAGATGATGGTGCGATGCGACAGGATCACGCCGGCGCTTGGCGCGGTGATAGAAGGTGTCGAGTTCAGCAAGCCGATCGACCCCGACACGCAGGCGGCCCTCTATCAGGCATTGCTTGATCATCTTGTC
Organism: Pseudomonadota bacterium; assembly: GCA_039028815.1. Classification (GTDB taxonomy): domain Bacteria; phylum Pseudomonadota; class Alphaproteobacteria; order Rhodobacterales; family Rhodobacteraceae; genus Roseovarius. The sequence goes on from JBCCHI010000050.1 coordinate 17,379, forward strand.
ATCTTCTTCCGAAGTACGGATATCACGCCCGCCCGGCATGTCGCCTTTGCCCGCATGTTCGGTCAGATCGACGAACCGCACCCGATCTATCCGCATGTCGACGGGTATGAGAACATTGTCCTTCTGGAAAATGACTCGGGTGCGCCACCCGACACCAACAGCTGGCACACTGATCTGACCTTCAAGCAGGAACAGCCCTTTGCGTCGGTTCTTGTCGCGCGCCAGGTGCCGGAGGTCGGCGGTGACACGATGTGGTCCAGCCTCTACGCGGCCTATGATCGTCTGCCGGCAGGGATGAAGACGGATCTGGCAGGTCTGACGGCCATTCACGATATGGGGGACTTCCGCAACAATTTCGCGCGCGACAAGCCGGGCCAGCCCGCCGAGGAAAGACTGAATCAAAGCGTGGCCGCCTTTGGCCACCGTTTGCGCCCGATGATCGGTCACCACCCGATCACGGGTCGTCCGTTTCTGAACTTCAACGAAGCCTTCGTTACCCATATTGCCGGTCTGACCACAAACGAGTCCGATGCCCTGAAGTCCTATCTGGTGAACCACATGAACACACCCGAGGATCAGATGCGCTGGCGCTGGCGCGCGGGAGACATTGCGATGTGGGACAATCGCGTGACCATGCACTATGCAGTGGCTGACTATCTGCCCCAGTGCCGTCGCATGAATCGCGTCACGATCGTGCAGGACAGCCGGGAAACCGAAACGGACCTGCGGGCCTGAACCAACCCTCCTTGGGGTCAGCACTGTCGTCGGGTCCGGCACACGGACCGGTCGAACCGGGCTCCGGGCATCATCCGGTGCCGCCCCGTTCGGAGCGGCATCTTCAAAGGCGAGGCAAAGGAAGACGCATGAAACACTTGAAGATCATCATGGCCGCGGCATGTGCCTGTCTGGGTGCTTCAATGACACTGGCTGAAACAGACTCCTGGGTCGGCTTTTATCAGGCGATTGATCCGGAAGACGGCTCAACGAACTACATGTCGATCGTACCCAATGCGAACGGTGCCTACATCATCCAGGTCTCGGTCACGGAACACGCAAAGTGCGGGGCGCCCGCGGTATTTGTAGCAACAGGTCGACTGGTGAACGGACAGATGTTGCGCGAAAAGACAAAACTTCGCTGCAAGGGCGGTGAGGCGACAGAGCATCAGGACGCAGTCTACACGCTGGATGCTGGTACCGGCATAGTCTCACTCTCCGCGCCGTTCGACGGCCGGACGCTTTTTTATCACAGGACAAGCGCTCGGTGACCCGTCCGCGGTAGATCCGGCGTCGTTTCGCATGCAACGGACCTGACCGCGGCCAATGCACAGGATTGCGCGGTGCGACCGGCGGCCGCAGCCGTCAGAATGTAAGTCCGGCATGGATCAGGATGCCGACGACCATCAGCATATCGAGCACCGTGGAAATTCCATTTCCTACGTAGATCGGCAGCTTTTTGACCGCCAGTCCATAAGCGAACCAAAGAAATGACAGCGCGGCATAGAGCGACCAGGTGAGAAGCGACTGACCCGTCGCGTGCTCTGAATGCGTGAAGTAGAGTTTGATGAGCTGGGGCAGAGTCGCAAACGGGCCGACCACACCCACAAACACCATGAAGCCCTCGAAACGCTCCATCCAGCGCCCGAAATCCGAATTCTTCAGCTTCTGGCCAAGTGTTTCAGCCACCTGAAAGTCCTCCTTCTGGGTGTGGCGCCAAAACACCTCCGGCCTGCGCCGGAGAATGCTGACTCAGAAATAGGTACGATTTGTATCAGGGCAAAGGTCTGGATCACGATGATGCCTGAACGCGCGGACGTGCCCGGTGCCGCACCGCGCCCGCGCGTGCAGGAACATCGACTGTTCTGCTGCGTCCGGCTTTGACGCGGTTGCAGCGGGATCTGGTGTCACATGGTCGCGCGCGGTTTGTCAGCACGCCGCGTCCAAGTGGCCCACACCAACGTGATACCGATGCAATGCAGACGCGCATTCCCCTTGTTTTTATGGCGCTAACCATCATTCGCATCAATTCCGGATGATACTGCTTTCCAAGCATTGCGAAGTGCTGTATCCGCGCCCCATCCACGATGATGCGCCAGAGACCCCGGCGCGGGATGGGATGAGGGGTCGGCGGCAATGGGGCCGCCAATGAAACGGAGGGCCCGGGATACGCCCGGCTGCGCCTCCAGATAGGAAACGCCAGATGTTCAATGAAGTGAAAAAATCAATCCAGTGGGGCGAGGAAACGCTGACACTGGAAACAGGAAAGATCGCCCGCCAGGCCGACGGCTCGGTGGTCGCAACCTACGGAGAAACCTCCGTTATGGCGAACGTAACCTTCGCCAAGCAACCGCGCGAAGGACAGGATTTCTTCCCCCTGACCGTGCACTATCAGGAAAAATACTATGCAGCGGGCAAGGTGCCTGGTGGCTTCTTCAAGCGCGAGGCGCGGCCGACAGAAAAAGAGACGCTGACCGCCCGCCTGATTGACAGACCGATCCGCCCGCTTTTTGTCGACGGGTTCAAGAACGAAGTGCTGGTGATGTGCACCGTGCTGAGCCATGACCTTGTGAACGACCCCGATATTGTCGCGATGATCGCGGCCTCCGCTGCGCTGACGCTGTCCGGTGCGCCGTTCATGGGCCCGATCGCGGGATGCCGCGTGGGCTTTGCCGACGGCGACTACGTGCTGAACCCGGAAGTCGATGACATGCAGGATCTGCGCAACAATCCCGAGCAGCGTCTCGACCTCGTGGTCGCCGGAACGAAGAATGCGGTCATGATGGTGGAATCAGAGGCTTACGAGCTGACCGAAGAGGAGATGCTGGGCGCTGTCACATTTGCGCATGAACAGATACAGCCGGTCATTGATCTGATCATCGATCTGGCCGAAGACGCGGCCAAAGACCCGTTCGACTACCAGCCGCCGGACATCTCGGACCTTTATGCCGCCGTCAAAGCCGCTGGTGAGGACAAGCTGATCGAGGCCTACAAGATCCAGGACAAGCAGGAGCGGACCACCGCGCAGAACGCGGCGCGCGAGCACATTCTGGACAGCCTCACGGAAGAGCAGCGCGATGACATCAGTGTCGTGCAGGCAATCAAGAAGCTTGAGGCGTCGATTCTTCGCGGTGACATCGTCAAATCCGGCAAGCGGATCGATGGCCGTGCCCTCGACGAGGTCCGTTCGATCGTTTGCGAGACGGGGCTTCTGCCACGCACCCACGGTTCGGCCCTGTTCACGCGTGGTGAAACGCAGGGCTTGGTGGTGACCACGCTGGGCACGGGCGACGATGAGCAGATCATCGACGCGTTGCATGGCAATTTCCGGTCCAACTTTCTGCTTCACTACAACTTTCCGCCCTACTCGGTCGGTGAAGCGGGGCGCGTTGGTCCTCCGGGACGACGCGAAATCGGGCATGGCAAACTGGCATGGCGCGCCCTGCAGGCGGTGCTTCCGGCGGCAACAGACTTTCCGTACACGGTGCGGCTTGTCTCTGAGATCACCGAATCCAACGGGTCGTCTTCTATGGCGTCTGTCTGTGGCGGATCGTTGTCTATGATGGATGCCGGTGTCCCGCTGAAAGCGCCTGTGGCCGGTGTCGCAATGGGTCTCGTGCTGGAAGAGGATGGCAAATATGGCATTCTGACCGACATCCTCGGAGATGAGGACCATCTGGGTGACATGGACTTTAAGGTGGCCGGAACAGCGAACGGCATAACCTCGCTGCAGATGGATATCAAAGTTGCCGGGATCACGCCTGAGATCATGCAGAAGGCGCTGGCGCAGGCCAAAGAAGGCCGCCTGCATATTCTGGGCGAGATGGCCAAGGCACGCGCCGAGGCGGGCGAGTTCTCTGTCCATGCGCCTCGCATCGAGACGATGAACATCCCCACCGACAAGATCCGTGAAGTGATCGGCTCGGGTGGCAAGGTGATCCGGGAAATCGTCGAAGTGTCCGGTGCAAAGGTTGATATCAATGACGACGGGGTAATCAAGATTGCATCACCCAACGGCGAGGCGATCCAGAAAGCCTACGATATGATCCACGCCATTGTGGCGGAACCGGAAGAAGGTCACATCTATCGCGGCACGGTCGTGAAAATCGTGGATTTCGGCGCGTTTGTGAACTTCTTCGGCAAGCGCGACGGTCTTGTGCATGTCAGCCAGATCGAAAACAAACGGCTCAACCATCCCTCTGATGCACTGAAGGAAGGTCAGGAGGTCTGGGTGAAACTTCTGGGTTTCGACGACCGCGGAAAGGTGCGTCTTTCGATGAAGGTTGTCGATCAGGAGACGGGTGAAGAAGCCAAAAAGGAACAGCCTGCCGACGAATAGTCGCTCCGCTGAATGACCAAAAAACCCCGACCTGCGTGCCGGGGTTTTTTTGACGTAGCGTCAATCATGGGTTTCACCCATTTGCGGGGTGACAAGCTCATCCGGGCCCCCATATGGCCAGTACACCGGGTGACACAGAGAAGGACGCACGGGATCCCGCACTGCAACCACTCACGGATTTACGCGTGCAGGAGAGGCCCCGGATCAAACCGGGGCCCGAGCCGTCTTCAGACTGGCAACGCCGTTGTTTGCAGAACCGTGCGAAGGGCAAAACTCGATTGCATTTTTGCGACCCCCGGCAGCCGTGTGAGGTACTGTCTGTGTATGCGGGCAAAGTCCTCGGTGTCTTCAACGGCGAGTTTCAGAATGTAATCCGCGGTGCCGGCGGTCAGGTGACATTCCAGAACATCAGGGATACGCGTCACCGCGCGTTCGAACGCGTCCAGCACATCCTCGGCCTGTGTTGACAGCGTGATCTCGACAAAGACCGTGGCCGGCAGACCAATTCGGCGGGGATCCAGCAAGGCAACATATCCCTTGATGTATCCTTCCGCTTCCAGCCTCTGCACGCGCCGGTGGCATGCAGATGCCGACAGATGAATGGCGTCCGCCAGATCGGCATTCGATATCCGGCCGCGTTTTTGAAGAACTGACAGCAGGCGGCGATCGGTCGAATCGAGTGACATTGGCGATAGTTCCTTCGATCATTAAGCCACTTTGTCGCAGGATATTCGGAAATTTAGAATTTCAACAGGAAATTATCACGCACTTTGCACGGGCTTTCGGCGAAGGTATGCGGCAAGGCGAGGAGGAATGATATGAAGATCGGATGCCCCACAGAGATTAAACCGCAGGAATTTCGTGTCGGAATGACACCCAATGCGGCGCGCGAAGCTGTCGCGCATGGTCACGAGGTGGTTGTTCAGGCTGGTGCCGGAACAGGCGCAGGATTTGACGACGCCGCCTACGGCGCTGCAGGGGCTGGAATTGCCGACACGGCCGAAGAGATCTTTGCGACCGCGGACATGATTGTGAAGGTGAAGGAGCCGCAGGCCGTCGAGCGAAAGATGCTGCGCGAGGGCCAGCTTCTGTTCACCTACCTGCATCTCGCTCCGGACCCGGACCAGACCCGTGATCTTCTCGACAGCGGCTGTACTGCCATTGCCTATGAGACCGTAACCGACGCGCATGGTGGGTTGCCCCTTCTGGCGCCCATGTCCGAAGTTGCGGGGCGTCTTGCCCCTCAGATGGGCGCCTGGACGCTTCAAAAGGCCAATGGTGGCCGGGGTGTCTTGATGGGCGGCGTGCCCGGCGTGGGCCCGGCGAAGGTTCTTGTGATCGGCGGTGGTGTTGTCGGAACCCATGCGGCCCGCATCGCCGCCGGCATGGGTGCGGACGTCACTGTGCTGGATCGCTCGCTGCCCCGCCTGCGGTATCTTGATGACGTGTTCGGCAATGTGTTCAACACCGGGTATTCCTCTGCCGGTTTGTTGGCCGAACATTTGGGCGAGTCCGATATGGTGATTGGCGCTGTTCTCATTCCGGGCGCGGAAGCGCCGAAACTGGTGCAGCGCGCGCAGTTCGCAGATATGAAGCCGGGCGCCGCGCTGGTCGATGTCGCCATTGACCAGGGTGGCTGTTTCGAGACATCCAAGCCCACAACACATGCCGACCCGATCTATGACGTGGACGGCATCATGCACTACTGCGTGGCCAATATGCCCGGCGCTGTCGCGCGCACGTCGACCATCGCGCTGGGCAACGCAACGATGCCCTTCATGCTGGCACTGGCCGATAAGGGCTGGCAACAGGCCTGCGCGGATGACGCGCATCTTCTGAACGGGTTGAACGTGCATGCCGGGCAACTGACCTACTATGCGGTGGGCCGGGCACTCGGCATAGACGTGATTTCACCACAAAAGGTGGTGAAGTCCTGACGTGAATGACGGCGGGCGTGCGCGCAGTGTCGCGTCGCCCGGGTGGTTTGTACTGGACTAAAGCCTTTCGCCTTTACTCCGAAACATCAGCTGACGGCGAAAGGCGCGCAGCTTATCAACGATGCGCTACGTTGCGCGACACTCCGTGGGTCAGATTTGTCGCGCAACGCTTTGGGACAACAGTTGGCCCCTGAGACCGGCGAACGCGTATCGGGCCGGCGGATGTCAGCGGGAAAGGCGGTCACCGACTGTGCGGCCATGAAGCCGGATAACCGCTCACCTGGCATTCCGCGACGGCGTCGAAGGGTCGTCGTGGGGTTCGGGCGGAAGTGTGCTTTCGTCCGAAACCGGTTCGTGCACCCAAAGCGCCGGGCCTCGCACCATCGACATCCCGTTAGGCGGAACGACGCAGTAGAGTTGCAAGCCGTGATCTGATGTCGCCCGGATCGGGAGTCAGCGCTCGATGTCAGCGCCGCCCTCGGCCGTACGGCGTGCAATGAAGGCGTCCAGTTCTTCTAGCCGTGCCGGATCCGTCGGAAGCGGCTCGTGTGCGGCCACGGCATCAAAAAAGATGCGATGCGCACGAGCGGTGGTGTCGACCGCGCCACGATCCCTGTAGTTCTCGTAGTTGGACCAGTCTGACAAAAGCGGTGAGTAAAAGGCTTAAGCAGACGGGTACCGGGGCCGCAGGCGCATTCGGTGAAGAAGGATGACGGGGTAGGCAGGCGCAGTCGATGCGAACTAGGGAATCGGACGGACGCGCCTTGAGGGCATGGCTTTGAGCTTGAATCTCCTCGGATTGGGGCATTTCAATCCCGAGAACGAGATCACGAATCGCTTTCTCGAGGATCTCGACATCGGGACCACCGACGAGTGGATTCTCGAGCGGACGGGCATTCGTTCGCGTCGCACCGCGCTGCCCCTCGACTACATCCGAGAGACGCGCAACGCCGACGTTCGCGAAGCGGTCGAAGTCGCCGAGATCTCGAACGCGGGGATGGGCGCACGCGCCGCGAGCCTGGCGCTCGAGCGTGCGGGGATCAGCGCGGCGGACGTCGGCCTGCTCGTCGGCGGCGGGTGTGCGCCGAACACCGTGTCTCCGGCCGAAGCGTGCAACATCGGTCGGGAACTCGGGGTGGAAGCCGCTGCGCTCGACGTGAACTCGGCCTGTTCTTCGTTCATCGCCGGTCTCTACATGCTCTCGATGATGGACGAGGCGAAGCTGCCGGATTACGTCCTCTTGGTCTGCGCAGAGCCGATGACCGGGAC
>JBCCHI010000051.1:0-24608 GCA_039028815.1 Pseudomonadota bacterium
GGCGATCCCGCTGCCCGCCGTTCTGATCGGCGGCGCAGAGCGCATTCTGGACGCCAATACGCGGGCGCTGCATCTTCTGGGGCAGGGGATTGTCGGGCGGCATTTCATCACCGCGATCCGCCAGCCGACCGTGCTGGACACGATCGAGCGATGCGCGCGCGACGGGGAGCCGCGGCAGACGCGGTATCTGACCTCGGATGGTGCGCAGGACATCACCTACAGTGTGAGCTGCAGCCGTGTGGACAGCGAAGAGGGCGCCCGTGTTCTGGTTTGTTTCGAAGACGTGACCCATGTCGAACTGGTGGGGCAGATGCGGCGCGATTTTGTCGCCAATGTCAGCCATGAACTGCGCACCCCGCTGACCGCGCTGATGGGGTTCATCGAAACGCTGCGCGGTCCGGCGCGTGAGGATCGCGAGGCGTCCGACAGGTTTCTGGAAACGATGCATGTCGAGGCAGGCCGGATGGAACGGCTGGTCAAGGATCTGCTGTCGCTGAACAGGGTGGAAGTGCAGGAACGAAACCGACCGACGGAACGGCTGGATCTGATCGCCCTGCTGATTTCTGTGGTGGATGCCACGACGCCGATCCTGCTCGGCGCGGATGTCACGCTCAGGCGCGTGCTGCCGGACACACCGGTCTTTGTGCCCGGTGATGCGGATCAGTTGCGCCAGGTCTTCACCAATCTTGTCGAGAACGCGGTCAAGTATGGCGGCCCGGACGGGTGCATCACCCTGCGGGTGGGTATGGATGATCAGCATCCCGCCTTGCGCGTGCCGTCCGTGACGGTTTCGGTGATCGACGAAGGGCCGGGGATCGAAGAGATTCATATCCCGCGACTGACAGAGCGCTTTTATCGCATCGACAGCCACCGGTCCCGGCAGATGGGCGGTACGGGGCTCGGGCTGGCGATTGTCAAACATATCGTGAATCGCCATCGGGGACGATTGCGCATTCAGTCAGAGCCGGGCGTTGGCAGCGAGTTTTCGGTTGTCCTGCCGCTTGATACGCTGCCACCGACCGGCTGAACCCCGACAGCGGGCCCCGCCACCTGGTGACGTGCACAGGGCCGGTATCGACATCTTTCCGCCGCGTCGGCGCAAAGCGTCATAAAACCGTTACGGAACTGTAACAAAACCGTTGTCACCGGCGCGGTACACCGCGCGGAGCGGCCACCGGAAAAGTGGCCCGGATATCTGACATCAGGAGATCTACATGGCTTTTGGAAAACTGACCGCCTCCACTCTGGCGATCGCTGCCGTGACTGCCACGGCTGCGGCGGCGCGGGACAATGTGCAGGTGGCGGGATCGTCGACCGTGCTGCCTTACGCGTCGATCGTTGCGGAAGCTTTCGGCGAGAATTTCGACTTTCCCACGCCGGTGGTGGAATCCGGCGGGTCGTCCGCCGGGCTGAAACGGTTCTGCGAGGGCGTCGGGGCCAACACTATCGACATCGCCAACGCGTCGCGCGCCATTCGCGAGAAGGAAATCAAGGCCTGCGCCGAGGCCGGCGTGACGGACATCATCCAGGTGCGCATCGGCTACGACGGAATCGTTTTCGCCAGTCAGAAAGACGGACCGGCATTTGTCGCGTTCGAACCGGTTGACTGGTTCAATGCACTTGGCCCCAAGGTGATGGTTGACGGCGCGCTGGTCGATAACCCGCACACCAAGTGGTCGGACGTCAACAGCGACTTGCCCGATGTGGAGATTGCCGCCTTCATTCCCGGCACCAAGCATGGCACGCGGGAGGTGTTTGAAGAGAAGGTGATTGCCGTTGGCTGCGAGCAATCGGGGGCACTTGCCGCCATGATCGAGGCCGGCATGAGCGAGGACGACGCCGAAGACGCCTGCATTGCGGTGCGCACCGACGGTAAGTCCGTTGATATCGACGGCGACTACACCGAAACTCTGGCACGTATCGACAGCAACCAGAACGGCATCGGTGTCTTTGGTCTGGCGTTCTACGAAAACAACACGGACACGCTGAAAGTGGCAACCATGTCGGGCATTGCGCCATCGACAGAGACCATCGCATCAGGCGAATACCCGGTGTCGCGTCCGTTGTTCTTCTACGTCAAGAAGGCGCATATCGGCGTCATTCCGGGTCTGAAGGAGTTCGCGGAGTTTTTCGTCTCCGATGAAATCGCCGGTCCGGATGGTCCTCTTGCGCAATATGGCCTTGTCTCTGATCCCGAGCTTGGCGGCACCCAGGCCACGGTTGCCGATGAGCAGACGATGGGGCAGGGCTCTTAATCGGAGGACCCTGCAGACCTGAAACGCCGAAGGGCGGCGCGACACCGCGCCGTCCAGCATCCCGGCCGGGACGGCGCGCCTCCTGCGCCTGATCGGATGCGGGCGGTTCCGGCGCGGGGCCGGATTGGAAAGAAAACGAATGTCGGCACATTGGCTTGTCATCATCTGCTTCGGTGTTGCGATCGTCGGATTCATTGCCGGGCGCGCACGCGCCCTTGCAGATGCCGGCGGTGAACCGCGCGCGCTTCACTCGCTGCCCAACTACTATGGCTGGAATGTCGCGCTGTCGGTTCTCGTGCCGTCGATCGGCATTCTGCTTGTCTGGGTTCTTGTCCAGCCGTTCGTCATCTACAACTCGGTCGCGTCGGGCATCTCTGACGCGATGATCCCCGACGGCGGCACGCTGAGCCTGGTGATGAGCGATGTAAAGCGCGTGGCCGACGGGCTTGATACCGCCGTGGCAGAGGGCGCTCTGTCGAAAGCGGACGCGGCAGGTCTGAACGCGGAATTCACCAACGTGCGCGAGCTGCTGGCCGATGTTGGCGTGGCGCTCGGATCGGATGTGACCCCGGACACGTTGCGCGCGGCCCAGGCGTTTCGCGCCGACACTGCGACCGGCAACGTGTTCCGGACCGTGCTCGTGCTGGGCGCGGCTGTGCTGGGCTTTGCCTATGCCGTGATGCGCACCGGACGCCACCTGCGAGCCCGCAATGTGGTAGAGGCCTGCATCAAGGCGCTGCTGGTGACTGCGGCGTCGATCGCCATTCTGACGACGCTCGGGATCGTTCTGTCACTGGTTTTCAATACGATCGAATTCTTCCGGCTTTACCCGGCATCCGAGTTTTTCTTTTCGCTGACATGGGCGCCCAGTTTTGGCGGCGGCTCCGAGCTGGGGATCATCCCGCTGCTTTGGGGCACGTTCTACATCTCGTTCATCGCGCTGGCGGTGGCTGTGCCGATCGGCTTGTTTTCGGCTGTGTATCTTTCGGAATACGCCTCTCCGGCCCTGCGCGCATTCGCAAAGCCGCTGATTGAGGTGCTCGCAGGCATTCCGACCATCGTTTACGGTCTGTTCGCGCTGCTGACGGTCGGCCCCATGCTTGTCAGCGTGTTCGGTCGCGACGGGGTCGGGATCATGCAGGCGGGAACTGCCGTGATGACCGCAGGTCTGGTGATGGGCATGATGCTGATCCCCTTTGTCAGTTCCCTGAGCGACGACATCATCAATGCCGTGCCGCAAGCGATGCGCGACGGATCCTACGGTCTGGGCGCCACCAGATCGGAAACGATCAGGCAGGTCATTCTGCCGGCCGCCCTGCCTGGGATTGTCGGTGCGATCCTTCTGGCGGCGTCGCGCGCCATCGGCGAAACCATGATCGTCGTGCTGGGCGCGGGGGCCGCAGCGCGGCTGTCTCTCAATCCGTTCGAGGCGATGACCACCGTGACCGCAAAGATCGTGAGCCAGCTGACCGGCGACGCTGATTTCGCCAGCCCGGAAGCGCTGGTGGCCTTCGCGCTCGGCATGTCGCTTTTCATCATCACGTTGGGTCTGAACGTGCTGGCCCTCTACATCGTCCGCAAGTACCGGGAGCAGTACGAATGACCGACATGTTCATGGATGACGGCGCACGACGTGCAAAATCCGGCACGCTCACCGAACTGGACGACCGCACCAGACGGCGCAACCGTGCGGAAAAACGGTTCAGGATCTACGGTATGACGGCGATCTGCGCCGGATTGTTTTTCCTGATCGTGCTGCTGTTTTCGATTGTGACAAATGGCGTCAGTGCGTTTCAGCAGACATTCCTGACGGTCGATGTGTATCTGGACGAGGCGGTTCTCGACAAGAACGGCAATCGGGATCCGGCGGACCTCAAGAAGGTGTCGACCTTCGGGTACGGCCCGATCCTCAACCAGGCGATCTTTGACAAGATCGAGACGTTCGAGCTTGAGACGCCGATCGAGGATCCGAAACAGATGAAGGCCCTGGTGTCGGCATCTGCGGCGGCGATTCTGAGGAACACCGTACTCGACAATCCCGATATGATCGGCGAGACGGTGCCGTTCCGCCTTCTGGCCTCCAGCCGGGTTGACGGATACATGAAAGGGCGCGTCACCCGCGAGAGCATTGCCGAGGACAAGAATATCTCGGTCGAGGGCCTTGATCTCGTCGATCAGATGGTCGCGGCCGGGATCATCGAGAAACGGTTCAACTGGGCCTTCATCACCGGCGGCGACGCCTCTGAAAGCAGACCGGAGCAGGCCGGTATCGGTGTGTCCATGATCGGGTCGTTTTTCATGATGCTTGTGGTGTTGGCCCTGGCCCTGCCGATCGGTGTGGCGGCCTCGATCTATCTTGAGGAATTTGCACCCAAGAACAGGATCACCGATCTGATCGAAGTCAACATATCGAACCTCGCGGCGGTGCCGTCGATCGTTTTCGGCATTCTCGGTCTGGCGGTTTTCATTCAGTTCGCGCACCTGCCGCAATCGGCGCCTCTGGTCGGGGGTCTTGTGCTGACGCTGATGACGCTGCCCACGATCATCATCTCGACGCGCGCGTCGCTCAAGGCCGTGCCGCCGTCGATACGCGACGCCGCGCTCGGTGTGGGCGCGTCCAAGATGCAATCGGTATTTCACCACGTGCTGCCGCTTGCCATGCCGGGCATTCTCACCGGCACGATCATCGGTCTGGCCCAGGCGCTTGGGGAAACCGCGCCGCTGCTTCTGATCGGAATGGTGGGCTACATCGCCACCAACTACCCCGATGGGCTGGCGGCGGGGTTCATGGCGCCCAACTCTGCCATGCCTGCGCAGATCTATGAATGGGCCAAACGCGCCGATCCGGCGTATTACGAACGCGCCTGGGGCGGTATCATGATTTTGTTGCTCTTTCTGCTGACGATGAACATCATCGCAATCATCCTTCGCCGCCGTTTCGAGCGCCGCTGGTAACCTCAGGGACAGGACAAGCCCATGTACGACACACCCGAGCTGGAGAGAGATGTGGACCAGAAGGAGATCAAGTTCTCGGCCAGAAACGTGCAGGTCTACTATGGCGAGACGCGCGCCATCAAGGACGTGGATGTCGAACTTGAAGACAAGACCGTCACCGCCTTTATCGGCCCGTCGGGCTGTGGCAAGTCCACCTTCCTGCGCTGCCTGAACCGGATGAACGACACTATTGATATCTGCCGTGTCGAAGGCGACATCATCCTGGATGGCGAGGACATCTACGACAAGCGTGTCGATCCGGTGCAGTTGCGCGCCAAGGTCGGTATGGTGTTTCAGAAACCCAACCCGTTCCCGAAGTCGATCTATGACAATGTGGCCTATGGTCCGCGCATTCACGGCCTGGCCAGGAGCCGATCGGAACTGGACGACATCGTTGAACGCGCGCTGCGGCGCGGGGCGATCTGGGATGAGGTCAAGGACCGTCTCGATGCACCGGGCACAGGTCTCTCGGGCGGGCAGCAGCAGCGTCTTTGCATCGCCCGCGCCGTGGCGACCGAACCCGAAGTGCTGTTGATGGATGAACCATGCTCTGCGCTTGACCCGATCGCGACCGCCCAGGTCGAGGAACTGATCGACGAACTGCGCAAAAACTACTCGGTTGTGATCGTCACCCACTCGATGCAGCAGGCCGCGCGCGTCAGTCAGAAGACGGCATTCTTCCATCTGGGCAATCTCGTCGAATTTGGCGAGACGGGACAGATTTTCACCAACCCGAGTGACGAGCGGACGGAAAGCTACATTACCGGTCGCATAGGCTAAGGATGTCTGCATGACTGATGAACACATCTCCTCGGCCTTCGACAGGGATCTGGAAACCGTTCAGGCCCTGATCATGAAGATGGGCGGCCTGGTTGAAGAGGCGATCATGAATGCCGCGACCTCGCTTGAGGCGCAGGACGAAGAACTGGCCGAGCACGTTGTGCGCAACGACACGGCGGTCGATCTGCTCGAAGACCAGATCAACACGGAGGCCGCGCGCGTCATCGCGCTGCGCGCGCCGACCGCGATTGATCTGCGCGTGGTTCTGAGCGTCATGAAAATTGCCGCAAACCTCGAACGCATCGGCGACTATGCCAAGAACATGGCCAAGCGCACAAAGATCCTGTCGCAGATGCCCGAAGTCAACGGAGCCGCGGCGTCGCTGCGGCGCATGGCGCGTGAAACCGAACGCATGCTGCGCGACGCGCTCGACGCCTATATCCAGCGCGACGAGGGGCTGGCGCGAGAGGTCATGGAACGCGACGCAGATGTCGACCAGATGTACAACGCGCTATTCCGCGAGTTTCTGACCTTCATGCTGGAGGATCCGCGCAACATCACGCCCTGCATGCATCTGCACTTTATCGCCAAGAACACCGAGCGGATGGGGGATCATGTCACCAACATCTGCGAGCAGATCATCTATCTCGTGACCGGCGACATGCCGGATGAGACGCGGATCAAACACGACAAGACGTCGACGGATCCGCACATTTCTCCTGAAGTGAGCGCCTGAGAGGAGACACCGGCATGCCGTCCGATCAGCCAAGTGTGCTTTTGGTCGAGGATGAACCCGCGCAGCGCGAGGTTCTGGCCTACAATCTGGAGGCCGACGGATTCGTCGTGACCAAGGCGGTCAATGGCGAGGAAGCGCTCATGCTCGTCAAGGAACATGCGCCGGACATCATTCTGCTGGACTGGATGCTGCCCAACGTGTCGGGCATCGAGGTGTGCCGTCAGCTCAAGACCCGCAACGAAACCCGTGGCGTGCCGATCATCATGCTGTCGGCGCGCTCCGAAGAGGTGGACCGCGTGCGCGGGCTGGAGACGGGTGCGGATGACTACGTGATCAAACCCTATTCGGTGGTCGAACTGATGGCGCGCGTGCGCGCGCACCTGCGCCGCACCCGGCCAAGCACCGTGGGCGAGCGACTGGAATACGAAGATATCGTTCTGGATTCCGAGACGCACCGGGTCACGCGCGGCGGACACAACCTGAAGCTTGGCCCGACAGAGTTTCGGCTGCTGTCGACGTTCATGGAAAAGCCCGGTCGCGTCTGGTCCCGCGAACAGTTGCTGGACCGGGTCTGGGGGCGGGACATCTATGTCGACACCCGCACCGTTGATGTGCATATCGGGCGTCTGCGCAAGGCGCTGTGTCAGCATGGCGGGTCCGACCCGCTGCGCACCGTGCGCGGGGCTGGCTATTCGCTGGGCTGATGCATGATGCGGCCCGTGCGGGCGTGTCGGCGGGACACGACCGGCCTTTGTGCATGACTGAAATCGCGGCAGGCCGGTTTTACCGAGAATGTCTGTCGCAGCCTGGTGGTGTTCTGTCCGTGTTTCCTCTGCCGTGTGGTCAGGTTGTGCAGGGCGCAACGCTTTGTCTCAGGGATCGTCTTCGACACGGAAATCCTGCGGCTGCACAATACACCCGGGATAGCCGTATCCCCAACGCCAGGGCAGGCCGGAACACGGCGCGCCGCCTGTGCGCACGGCCTGAAACATCGCATCCGAAACCAGCCGGTATCCCGCCAAAACCACATCCTCGCTGGTGCCGTAGGCGGTGGCCAGCTCTTCCAGACGGAGTTCCGCCGTGCTCACAACGCAGGCGCGCAGGACCTCATCCGCGCTGAGCCGCGCCTGAAAACTCGCGTCTGCCGATATGTCGGGCCCCGCGCTGTGATAGGCGCGATCATGCGTAACGCAGCAGTCCTGCCAGGGCGGCACCACCCCGTGCCGCGCCTCGAAGGCCGAAAAGACCTGTGCCGCCAGCGCCCAGGAGGCCGACATGCCACCGCTGCAGCCATCGGTCTGAAACGGGGCAGGGTCGGGCGCCCGGGCCCGGGTCCGCGCCAGAGCACGATGTCCCGCCATTTCAAGCAATGTGCCGGTTTCGGCCTCTTGCAACTCTTCGGCTGAAGCGGGGCCGAAGATCAGGCCAGCGGCCAGCGCCGCCGCACCCGGAAGACTACTGCTGGGCATCGGCGCTTACCGGCGCAGTCAGTCCAAGCCGTTCCAGAACCACCAGCAGAATACGTTGTCCGCCTCCCAGCCCGGCCCTTGTATTGATCACCTCGCGCGCAAGCTCTGGTTCATCGGTAATCAACCCGTCCACGCCAAGCGAAATCATCGCCGACATCTGCAACGGGTCGTTGATTGTCCAGACGAACAGCTTCTTGCCCGCATCATGGGTGCGCCGCACCAGTTTGGGAGAGGCAAGGCCCGCATTCACTGCGATGAAATCGGCCTCCAGCCCGGACAGATCGCCAATGGCAGTCGCGGCCAGAACGCCGGCATCCCAGTCCGGGCGCAGCGCCTTCATTTTCTGAACGGCGGGATATTTCAGCGACATAGTCGCCACCTGATCCGCCATGTTTGCCTGTTCAACAATGGCGATGGTTTTTGCCTCCAGATCAACGTCATGCCCGTAATACTTCAACTCGATCAGCAGGTTGGACCGGTCGCGCACCGTCTCCAGCGCCTCGGCCAGTGTCGGCACGCGTTCATCGGCATAGGCGGGATCGTACCAGGAGCCGATATCAATCCCGGCCAGATCCGGCAGCGTCGCCTCCCAGATCTTGATGGGATTGCCGGCGAGTTTCATGAAATCGCTGTCGTGCATGACCACGACCTCTCCGTCCGCCGTCTCCTGAACGTCGATTTCCACCCAGTCCGCGCCCACCTCGACCGCGTGGCGCATGGCGGCCAGCGTATTTTCGGGCCGCGCGCCTGCCGCGCCGCGATGCGCGATCACGACCACCTCCTGATCGCTGGTGCTGATGCGGGGGGCAAGAAGGGCGGTGCCGGCAAGACCGGCCAGCGCAACCAGAACCACAGAAACCAGCAGCGCGCCGCCCGACAGGCGTGGTGTGGCGGGTGGGGCAGGGGCGTGCGGTGCGCCGCCCTCGTACCGGTCCAGCAGGATCTTCGCCAGCGCCCCGGTTGAAATCGCCGCGACCACAAGTCCCGCCAGAGACCACAGGATCACCAGCAGAACGGTCAGCTCCAGCCGCAGCTTCAGCTTTGCCCCGGCCAGGTCCGGCACTGTGGCGATCAGCAGCGCGAACAGGGCCGCCACTCCGGCTGCCAGAGCAAGGCGCAACACCACCCAGATCACCAGATCGCGCACCAGCGCGGCCCGTTTGCCTGCCATCATCTCCCGGCTGGTGGCAAAGGCTGCGCCGGCGCCTGTGCCGTCAAACAGCACGACATGCAGGGCGACCGCCCATCTCAGAAGCCGTGGCACCAGCAGGACCAGAGCAGCCAGCGTCAGAAGAGCGCCCAGACCCACCGCGATCAGAAACTCGGGCGGGTGTGCGGTCAGGTAATAGTTGATGTCATAGGCCCTCAGCAGCAGCCCCGCCGCCACCGCGCCCACAGCGGCAAATGGCAGCACAATCAGCAGAATGCGCGCAACCAGTTCGACCGCGAACCGCAGCAGCGGCAGAACCCGCAGCGCGACCGTTGCCAGCCCTGAGCGCAGCGTGGCGATGCTGCTGTCTGCGGGCGTGCGCAAGGCGACGGTCATGACCGCGACACCGAACACCGTGCCCACCAGAAACAGGCCCGCCATCAGCAGGAACACGGGAAATCCCAGGGGGGAAAAGATAAAATGCGCAATGTCCTGATCGGTCAGCGCCGACTGGCCCGACAGTGAGACCGCGATCCGCGCCGCAAGTGCGACCAGCGGGGCCACGATGGCAAAACTTATGATCCGTACCCCAAGCAGGACCGGGACGAACAGGGTGCGCCGCTGCCATGCGGCTGTGTAGGCTTGAAACACGCTCATACCGCATTTCAATTGGAATGCGCGCGCGCCGCAAGCCAGAAATGAAGGGCAGCGTGCGTCGTTTCGCTGCGACCCCGGGCCGGGGCGGCATTGCGCCTCTTTCGGAACCGGTGCAGGCACGGTATACCGGCCACAGTATGTTTCATCACCCCGGGAGACGCCCCCATGAGCCTCGATGCACCGACATTGCGCGCAAAGGACAAGCCGGGTCTGGCCCGGTTTGACTGGACCGATCCCTTTCTTTTCGACACCCAGCTGACCGAAGATGAACGGCTCGTCGCGACTTCCGCACGCAGCTTTGCCGAGGACACGCTGCAACCCCGCGTGACCAGAGCCTATGCCGAGGAAACGACAGATCCGGGTCTGTTTCGGGAAATGGGGCAGATGGGCCTGCTGGGCACCACGCTTCCGGAAGAGTATGGCGGGATCGGCGCGAGCTATGTCACGTACGGGCTGGTCGCGCGCGAAATCGAACGCGTGGATTCCGGCTATCGCTCGATGATGAGCGTGCAAAGCTCACTGGTGATGTACCCGATCTATGCCTACGGTACCGAAGAGCAAAGACAGAAGTACCTGCCCGGGCTGGCATCGGGCACGCTGATCGGATGTTTCGGTTTGACCGAACCCGATGCCGGATCCGATCCGGCGGGCATGAAGACCCGCGCCGAGAAAACCGCGACGGGCTATCGGCTGACCGGCTCGAAAATGTGGATATCCAACTCTCCGATCGCCGATGTTTTCATCATCTGGGCCAAGTCCGAGGCGCATGAAGGCAAGATCCGGGGTTTTGTGCTGACCAAGGGCATGGCGGGCCTCTCTGCGCCCAAGATCGAGGGCAAACTGTCGCTGCGCGCCTCTGTCACCGGCGAAATCGTGATGGAGGGCGTCGAGGTGGGCGAAGATGCGCTGCTGCCCGGAGTCGAGGGGCTCAAGGGCCCGTTTGGCTGCCTCAACCGCGCGCGCTATGGCATTGCCTGGGGCGTGATGGGCGCGGCGGAGTACTGCTGGCATGCCGCGCGGCAATACGGATTGGACCGCAAGCAGTTCAACCGTCCGATCGCGCAAACCCAGCTTTTTCAACGAAAACTGGCCGATATGCAGACGGAAATCGCGCTTGGCCTGCAAGCGGCGCTGCGCGTCGGGCGTCTTATGGATGAGGCGCAGGCAGCACCGGAAATGATCTCGCTGATCAAACGCAACAATTGCGGCAAGGCTCTGGATATCGCGCGCATGGCCCGTGACATGCACGGTGGCAACGGCATTTCGGGTGAGTTTCAGGTGATCCGCCACATGATGAATCTGGAGACGGTCAACACCTACGAGGGCACCCACGACGTTCACGCCCTCATCCTGGGCCGGGCGCAAACCGATCTGCAGGCCTTTTTCTGAAGCTCTGTGCATTTTTACACATAAGAGTGGCGCACCTGCGCCGTTGCGCAGCATGGCAAAAGTCGTAAATCAGTAGCCGAGATTACAGTTTGCGCGTCGTTTCCTACCCGGCATCTCTGCGGGCGCAGCGGCGCAATGCAGGAGAGCCGGCTTGGCCAGCACCGTCGACGCACCGTTCACCCAGGGCAGTCTTATGCGGCATGTCTCGATCATGTCGCTGACATCCAGTTTCGGGTTGATGGCGATTTTCCTGGTCGACCTGATCGACGTTCTGTTCATCTCGATGCTGGGGGAAGAGGCGCTTGCCGCCGCGGCCGGCTATGCCAGCACGATCATGTTCTTCGCCAGCGCGATCAATATCGGTCTGTCCGTGGCGGCCGGTGTGCTGGTGGCGAATTCGCTGGGCGGCGGCAAGGAGGTTCCGGCGCGCGAACACGCCTTCAGCGCCGCTGTCTTTGCGCTTGCGGCCGGCCTTCTGATCCCGCTTCTTATGCTGCCCAATCTGGAGTTCATTCTGGGTCTGATCGGGGCCACGGGGCATGTGGCCGAACGTGCCGAGGCCTATCTTTGGATTATCCTGCCGACCACGTTCATTTCAGGTATCGGAATGACCACGGTCGCCACGTTGCGCGCGTATGGCGATGCCCGGCGGGCGATGTACCCCTCGCTTGCCGGCGCGGTCGTGAACGGTGTGCTGGACCCGATCTTCATCTTTGCGCTTGGCATGGGGCTGGAAGGGGCGGCGTGGGCCACGGTTGCGGCGCGCATCGCGACCATGCTGATGGCGCTCTGGCCCGCGTTCCGGCGCTACAACGCCTTCGCCATTCCGCGGCCCGGGTGTTTTTACTGGGATATGCGCGAAGGCATCCAGATTGCCACGCCCGCTGTTCTGGCGACCGTGGCCACACCTGTCGGCGTGGCGATTGTCACAAGGGAAATGGCGAAATACGGCACCGACGCGGTGGCCGGAATGGCCATCATCAACCGCATGATCCCGGTGGTCTTCTCGGTGGTGCTGGCGCTGTCCAGCGCGATCGGGCCGATCATGGGGCAGAATTTCGGGGCAGGGCGGGTTGACCGCGTGCGCGAGGCGTTTTTCGACGGCGTGCTCTTTGCCGCACTTTACGTGCTGGGGGCCGCCGCGCTTCTGTTTCTGCTGCGCCATCAGATCGCCGATCTGTTCGGAGCAACGGGGATCGCCCGCGAGCTTGTGCTGCTGTTCTGCGGCCCGCTGGCGCTGGCAAGCTTCTTCAACGGAGTGATTTTCGTGGCGAATGCGTCGTTCAACAATCTGGGTCATCCCAGCTATTCGACCTGGATCAACTGGGGGCGTCAGACACTCGGCACCCTGCCGCTGGTGATCCTGGGCGGCGCGCTCTACGGCGCCCCCGGCGTACTGATCGGTCAGGCGGTGGGGGGCGTGATCTTTGCCGGTCTGGCCGCCTGGCTCAGCCTCTACATGATCACCGATCAGGCGCATCCGATGAAACAGCTGACCTGTCGCTTCCGTCTGCAGACGCGCACCCACGAAATTCTCAACCGCGCCGCCTGACAGAGGGACGGGGCCACGGCGCGCCGACATGCCGAACGTGCGTGCGCTTGCTTGCCGCGCACCTGGATGCTGCACAGGCGTTCCGGGGTCATTCACGCGACGGCTCGGATATTTATGTTGCAACCAAGTAGAAATGTCACCGGGTTTGCAAAGCAGTAATGTCACCACAGGGCGCGACGTGAGCAAGGCTTAGCAGCCCGGAGACCTCAATATCGCAGGGCTGAAAAGCCTTGCGGGGCACTCTGAGAAGTCTTGATTTTATAGCTGTATGGCTTCTGCTACTGTTCGCAACATGAAACGGGCGGCTGTATTGGTTTTGATCTACGCATTGGTTGTAGCAACGACTGCGCTCTTGTTCTCGATGACTTGGCCGTGGCGTATTGAGTTGTTGGAAATTGCTGGAGAAGTCTTAAGCGAAACAGTCAGTGGTGGCGGATTTGATACCGCTCAGTTCAGTTCTGATGTGGCGGACCCAAGGTATGTAGGCCTGCAGCGCAGCCTGTATTGGGTGCAAGTGACTTTCATTGGCCTGGCGTTCACAATTCTAGGAATGCTGCCTCAGCGCACGTCTTCGATTGAATCGGCTGTCAATCAGCTGATTGCAGTCCTTGCAGGAGTTGCCACCGGTAAGCTTTTGATTGGATTCCCGTTCCTCGATTGGTCAACGCTGCTGCTTTGGAGTTTGGCCGGAAGCGTTCTGTTTGCTTTTGTGCTTGCATTTAAGGTTTTTGCCCTTCAGCGTTAGCCTGTCTCCGCAGCCCGGAGACCTCAATGTCGCAGGGCTGAAAAGCCTTGCGTGGATCAGTTCAATCTCCGATTTTGGGGAAATGAATTGCGGTTGGGAGATCAGGTTTGGCGTGCAGTGAGGATTTAGTCTGGATGCATCTTGTCTTTTGGCCAATGGCGGCTTTGCTTACGATCATTATTGCCCGCCACAATCGTTTTGGCCTTAAGGATGCTCTTTTGGCGGCGGTTAGCATAAAGAAATTTGACCGAACGCTGTCGATCAATGTCCTGCATGCTCTGACAATCTTGCTACCGCTCGGGCTCGCGGTTTGGATCATTCAATCCTGTCCAGCTTGAGCTGCCCGTTCCGCCCGCCGCCGCTCATAGTATGCTTCCATTTTTGAAGGTCGACCTGGTGTGCGGCGTCCGGTCTTTTTGTAACCGTTCTTCGCGCTGACGGGTTTGACCGTCGGCGGAGGCGCGGCTTTCTCCTGCTCTTTCTTGATGTGCGCCAGAACAGCGCTGAGGTGCTTGTTCTCTGTGATCGCGGCGTGGGTGTCGTGCTGTTGGTGCGGATCAAAGATGCTGCAGGGCAGGGCGACCCCTTTGGCACGCACTTGAATGCGTCCATCGGGCATCTCATAGACATCGACGTATTTGCCAACCAATCCGCGTGTCAGATCATTGACCTCCAGCCGAATACGCTTGCGGTCGTACTTTAGCGTCAAATCCTTGGTGACATAGCGTTTGTCACGTAGGCAGAAGACCTCGGCGAAGCGGCCCGGTTCAGCGTAGTCGCGTTTGGCTGTGTGGATTTGATTGTTCGGAGCGCGACCACGCGCCTTGTGTCGGATCACCGACGCGCCATCCTGACGATACCGCTTCAGCACCCGGAATATCTGCCGACGCGTCAGCGCCAACATATGCGCCGCGTTGTCGACACTCAGCCGTCCGTCATCGACCTGCGCCAACACCTCCACACGGTTCAACTCGCGCTCGCTCATAACCACCCATCCCATGTCCGCTCACCCTCATTGGTTTTTGAGGGCAGAGTGACATTCCTGAATTGCTCATGGGCCTGAATTGCTCACGGGTGACATTTTAGCTTTGCGGCTACATACCAATAAGGCGCATAATCAGTATTATGTTAAATAAACGCCGTGAAAGATGCCGCATGCCCACCGCGTCTCCCGTCGCCATGAGGTTCGGCGCGTTTCCTGCAAAATGCATTGTAAACAACGTCATGCCGCCTGCAACGCACATGTTGCCTCAACCCGGGATCACGGGGCCGGCTCGATCTGGCGCATCGCCTGCTCCAATGCCACAGCACGCCGTTTTCACCGCAGTGCCACCGCAATCGCTCGACAGAGCATGCGCGACGGGCTACCACCGCGCGAAACAGCACGAGCCCGTTCATGACATCAATCCTGATCCTCAACGGTCCCAACCTCAATCTGCTCGGCACGCGGCAGACCGAGATCTACGGAAGCACCACGCTGGCGGACATCGAGACGATGGTCAGCGCCGAGGCCGATACGCTGGGCGTGTCCGTCACATGTGCGCAGGACAATTCCGAAGGCGGTCTGGTCGACAGGATCCATGCGGCGCGCGACCGGCATGACGGCCTGATCCTGAATGCCGGTGCCTACACGCATACCTCGATTGCGCTTATGGATGCCATTTCCGGCACCCGGATTCCGACACTCGAACTGCATCTGTCCAACATCCACGCGCGCGAACCGTTTCGCCATGTGTCCTACATCTCGCGCGTGGCCATCGGCGTGATCTGCGGCCTTGGCCCGGCGGGCTATCCGCTGGCGCTGCGCGCCCTGGTCCGGCATCTGGACCCGGTCTGATCGCCCCCAATACGCGGAACTCCGCAGGGTCAAAAAATTAACTTGACCCAGTGATTCGAACTGACGCATTTCCCCCCTATTGGAAAGACAACCTGACCAAATCGCCGGTTTTCCGCCTATTTTTTACCAATCCTGCACAAATCCGAAAACTCATTTTTGTTTAATTTCAATCTGTTAATTTCCCGTCAGAAATTCTTCACTTTCTTGAGACAGCGGAATTTCGCATTATGGGGGCGTTCCGTGAGTGGTGGCTTTGAGCCTTGGAACATTGGGTTGGTGGAAACCTGCGATTTCAGGGTCACATCGACCTGCCGGTTATGCCGGATCCCGGTCGGCTGCCTATTCATCGGACAGCCGGCCGGTCTTACCTGTTTGCCGTCTCATCCCAAATCAGGCAACGGGTTTCGCTGGAGCCGTCCGCCCGGGCGGCTTCAGTCGTTTACAGGCCCCGTTTCTCAGGTCCAAAGCCTTTCGCCTTTACCCCGAAACACCAACCGAAGGTGAAAGACGCACAGCATAGGAACGATGCACTGCGTCGCGCGACACCCTGTGGTTCAGGCCTGTCGCGAAACGCTTTAGAGACGCGGGAAGTAATCCTCGCATGTGCCCTCGCGGCGGACATCGGCCGTACAGCAATGCAACCCGCCGCCAAAGGCGTAGGCATCGCGCAGCTCGACCTCGACAACCTCCATGCCCAGCCGGTCCATCTGCTCGGCCTGATAGACCTCGGACTTCTCGACACAGACGGTCTTGGGATCAAGCACCAGCACATTCATGCTCAGCCACACCGATGAATAGCACAGCGGCGGCGGTGCGTTGTGGGCCGGTTGCGCCGCATCGACAATCTCCCAGCCGTTTTTCTCGAACATCCCGCGCTGTTCGTCCGGCAGACGGCGCTGCGGATTGTTCAGGATCAGGCCGGGGCGCAGCGGCGTGAACGTAGCGTCAATATGAATCGGATAGGGATCGCCGGGGAAATTGACCGCATGGACCCTGTGCTCCGGGAAATGCCGTCGAAGCCATTCAATGCCCTTGAGGTTGGTGGTGAACCCGTGCTGAACCACCAGATCACGGCCAAAGCGCAGCACGTCGGCGGCGTCGAACAGCGGCTCCTCCTCGGTGGTTACGAAGAACTTTTCTGCCGCCCAGTCCAGGCGTTTCGCATCGCCGATCTTGTCCGACAGGTAGTCGGGGTGATAATCGGCGTCGGTCAGCCGGGGCTTGGGGGCCGATTCATGGCGAAAATTCGGGTCGTCTTCCCAGTAGCGCTGCAACAGCGGGCGATAGTTGAGATACTCGAACCAGCGACACCGGTAGGACATGGTCGCCTCCAGGATTTCCGGGCCGACCGTCAGCAGCACGTCGCGCGGTGGCATGCAGCCAAACTGACTGTCGGTGTGAAAATCCGGCGTCGTCACCGGCAGCGCATGATCGATGGGGTCCGGCCGGTCCACCCGGATGCCGCGCGCCTGCAACTGGGCCGAAAACGCATCGAGCAGGTCATTGGCCCGGTCGATCGTCTCTTGCGGGCGCATCCCCCACTGCCCCCGCATATCGCTGTCTTCCGGCACCTTGGCGTCCAGCGCAGGTTCCGCAGGCGGAATATGCCCCTTGTCCGCGCGCCCCACGATCACGTGACGCAGCGGATCCCATTCATTCCAGCTGTTGACGATCGTTGCGCTCATGCCGTCCCCCATGCAACGTCAGCTGTCCTGCCCGACACGCAAAACCCGTTCAGGCCCGGACCCGGTTCATCTTTCCGGAAATACTCCGGGGAGCGCGAGGGGCTGGCCCCTCGCACATACCGCAGCGCGCGGGGCCGGCCCCGCGACGCCGCGCGAAAGACATCTCAGCCCTGCGCCGCCCTGGCGACCTCTTCGGCAAAGTTCTCTTCCTTCTTCTCGATCCCCTCGCCCACTTCCATGCGGACAAATCCGGTGATCTCGGCCCCGGCTGCGGTGGCCGCCTCGCCAACGGTCACGTCCGGGTTGATCACGAAAGACTGGTTCACCAGCGTGACCTCGGACATGTACTTTTTCATCCGGCCGTCGATCATCTTCTCGATCACCGCCTCGGGCTTGCCGGATTCGCGTGCGATGTCGATCTGGACCTGACGCTCTTTCTCGACAACTCCCGGGTCAAGACGCGCCTCGTTCAGCGCGGCCGGATTGGTGGCCGCAATGTGCATCGCCACCTGTTTGCCGAACGCCTCGGTCCCGCCGGTCATGGCCACCAGAACGCCGATTTTGCCCATGCCATCGGCGACCGCGTTGTGCACGTAAGACACGACCATCTGCCCTTCGATGGACGCCATGCGCCGGATCGACATGTTTTCGCCGATCGTCGCGATCTTGTCGGTCAGCACCTCCTGCACGGGTTTGCCGCCCATGTCCGAAGCCAGCAGCGCCTCTGTATCCTCGACCGTCAGCGCAACCTTGGCCACACCGGCCACCATGGTCTGGAAGTCGGCATTCTTCGCCACGAAATCGGTCTCGGAATTGACCTCCACCGCAACGCCTTTGGTGCCCGCAACGACCACCGCGACAAGACCCTCCGCCGCCGTGCGGCCGGATTTCTTGGCCGCCTTCGCCAGCCCCTTGGTGCGCAGCCAGTCGACCGCCGCCTCCATGTCGCCTGCGGTTTCGGTCAGCGCCTTCTTGGCGTCCATCATCCCCGCGCCGGTCTTGTCGCGCAGCTCTTTCACAAATGCAGCTGTGATCGCCATCGTGGCTCTCCTCTGGGTCGTCCTGTGGGTCATTGAGGTGCCGCGGGCGACCCCGCGGACCATGTCACTCGGGTGACAGATCGGGTGTGGCTCAGCCGTCCGCCGGCGCGGCCTGCGTATCAGAGGCCGCATCCGCATCGGTCCCGGACTCGGCCGCCGCAGCTGTGTCGGGCGCGGGCTCTTCGGCCAGAGCCTCTTCCACCGGGCTCTCCGCCATCGCACCGACATCGACACCGGCCGCATCCATCTGCGCCGACATGCCGTCCAGCGCCGCCCGCGCGGCCAGATCGCAGTAAAGCGCGATCGCGCGTGCCGCGTCGTCATTGCCGGGAATAATGTAATCGATCCCG
Source organism: Pseudomonadota bacterium (assembly GCA_039028815.1). Classification (GTDB taxonomy): domain Bacteria; phylum Pseudomonadota; class Alphaproteobacteria; order Rhodobacterales; family Rhodobacteraceae; genus Roseovarius. The sequence continues at coordinate 18,640 of JBCCHI010000051.1, forward strand.
TCGGGCGAGCAGTTGGTGTCCACCACAGCCACGACGGGAATGCCCAGCTTGTTGGCCTCGGCCACCGCCAGCGCCTCTTTCTTGACGTCGATCACGAACAGCAGATCCGGCGTGCCACCCATCTCGCGGATGCCGCCCAGCGAGGCTTGCAGCTTGGACTGATCGCGCTCCAGCCCCAGCCGCTCTTTCTTGGTCAGGCCCTCGGCGCCCGCGCCCATGATCTCGTCGATCTCGTTCAGCCGCTTGATCGACTGCGACACGGTCTGCCAGTTGGTCAGCGTGCCGCCCAGCCAGCGGTGATTCATGAAATACTGCGCGCATTTCTCGGCCGCGTCCGAAACCGGCACGCTCGCCTGCCGCTTGGTGCCCACGAACAGCACACGCCCGCCCTTGGCGACCGTCTCGCGCACGGCGTTCAACGCCGCATCCAGCATCGGAACGGTCTGGGTCAGGTCGATGATATGGATGCCGTTGCGCGCGCCATAGATGAACTCCGCCATGCGCGGGTTCCAGCGCTGCGTCTGGTGGCCAAAGTGTACGCCCGCTTCCAGCAGCTGGCGCAAAGAGAACTCGGGAAGAGCCATGTGCGTAGTATCCTTTCCGGTTTTTCCCTCGGCGCGGGATGAGAGGCAAAGCCTCAACCGGTGGACACGGCCGGGATGTCTCCCCGGCAGCGCCCGCCCGCGCCTGTGATTTCTGACGCGCCGTATAGTGCGCCCGCCGCGCCGGCGCAAGCCCCCGGATGCCGCACAATTCACTCCCGGTCAACGCGCAGAAAAACAAAACTCTTGTCCAGCCCCGCCTTGTCCTTGAGCGCGACCGACACCGCTGTCTGCGCGGCCCTGTACTGCCGCTGTGCGTAACTGTCCGGGTGGTTGACCGGCGCCGCGGGCGCGTCCGCGGGATCAAGGCAGGCCGACAGCGTCTCCGACAAGGTGTCGAAGAGCGCCCCGGCGGCGGTCGCGCGATACGCAAAGTCCCACCGGCACACGATCTGATCCTCCGTGGTGCAGACCGCGCCCTCCGCCATGTCCGGCGACACCTGCCCGGACACCAGCGCCTCCACCCAGCCGCAAGTCTGTGCCGGTGCCGGCCCCGACAACCAGATCAGCACGACTGGCAGGGCCAACGCTCTAGTCATCAGATGTACAGCCCGGCATGGCATCAAACGGCACCTCCGACAGCTCCGGCACAGCGTCGACCAGAAGGCCGGTCAGATCAGCTGTTCCGATCGGCGCATAATACCAGTCCGCGTCGGTCCAGAACACAATCCAGATCCCGCACCAGGCCAGCCCGGCAAGGACCGGCGCGCGCGGATCCTCGGCCAGCTGCGCCACGCCCCACGCCCAGGGTCCGCTCACACCGTCGAAATCGAAGGCCGGCACCGGAAACACCGCACCCGACAGATCGAAGGGCGTGACCTCGTCGGGGTCCTCCAGAACCGTTCGCAGCGCCTCCGGGCGCAGGCCCGCCGCTTCGGCGTATCGCGTTAGAAGGGCCGGATGCACATGCGCCAGCCTCTGCCTGTGCAGGCGCGCCGTCTGTCCGGTCACCTCGGCCCAGGTGGTCAGGAACGGTATCGCCTCCGACCCCGGCTCGGCGCTCAGCGTGACAAAGGCCGAAAACACGTCTGATCGGCGCGCCTCCGGCGTGGTTCCGTGAATCAGAGCGCGCGGAATGTTGGCCGCGATGGCCGCGCAACACAGAAGGCCCAGCAGAAGGAGGGTGAAACGAGGCATCGTGTGGCGCGTGTCCTGACAAATCCGGCCCTGCCAGTCTAGGGCGCGCGACGCCGGGAGAAAAGCCACCTCCCGGTTGCGCACCCGAACCGATCCGGGTCACAACGGGTGCATGTCTGGCACCGCACACGCCCGCCCTGCCCCGCGACCCGGCCCCTGCCATCCCGACGCGCCGCCGCATGCCCTGTGCGCGGATCGCGCCTGATGACCGGGTTGCCGCTCAGATATGCGCCCGAAGTCGCCCGGGCCCGCGAGACCGGCCGCCCCATCGTGGCGCTGGAAAGCACGATCATCACGCATGGTCTGCCGGCGCCCGAGAACCTGCAGACCGCGCAGCGGCTCGAAGAGGTGCTGCGTCGTGACGGCGTTACCCCGGCCACCATCGCGGTGCTGGAGGGCAGGCTGTGCATCGGCCTCACACCGGCAGAGCTGGACGCGCTGGCCCGCGCGCCGGCCGTGGCCAAGCTCAGCCGCGCGGATCTGGCCGTCTGCCTGGCCACCGGCGGCACCGGTGCCACCACGGTCGCCGCCACCATGATCGCGGCACGTGCAGCGGGGATCGCGGTCTTTGCCACAGGCGGCATCGGTGGCGTGCATCCCGGCGCAGAACAGAGCTTTGACATCTCCGCCGATCTTCACGAACTCGCCCGGACCCCCGTGACCGTGGTCAGCGCCGGGGCAAAGGCAATCCTGGATCTGCCCGGGACGCTGGAAGTTCTGGAAACGCTCGGCGTGCCGGTGATTGCGTTCGGACAGGATGAGCTGCCTGCCTTCTGGTCCGCACGCTCGGGTCTTCGCGCGCCGCTCAGGCTCGACAGCGCCGCGGACATCGCCCGCGCCCACCGCATGCGCGCCGCCCTCGGCCTGCCCGGCGGACAGCTTGTCGCCAATCCGGTGCCCGCCGCGCACCACATCCCCCGTGACCAGCTCGCGCCGCTGATCGCGCAGGCCACCGCAGAGGTCCGCGCGCAGGCCATCACCGGCAAGGCGGTCACCCCCGCCGTTCTGGCGCGGCTGCGCGTGCTGTCCGGGGGCCGCACCCTGAGCACAAATATCGCATTGGTTGAAAACAACGCGGGTCTTGCCGCCAAAATAGCGCTTTCGCTGGCCGCCTGACCCGGCATTGACCCGAATTTGCGCAAATTCATTGTGACCGGGACAGCTTGCGCATAGATACCCCTCAGTTGCCCTTCAAAAGCCGGACGCGCCCGCCTTGATCAAGACGCCCAGATGACGACCCCGTTCGACGAGCCCCCCGCCCCAGGCAAGAAATTGCGACGGTTCTCCGGATTGCGCGCCAGCTTTCTGACCGGCATCGTGGTGATCGCGCCCGTGGGTCTGACGGTCTGGCTGATCTGGTCTCTGATCGGCTGGGTCGACGGCTTCGTGCTGCCCTTCGTGCCTCAGTCCTATCAGCCGGAATATCTGGTCAATCGCCTGATCCTCGGCCATGAATGGCCCACCGATCCGGGATGGGTGACGATCAATATCCGTGGCCTCGGCGTGATTGTCTTCCTGCTCTTCACGCTGTTCGTGGGCTGGGTCGCCAAGGGCCTGATCGGCCGCTCCCTGATCAGCTGGGCCGAAAGCCTGGTGGACCGGATGCCGATCGTCCGCTCGATCTACAACGGGGTCAAGCAGATCGCTGAAACCGTCTTCGCCCAGTCCGAGCGCAGCTTCGAAAAGGCCTGCCTGATCCAGTATCCCCGCCGGGGCATCTGGGCGATCGGCTTCATCTCCACCACCACCAAGGGCGAGGTGCTGGAACGCTCGGGTCATTCCGGTGACATGGTCAGCGTCTTCGTGCCCACCACGCCGAACCCGACCTCGGGGTTTCTGTTGTTCTTTCCGCGCGAGGATGTGGTGGAACTCGACATGAGCATCGAGGATGCCGCCAAACTGGTGATCTCGGCGGGCCTGGTGTATCCCGGCCAGAACGGCAACGGCGCCGCAACGACGGACCGCGACGCGGCCTGAGCCCCGCACCCGGTTGCGCCCCGCCCGGTCGGTTGCCCCGTCCGGTCTTCATGTTTCCGAAAATACTCATTCCCGTCCCGACAACGGCGCGTCCGGCGCGGGTCTTGTCGCGCCCCCGACAAGAGCCCGCACGCACCGGCGCTCATCCGAACATCGCCGCCAGGTCCACGCTGTCCCGCACCCCCAGATCCTCGAAATGGTCGTTCAGAAACGCCGCCGCGGCGGCGCGTCCGGCCGCCTTCAGACGGTTCAGAACCAGCGGCGTGGGCACGGTCTTGGTGGCCACCGAAAGATCGCTCATCAGCGCGTCATCGGCGATCATGTGCACCCGCACGCGTTTCATCACCCCCGCGTCCAGCTTGTGGCTGTCCAGCAATTCCTGCGCGAACTTGATGGCGCGCAATTCGCGCAAAAGCGACGCGTTAAAGCTGATCTCGTTGATCCGGTTGTGAATGTCCTGCGGCGTGCGCGGCACTTCGCGCCGCTGCATCGGGTTGATGTTCACGATCACGATGTCGTCTGGCAACGCCTTTGAAAAGAGGGGATAAAGCGCCGGATTGCCGCTGTATCCGCCATCCCAGTAATAGGCGCCATCTATCTCGATGGCCTGGAACAGCGTCGGCAGGCAGGCTGAGGCCAGCAGGGCGTCGGTGGTGATCTCGTCACGCGTGAAAACGCGGATCTTGCCGGTGTGCACGTTCGTTGCGCCGACGAAAAACGCCGGACCCTGTTCGGCGCAGACCCGCGCATAGGCAAAGGCATCGACGATCGGGGCAAGAGGATTGCGGTAGAACGGCCCGTACGCATAGGGGGACACCGCGCGGCTCATCGCGTCGCTCAGGATGTAATGTGGTGACAGCTCGATGGCGTTGCTGATCAGGGCCATGTCCGGCAGACCCGCCTGCATCCATCCGGGCAGGCGCATGTCGTCGATCGCACCGACCTGTCGCCACAGCCAGTCCAGAGCGTCTCTGGCCCCCTGATTGCCGGCGCGCAACCAGCCGGATTTCAGCGCAGCACCGTTCAGCGCCCCCGCAGAAGTCCCTGAAATGCCTGCAATCTCCAGTCTTTCGTCTTCCAGAAGCCGGTCCAGAACCCCCCAGGTGAATGCGCCATGCGCGCCACCCCCCTGCAGCGCCAGGTTGATGCGTTTGCTCATCGTCCCGCCCCTCGTTCGCACCCGCCCCCGGGCTACAGCGCGGTCCAGCCGCCATCGACGCTGATCGTCGTGCCGGTGATCTGGTCTGCCGCCCCTGAGCACAGGAAGACGACGGTGCCGCCCATCTGTTCGATCGTCGCCATCTGCTTCGAGGGCTGACGTTCCAGCAGAACGTTCCGGATCACGTCCTCCCGGCTCATGTCGTATTCGCGCATCGTGTCCGGGATCTGCTTTTCGACAAGCGGTGTCATCACGTAGCCGGGGCAGACCGCATTTGCGGTGATCGGCTCTTCCGCGGTTTCCAGTGCGACCACCTTGGTCAGACCCACCATTCCGTGCTTGGCCGACACGTAGGCTGCCTTGAACGGGCTGGCCGTCAATCCGTGTGCGCTGGCAATGTTCACCACCCGGCCCCAGCCTGCCCGGCGCATCAGCGGCAGGGCGGCGGCGGTGGTGTGAAAAGCAGAGCTGAGGTTGATCGCGATCACCTGGTTCCACTTGTCCACCTCAAACTCGTGCACTGCGGCGACATGCTGAATCCCGGCATTGTTGACCAGAATGTCGCAGGCGCCGGCCTCGGCGATCAGCCGGCGGCACGCCTCCGGATCGGACATATCGGCGGCAACGAACCGCGCGCTCACGCCGGTCTCGGCCTCGATCTTTTGCACGCACTCGTGACACGCGTCCCGTTCGACGCGGCCGTTCAGAACCACATCGGCCCCCTCGTGTGCAAGCGCCCGGGCGATGCCAAACCCGATGCCAGAGGTCGATCCCGTCACGACGGCCGTTTTTCCCTTGAGCGACATGCCCAGCTCCTTCTGTTTTCCCTGTGCGTAACGTGTTTCCGGAAAAACTGGAATTGCAACTTTGCTGCACCGCCGCAGCCGTGGCACGGAACCGCCGCGTCTGTTGCAAAAGCCCGGTCATTCAGCCAAAAAAAACGCCGGCACGAAGCCGGCGTTAAGTTATTGAGGCAGGTTTCATACAGGCAAGAAACCTATCGAGCAGTGACTCCTTTATAAGCAATGTGACCGAGTGATCCAAGCTAAAAGTTTGAAAATACGTAAATCCATACTTACGCTCTGTCTCAGAAA
>JBCCHI010000052.1:0-24187 GCA_039028815.1 Pseudomonadota bacterium
GCCGGCGTTAAGTTATTGAGGCAGGTTTCATACAGGCAAGAAACCTATCGAGCAGTGACTCCTTTATAAGCAATGTGACCGAGTGATCCAAGCTAAAAGTTTGAAAATACGTAAATCCATACTTACGCTCTGTCTCAGAAAACGAAGGGCTGAGCAGGATTGTTGCCCAAATGAGACCAGTATTTTTCGCCGGATCCGGCCGAACCTCTGTAGTGCGCGCCTGGGTTTTTGCAGCGCTGTGCCTGCCCTGCGCGGGATGGGCCGGGCCCGAACATGGCATAGCTATGTATGGGACCCCTGCCCTGCCACCAGATTTCGTGTCGTTGCCCTATGCCAATCCCGATGCGCCCAAGGGCGGTCGGGTGGTTGTCGGCAACGTGGGGCGCTTTGACACGCTCAACCCCTACACGCAAAAGGGCACGCCACCCTGGCAGCTGCGCTTTCTGACGCATGAGTCGCTCATGGGCCGGTCATGGGACGAACCCTTCACGTTGTACGGGCTGCTGGCCGAATCGGTCGAGACGGGACCGAATCGGGAATGGGTCGAGTTCACGCTGCGTCCCGAGGCGCGCTTTTCCGATGGCAGTCCGGTGACCGTGGACGATGTGATCTGGTCCTACAAGACGCTGGGCGAAGAGGGCAATCTGCGTTACCGCGGGTTCTGGAATGCGGTCGACAGCATCGAGGCGACCGGTCCGCGCAGCGTGCGGCTGACCTTCAACAAACCCGACCGCGAACTCGCCCTGATCGCGGGGTTGCGTCCGATCCTCAAGCGCGCGCAATGGGAGGGGCGCGACTTTGCCGACGCGCCCCCGACCGAAGCGCCGCTGGGCAGCGCTCCCTATGTTGTGGATGACTTCGACACAGGCCGCTATCTGCGACTGCGCCGCAACCCCGACTACTGGGGCGCCGATCTGCCGTTGCGCCAGGGCACGCATAATTTCGACGAGATCCAGATTGACTACTTTGGCGATGACGCCGTGCTGAAAGAGGCGTTCAAGGCGCAGGCGCTGTCCTTTGTGCGCGAACGCAACGCCGAAGCCTGGGCCACGCAATATGACATCCCGGCCGTGCGCGCCGGCGAGATTGTCCTGTCGGAGATCCCGCACAGCAGACCGTCGGGCATGACCGGGTTTGTCATGAACACCCGGCGCGCCCCGCTTGACGACTGGCGCGTGCGCGAAGCGCTGCTGCTGGCCTTTAACTTCGAGTTCATGAACGACACGGTCACCGGCAGCCGGCAACCCCGTATCACGTCCTATTTCGGCGGCTCGGAACTGGCGATGCAGGACGGCCCCGCAGAGGGGCGCGTGCGCGATCTGCTGACCCCGTTCGAGGACACGCTGCTTCCCGGTGCGCTGGATGGCTACACGCTGCCGGTGGGCGACGGCACGGCACGCAATCGCGGCAATATCCGCAAGGCGGCCGCGATCCTGGAAGAGGCAGGCTGGACCGTGCAGGAGGGCGTTCTGACCGACAGTACCGGCGCGCCCATGGTCCTGACCGCGCTGTTGCGCAACGATGCGCTGCTGGCGGATGCATCGACCTACATGACGCTCTTTGCCCAGGCGCTTTTGCGACTGGGCATCACTCTGAACGTTCAGACGGTGGATTCGGCGCAATACGGCGAACGCGAGCGCGACTATGATTTCGATATCACGTTCTTTCGTCGCGATCTGTCGCTCAGCCCGGGAAACGAACAACGCCTGTACTGGGGCTCGGACACCGCCGACCAGCCGGGCGGGCGCAATCTGATGGGCGTGGCGTCCGGCGCGGTGGATGCCATGATCGACGCGATGCTGTCGTCTGAAACCCAGGAGCAGTTCGTGGCCGCTGTGCGGGCTCTGGACCGGGTGTTGATTTCGGGCCGCTATGTCATTCCGATTCATCAATATTCCGTGGGTCGCATTGCCCATCTGGCCGAGCTGACCTATCCTGTGGACCGCGTGCCGATCTATGGCGACAGGACGGGCTTTCTTCCTGACGTCTGGTGGATGGTACCGGAATAAAGGCTGAAGACCGGTCGGAAAGACCGGCAAGAGCAGAGGCAAGAAACATGAAACAGGCAGCGATACTGGTTCTGATCGCGGCGGCCCTGGCAGGGTGTGGCACCGTGGAGGGGATCGGCGAGGATCTCGCCGGCGCGTCACGCAGCGTACAGGGCTGGTTCTGATCCACGCGTCCACGCCGGAGTGACCGGTGCGGCATTTTCATGTCACGACTAGACCGCACGCCGCGCGGGGCGCAGGCGCTCTGTCCTGCTGTCGTCATCACCGAAAAATCAAACGGCGCCACTGCGCACGGGTTTCAAAGCGTCCCTATGCTGCGCGCTTTCCGCCTTCGGTTGTTGTTTCTGGGTAAAGGCGAAAGGTTTTGGTGTCTTTGCAAGGGGCCAGCCCCCGCGCTCCCCGGGCGTATTTGAGGAAAGATGAAGGCCGCGGGCGGGGGGTGCGCGCCTGGTTTGCCGAGGATGCGGCCCGTGAGGACTGGCCTGTGGTGGCTGGCCTGTGCCCCCGGCGCCCTGGGCGGGTGCGCCCGCGCGCGGCAGCGTTTCGCGACAGACCTGACTTACTGAGTGTCGTGCAACACAGCGCATCGTCCCAATGCTGCGCGCCTTTCACCTTCAGCTGATGTTTCAGGGTAAGGGCGAAAGGGTTTAGCCCCGCCTCCGGCCGCAAAAGGCGCTCGTGGCGCCACCCGGACGGCGCTGCGCACCCCGTCAGGCAAAACGTCTCAGCGCAAGTACCGCGTTCAACCCGCCAAAGGCGAAGGCGTTGGACAGCGCAACCTCGACATTCGCCTCGCGGGCCACGTTCGGCACGACATCCAGCGCGCATTCCGGGTCGGGCTCTTCATAGCCAATGGTCGGCGCGACAACACCATCGCGCAACGCCATGATACAGGCCAGCAATTCGACCGCGCCGGTGCCCCCGATCAGATGGCCGTGCATCGACTTGGTGGACGAGATCATCAGCCGGTCTGCATGCGCCCCGAACACATCGGCCACCGCCGCGCTTTCGGTTTTGTCATTTGCCGCGGTCCCGGTGCCATGCGCATTGATATAGCCGACACGGTCGGGATTGATCCGCGCATCGCGCAACGCCCCGCGAATGGCACGCGCCGCGCCGTTCTTGGACGGCATGACGATATCGGCTGCGTCGGAACTCATGGCGAACCCCGCCACTTCGGCCAGGATATCGGCGCCGCGCTGTGTCGCGTGCTCAAGCTCCTCAAAGACGAACACCCCGGCGCCCTCGCCCTGCACCATACCATTGCGATTGGCTGAAAACGGACGGCATCCATCCTTGGACATCACCCGCAATCCCTCCCACGCCTTGACCCCGCCAAAGCACAGCATGGATTCCGATCCGCCCGTGATCATCACAGGGCTGGCACCGCCATGCACCATCTGAAAGGCCTGCGCCATCGCGTGATTGGACGACGCGCAGGCCGTCGAGACGGTAAAGGCCGGCCCCTTCAGATTGAATTCCATCGACACATGGCTGGCCGCGGCATTGTTCATCAGCTTGGGCACCACAAAGGGATGCACCCGGTTCTTGCCATCCTCGTAAACCGAGCGGTAATTCTCGTCGAGCGTCGTCATGCCACCGCCGGAATTGCCCAGAACGACGCCCGCCCGCGCCGCAAGCTCTCCTGAAAACGACAGCCCGGCCTGGGCAATCGCCTCGCGCGCGGCAATCAGCGTGAATTGCGTAAACCTGTCATAGAGCGACAGTTGCTGGCGGTTGAACACTTCGTCCGGCTCATAGCCCCGGACCTGCCCGCCGATCCGGATCGACAGACGCTCGACATCCTGAAAGTCCAGCGGGCCGATCCCGCAGCGGCCTTCACGCATCGCCTCCAGGGTTTCGGGCACCGTCTGGCCAAGGGCGTTGATTGTCCCCGCGCCGGTAATGACGACCCGCTTCACCCTTTCTGATCCGCCACCAGCGTCTCGATTCCGGCCACGATCGAGGCCACTGTCGAGATGTCGAACGCGCTGTCCTGCGGCGCGTTGGCGTTGAAGGGTACGGATATGTCGAACGCCTCTTCTATGGCGAAAATGCTCTCGACCAGTCCCAGACTGTCGATGCCCAGATCCTCAAGCGTGCTGTCCATCGTGATGTCAGACGGCTCCAGCACGGCCTGCTCGGCCACGATTTCTATGACACGGGTTTTGATGTCCATGCCCCTGACCCTCTTATGTCGCACCCTGTCCGGCAGAGTGTGTAGAGCGTTTTGTCCTTCAGGGAAAGCCGCTGCCGTGCTGTCTTCACGTCAATCCGTCGCTTTCGCATCAGAGCCCGCGGATGGCCCGGCGGATGACTTCAGCCGGTCGACATCGGCAAACAGCCGTTTGAGCCGGCGCAGTCCTTTGAAGACATCCATCGCGGTTTCCATCTTCATGGCCGGATATCCCAGCATCACGCGCCCGGCCGGGATGTTGCTGAGTACCGTGGTCGCGCCGCCCGTGATCACGTTATCGCCAATAAACACGTTATCGGCCACGCCGGTCTGCCCCGCGAGTATCACGTTGTTGCCCACGGTGACGGAGCCGGCCAGCCCGACAAGGCCGCACAGAAGCGAGTTGTCGCCGATGACGCAGTTGTGGCCGACCTGCACAAGGTTGTCGATCTTGCTGCCGTTGCCGACCACGGTGTCGCGGATTGTCCCGCGGTCCACCGCGCTCAGGCTGCCGACTTCGACGTCATCTCCCAGCCGGACAGCGCCGAGGCTGTGAATCCGGTCGTAAACCTGCGATTTGATCTCGCCCTGGTCGCCAAGGGTCTCGCGCACACGCTCTGCCCCCGACACTTCGGGGGTGACATAGGAAAAGCCGTCTCCGCCCACCACGGCGTTTGGCTGGGCGATAAATCTGTCTCCGATCACGACGCGCGCGCAGATCCGCGCGCCTTCCCGCACCAGCGCATCCCGCCCGATGACGACATCCGTACCGATATAAGCCTGCGGGCCAATTGTGGATCCGTCACCGATTCGGGCGCCCGGCCCGATCACCGCCAGCGGACCGACAGAGACATCCGCCCCCAGTTCGGCGCTGTCATCGACCACGGCAGAGCGATGAATCCCCGGCGCCCAGCCCTGCCCGGCATCGAACATCCGGGTCAGGCCCGCCAGCGCAAACCGCGGGCGCGGCACAAAGATCGCGGCCTCCAGACCCAGCTGCCGCCAGTCCGCGCCATCCCACAGCATCGCCGCGCGGGCGGCTCCGTTTTGCAGGTCTTCGGCATAGTCCGCCTTCATCGCCAGAGCCAGATCGTCGGGCTGCGCATCCTTTGGCTCGCGCGCCGCGTCGACGCGCAACGCCGCATTCCCGGCCATCTCCATGCCCAGAGCTTCGGCAATCTGTTGAATCGTGTAACCCATGCGACCCCCGGTTTTGGGGTCGTTTATCCTTGATACGGCGTCAGCGAAACCCCCGCATCGCGCAGCGCCTGCCAAATCACCGCATCGCGCCCATAGACGTCGCGGCGATACTGGATCCCGGTTTTCGCATCGGTGAAGGCCGTGCGATAGATGATGTGCACCGGTATCTTGATATCCAGCATCACCTTGGTTTCGCTGCCTGTATCAAGCGCCGTGTGAAAAAAGCCCTTCGGGTCCGCTTCCTGCCGGGCGAGCAGATGATAGGCAAAACCAAACGGATCGGCGAGCCGGATACACCCGTGGCTGTAGGCGCGCGTTTCGTGCGTAAAGAGATCCTTGTGCGGCGTGTCGTGCAGGTAAATGTTGTACTGGTTCGGGAACATGAACTTCACCAGCCCAAGCGCATTGTTGTCTGACGGCGGCTGCTTCATCGCATAAGGAAAACTGCGCGCACCGTAGGCGCTGAAGTTGATCCGGTCACGGCTGACCACCTGACCCCGGCTGTTGACCATCTTCAGATGCCCGACCGCATAGCGGTTGCGCCGCAGTTTCGGCAGATACTCTTTGACGGCGATCGAACGTGGCACATGCCATGTCGGATTGATCACCATGAACTCCATCTCGTCGGAAAATTCCGGGCTGCGCCGGCCTTTCGTGTCCTTGCCGACAACCGCACGCGTGCGGAATGTTTCCACGCCCTTGTCCAGAACGCGGGCGGTGAAATCCGTCAGATTGACACGTATCTGGCGCGTCTGCTGACCGTCTGCCTTGTTCAGCCAGCGCTCGCGTTCCAGCGCCACATGCACCGATTGCAGGCGCGCTTCGGGTGTCACGTTGATCTGGTCAAGCGTGCCGCGCCCGGCAACGCCGTCGGCTTCAAGACCATGCGCGACCTGAAACCGGCGCACCGCGGCCTGCAGGTGGCGGTCAAACTCTGCCGAGGCCGTCCGGTCGAGATACCCCATGGCAATCAGCCGGTTGCGCAGCACGATGACGCGCGCGCCGGTGTCTCCGGGGTTCACGGCCTGTCCGGGAACGGCATCTCCCCAGCCCCCCGCGGCGATCACACCCTCAAGATCGAGCCGCGCCTTCAGAAGCCGGCGGTATTCCGGCGTTTGCGGCGCCAGGCGGCGCATATACGCGTTGGGCTCTGCGGCCGACAGACCCGACAGCAGGTCCTGGGTGGCGCCGGGCGCACGCTCGCGCTTGATCGCGCCGACAACCTCGGACGGGTTCAGCAGACCGGACTGCATGTCATGGGCAAGGCGCAGGAACCCGCGCGACAGCGCGACCTCCGCAAACCCCAGATCGCGCGCGGTGCGGGCCTCCCGCAGGGTGTCGTACAAGGCATCGGCAGGATAGCGCGACGCGGGCAGACCGTGCAGCGGCGCACGATCGAACGCCTCGAACAGGGCCTGACGGCGCGCCTGCCCGACAGCCCCGTCAACCCAGAGCGGGGCATAGTCGCGCGCCCTGTAGAAAGCGGCCAGATCACGATCCGACGCTGCGGCCTCGGCCATTGCCTGCTTGAACGCCATCGACCGGACCTGCGCCTGAGCGGGCGCACTCATTGTCAGCAAGAGGGCCGCAACACACGCCAGCCATGCAAGACACACGCGTCGGGCGTGCCGGCCAGAGGGAGGGGTCAGGAAAAAACCGCGCGCGCGCACCAGCATGAAAAGCCTCGTTATCCAATCAAGTATACAACCCAAGGATGCGCCTCGATGCGTGACCTTGTCCAATCACAATTGAAATCAATGCAAAATTTTCTCGTGATGTGACGTGTTGCCGTCGCGCCTCCGGTCCGGAATTTCGTACTTTGCGGGTGAAAACATCACTTTTTGCGCAAAAAATTGCCGAAAATGCTTGATCGCCGATCCGGCCGGTCCTTCACCCCTTGGTAACCGATTCTCTATATGCCATAAGAACGGTGCATCTGGGGATGAGATGGCACAACCCGCACCGTTAAGCGGGATTACAGGTAAGCGACGGGACGAGCGCTAAATACATGGCAAATAACAATCTATCGGGCATCACGCGCCGAGGCATCCTCGGTGCGTTCGCGGCAACAACACTCACGGCGGCTCCTACATTCTCGAACGCGGCCGGCTTCCTGCGCGGGGCTGGTGACATACGACGACTGCGTATGATGTCACCTCGCACTGGTGAGCGGATCGATACAATCTACTGGATTGAGGGCCATTATATCAAAGACGCGGTTAAAGAGGTGAAGCTGTTCATGCGCGACTGGCGCACGAACGATGTTCACTCGATAGATCTGCGCACGGTGGACATCATGGCCGCCTCCCACAATCTTCTGGATGTCCGGGAACCCTACATGCTGTTGTCCGGGTACCGGTCTCCGAAGACCAACGCCATGCTGCGCGCCAAAGGGCGCGGCGTGGCCAAGAATTCCCGACACATGAAAGGCGAAGCGGCGGATCTGCGGTTGAATTCGCGCTCTGTCAGTCAGATGTATCGGGCGGCCGTGGCGTGCCGCGGTGGCGGGGTCGGACGATATTCAGGATCCAACTTCGTACATATGGATTGTGGCCCCGTCCGCAGCTGGGGCCGGTAGAAGACAACACTCACAGAACGCGTATCAGGTGCGCCGCCTTCGGGCGGCGTTTCCTTTTTTGTGCCGGCACGCCTGGCCCGGCCGTTTCCGGATCATCCTGCCCCCGGATCAACCCGCCCGGGGCCGACGGCGGTTTGTCCCGGCCCCGGTCTGATCGTGACAGGTGCCCCGCACCCGGCCCCGCATGCGCGTCGGATCGCGGCGCGCTCAGGCTTTCGCCAGCCTGGACAGGCGTGCCGCGCGCAGTTTCGCGAAATCGTCGCCCGCATGATACGAAGATCGCGTCAGCGGCGTGGCCGACACCATGAGAAAGCCCTTGCCGTAGGCCGCGCGTTCATAGGCCGCGAACTCGTCAGGATGCACGAAACGCGCCACGGCATGATGTTTGGGGGTCGGCTGCAGATATTGTCCGATGGTCAGAAAGTCGATATCGGCCGCCCGCATGTCGTCCATCACCTGATGGACCGACTGTTTGTCCTCTCCCAGCCCGACCATGATCCCCGACTTGGTGAAAATCTCGGGATCAAGCTCTTTCACACGCTGCAGCAGGCGCAAAGAATGAAAATAACGCGCACCCGGCCGCACGCCGGGATACAGCCCCGGTACCGTCTCCAGATTGTGATTGAACACATCGGGCTTGGACGCGACCACCACTTCCAGTGCGCCGGCCTCCGACTTGATGAAGTCGGGCGTCAGGATTTCAATCGTCGTGTCGGGCGCGCGATGGCGCACCGCCCGAATGGTCTGCGCGAAATGCTCTGCCCCGCCATCCGCAAGATCGTCCCGGTCGACGCTGGTGATCACCACGTGATTGAGGCCGAGTTTCTGCACCGCATGGGCGACGCGGCCGGGTTCGAACGCGTCCAGCCCCTCCGGTTTTCCGGTGGCGATGTTGCAGAACGTGCAGCCCCGTGTGCAGATCTCTCCCATGATCATCATCGTGGCGTGGCCCTGGCTCCAGCATTCCCCGGCGTTGGGGCATCCCGCCTCTTCGCAGACCGTCACCAGATTGTTGTCGCGCATGATCCTGGCCGTTTCGCGATATCCGGCGCTGGTCGGCGCCTTGACGCGAATCCAGTCCGGCTTGCGCGGCTGGGCCTTGTCCGGTTTGTGGGCTTTCTCGGGATGCCGGTCCTGAGGGATCTTCAGATCACGCACCGTGTATGTCCTCGCCAAGAGTTTGGTAACCTGTGAGCTGTATACAGCCTTCAGGTGGGTTGTACCAGTTCCCGGAATGCCCGCGGTTCAGGCGGTCCTCTGCGTCACGAGTTCCCACCGTACTGATTTTCCAAGAGCTTTCGGCACGCGGCGGTCATCCCATCATGCTCGCCGCGTCACCCCTGTCATCGTAGTGCCGTTTCAGCCGCTGCAGTGCGATGCGCAGAACGATCTTGCCGGACCGCGCCGACCAGCCCATGCGTTTTTCCGCGGTTTCCAGTCCTTCCAGAAAACAGCAACAGCGCAGGGTCACATCGCCCAGACCGGGCCCCAGTTCCTGCAGCGCATCCCGGACCCGCTCGCGTGCGGCGAGGGTGCAGGGCGCAAGATCCGCCGCGTCACCGGCCTCAGCGAGCACCTGATCCCAGCCCGCCAGGGGCGCCACGCTGACCTGCGCCATTTCAAAGTCTTCGCGCAGGCGTTCACCTGCGCGGACAAGCGTGTCGGACAGAAAATGCGTGCCGTCCCGGTTGCGGCGCCGCGCCAGAAGGATCAGCGGTGATTCCGCCAGTCCGTAGCGTTTGCGGCGGGGTTGCCCCGAGGACGCATCCTGTGATGTGTCGCCCAGAAACGCGCCTTCGGTTTCGGCAAAGCTGTCCGGCGCGGTCTCCGGATCGCGCAACAGTTGTTCCAGCGCCACCCGGCCCGCCCCGGTCAGCGCATAGCGCGAAATGCGTCCGGGCTGACTACAGGAAATCCAGTTTTTCAGCGCCATCGCCTCGGCCACGTCACGATCAACGACTGCGGTGCGATGCGATCCCGCATCGGTGTCGCGCACCACGACGGCCTTGTCCATATCCGTGGCCACGGCCAGAACTGCCCCGGTTTCGCACAGCCGCCGCAAGATCCGGCGCGCGTCCTGTTTCAGGCGCGTGTCGGTCACATCGGACAGGGTGTTGCAGGTCTCTGTCTTTCGCAAAGCGGTCATATCCGTCTCCTTCTGGATCGGACTGATCTCTTCGGGCAAAGCTGTATCGGCGGTGGGGACAGGGTCCAGAGAGGTGCCGAGGCGGCGCAAGGCCTCATCGACCAGCGGATCGTCCCGCCGGGACTCGAAGGCACGCACCTGTCTGGAAATGGTGGACGCGTGACACCCGGCGTGTCGTGCAAGACCCCGGATCGAGGCGCCCCATTCTGTGTGTGCGATGTAGTGGTAAGCGGCCTGCGGCACCCAGGATCGTTCCTGGTGCACCGACCACGCCGCCGTGACGCCGTCCTTCATCCTTCACCTCCGTCACCCGACCCATAGGACAGGCCGGGGTCCTGTGATCTTCCCCTGTGCCACCACCACGAATACAACCTATACGCGAAAAAGTTACCAATCCGTTAACAAGAATTCATGACTTCAACCATTGTTTCCAATTCATTAACGAAAAAATACACAACCGTGCGGTGATTTCTCACATCACGCAACACTATCTAGAGTTGTGTCATGATCGCCTGAATTGACATGCGAGGTACCATGCCATGACGGATCTTCTGCAGACACTCAGCACATTGAAGCGCCCGCGCCTTCTGATCAACGCCGCCCGGATCGGCACCGCTGATTACCGGCGCACGCCTCATCTGGAGCGCCATCTTGGCGATCTTTCGAATCTGACCCATGACACGGCATTGCGCCTGCTGATGGACATCGAACTGGACCTGAACGCACAGCGAGAAAGCCGTATGGCGGCCTACTCGGTGGCGCGCCACGTCGAGGTCCTGATCGCCATGATGCACGAGGCGCGCTGCCTGCGGGACGCAACCAGTCCCGCCCCCGCGCCGGCGTGATCAGCCGAACGCGTCGGGCATCGATGCTTTCCTGTCCGCAATGAACGCGTCGAGCGCCTCGACCGTGCTCTCGTCAATGGCCGGCTGCTGGTAGGTTTCCAGCAGCTTGGCCACGCGCGCTTCGGCCAGTGCCGTCGTGTCGCGACCGCCCTCGTCCGCCCAGGTTTCGAACGGCTTGTAATCCAGAAGATCAGAGCGCCAGAACGCCTGTTTGAAATTGGCCTGTGTATGCGCGCAGCCAAGATAATGCCCACCCGGACAGACCTCGCGGATCGCATCCATGGCCTGCGCGTTCTCATCCATCGCAATGCCGCGCGCCAGATGGTGCAGAATGCCCAGCTGATCCGCATCCATCACGAACTTTTCGAAGGACGAGACCAACCCGCCTTCCAGCCAGCCGCAGGCGTGCAGCATAAAGTTGACCCCGGCAAGCAATCCCATGTTCAGGGAATTGGCGGTTTCATAAGCCGCCTGCGCGTCGGGCAGCTTGGAGCCCGTGAATGACCCCGCGGACCGGTAGGGCAGGCCCAGTCGCCGCGCAAGCTGACCTGCGCCGTAACTGATGAGCGACGCTTCGGGCGTGCCGAACGTGGGCGCGCCGCTGTTCATGTCGATCGAGGTCACAAAGGTCCCCATGATCACCGGTGCGCCCGCGCGACACAGCTGATTGTAGGCCACACCGGCCAGCACCTCGGCCAGAACCTGCGTCAACGTGCCCGCAACGGACACCGGCGCCATGGCACCGCCCACGATAAAGGGAGAAACGATGCAGGCCTGATTGTTCCGGGCATAGACCTCCATCGCGCCCATCATCACGTCGTCGAAGGTCATCGGCGAGTTGATGTTGATCAGCGAGGTCATCACCGTGTTGTCCTGCACGAACTGATCGCCAAAAAGCAAACCGCACATGTCAACGCTGTCCTGCGCCCGACTGGGATCGGTGACCGACCCCATGAACGGCTTGTCGGACAGCACCATATGCGCGCGCAGCATGTCCAGATGCCGCTTGTTCACCGGAATATCGGTGGGTTCGCACACCGTGCCGCCGGAATGATGCAGCCACCTGGACATGTAGCCAAGACGCACGAAGTTCTGGAAATCCGCAATCGTGGCGTAGCGCCGGCCACCGGCCACGTCGCGCACGAAGGGCGGTCCGTACACCGGTGCACAGACCAGAGTGTTCCCGCCGATGACGACAGAGCGCTCGGGGTTGCGCGCATGCTGCGTATAGACCCCCGGCGCCGTCCTGATCAGCGTGCGCGCCAGACCCTTGGGCAGGCGCACCCGTTCGCCGTCGACATCCGCGCCGGCCTCTTTCCAGCGCGCCAGGGCTGCGGGGTTGTCCACGAAGTTGACGCCGACTTCTTCCAGAATCGTCTCGGCATTCGCCTCAATCAGCTCCAGCGCCTCTTCGTTGAGAACATCAAAAACCGGAATGTTGCGTTCGATGTATTTCGCGGTCTCGATATGAATCGCGCTGCGTTCGGCACGGCGGGCGGCACCGCCCCCGCCCCGGCTGCGTCTGCGCGATGCTGGTTCGGCCATGTCATTGATCCCCTGTCCGGTCATGCGTCCCGCAGAACGCGTGGTTGTGAGCGAATTACAGGAATGCCAGGCGGCGCCCGCGCCGAAATCCGCCATCTCAGGCGCATCTGCGACATGTCCCGGTCATCCGTCGTCCGGGGCCGGACCACTCAGTACCCGAACGTGATCGGGTCCTGCCGCGCCCGCGGGCGCAACGCGCGCAGGGAATTCGGCAGGAACTGATCCAGCTTGTCTTCGATCAGATGGGCACGCACACCGGCATAGATCGCCGCGATTCCAAACAGCGCGATCACCGCCGTTGCCACATACAGATTGTCCCACTGGAACACCCAGTAGCCAATGTAGACCGCCACCGCGACGGCACCGCCGGACACGCCGGCCGGGCGACGCACGTAGATGGAAAACAACATCACAAACAGCCCGGTGGGTAAAAGCAGGAGATAGTCGTCGCGCGGCCACTCGACCCCCAGCACCAGCGTAAAAATGAAAAACGCCAGCAACCCCATCTTGTTGATCCAGAACCCGTGGTTCGCCCCCGGTTGCAGATCGAAATACCACCCAAGACCGAAACATACGAAACTCATAAGCAGAAAGACCCAGTGGCCCGCGACATGCGTGTGGAAACCGGCACCGAAAAAGACATCGCACACGTAGACCCCAAGGACCCCCAGAATGCCGATCCAGCCGGGCAGGAACCCGCGACGCCAAACCAGTATCGCGCATGTGACAATTACCGGAAGGCCAGGCAGGTAGATCCCGTTCAGCAGCGCAGAGCCCTGCTCTCGCTGACTGTACCAGTCATAGCCGACTTCGCGCAGTCCCAGATGCAGCTCGATAAAGGCGCACGTCGCCACCGCCGCAGAGGCCCCGATGCCCAAAAGCAGCAGCGATGACAGGATGTGCAGATCCGTGCGGCGCCGGACGACCTGATCTATGGCGAACAAGCCGGCCGCATAGACCAGGCAGACCCACATCAGACGCCACATGTTGCCCCGGCTGATATCGGCGGCCAGCAGGATCATGGCAAAGACGATCAATGACGTTCCGGCAAGCCACAGCACATGCACCATGGATAGGCGCAATCCGGTTCTGTCGCCGCCGAGTGCTTCGATTGCGCGGCGCTGTTCTTCGGTGATGATACCGGCGGTCACCGCCTCTTTCAGTCTGCTCATCTCTGGACTGCCCCGTGCGGGTCCCGGGCGTCACAGGTGCGTCCGGTTGCAGGGCGTAATCTGGTCGCTGGGCCTTGCACATGTCAATCCCGGGTCCTAACGAGTGTTCCATGTCCGAGCATCCGCATGACCGCCTTCTCATCGTTGATTTCGGCAGCCAGGTGACGCAGCTGATCGCCCGCCGCCTGCGCGAGCTGAACGTTTATTGCGAAATTCATCCCTATCAGACCGTCACGGAACGGTTCCTGCGGGACTTTGGCCCGCGCGCCATCGTGTTTTCCGGCGGCCCTGATTCCGTGATGCGCGAGGGCAGTCCGCGCCCGCCCGGAGCGGCGTATGACCTCGGGGTGCCGATTCTGGGTGTCTGCTATGGCCAGCAGGTGATGATGCAGGATCTGGGCGGACGCGTCGAAGCCGGCGAACACGCCACGGCGGAATTCGGGCGCGCCTATGTCAGCCCGACACAGGCACATCTCGACCTGCTCAAGGGCTGGTTTGAAACCGACACCGGGCAAGAGCAGGTCTGGATGAGCCACGGCGATCACGTGGCCGAGATCGCACCGGGCTTTGAGGTGTACGGCACGTCTCCCGGCGCGCCCTTTGCCATCACCGCCGATCCGTCGCGGAACTTTTTCGCCGTGCAGTTTCACCCCGAAGTGCACCACACGCCCAATGGCCGCGATATCTATGCCAATTTCGTGCGTCTGGCCGGTTTCACCGGGGACTGGACGATGGGCGCCTACCGCGAAGAGGCGATTGCGCGCATCCGCCAGCAGGTGGGCGACAAACGCGTGATCTGCGGCCTGTCCGGCGGTGTCGACAGCTCGGTCACGGCGGTCCTGATTCACGAGGCGATCGGCGATCAGCTGACCTGTGTGTTCGTCGATCACGGCCTGCTGCGTCAGGGCGAGGCGGACGAGGTGGTCGGCATGTTCCGCGATACCTACAACATTCCGCTGATCCACGCCGATGAATCAGAGCTCTTCCTGAGTGAACTGGACGGTCAAAGCGACCCGGAAACCAAACGCAAGATCATCGGACGCCTTTTCATCGACGTGTTCCAGAAGCACGCGAACGAGATCGACGGCGCAGAGTTTCTCGCCCAGGGTACGCTGTATCCCGACGTGATCGAATCCGTCTCGTTCTCGGGTGGGCCGTCGGTGACCATCAAGTCGCATCACAATGTCGGCGGCCTGCCCGAAAAGATGGGGCTGCAGCTGGTCGAGCCCTTGCGCGAACTCTTCAAGGACGAGGTGCGCGCGCTCGGCCGCGAACTTGGCCTGCCACAGGCCTTTATCGGCCGCCATCCCTTTCCCGGCCCCGGTCTGGCCATCCGGTGCCCGGGCGAGATCACGCGTGACAAGCTTGAGATCCTGCGCCGCGCCGATGCGGTCTTTATCGACCAGATCCGCAAGCACGGGCTCTACGACGAGATCTGGCAGGCCTTCGTCGCCATCCTGCCCGTGCGCACGGTGGGTGTCATGGGCGACGGCCGTACCTACGATTACGCCTGCGCCCTGCGCGCCGTCACTTCTGTCGACGGCATGACCGCCGACTATTATCCGTTTCCCCACACCTTTCTGGGCGAAACGGCCACGCGGATCATCAACGAAGTGCGCGGGATCAACCGGGTCACCTATGATGTAACCTCCAAACCGCCGGGAACCATCGAATGGGAGTAACGCTGAAAGGAGTCATCCGCTGCGGCGCAAGTGACGCCGAAATCATCCGCGCGGCCCTGCCCGAGCACATCCGTCTCAGCCTGGCCGAACCGGGCTGTGATCTGTTTGACATATCGGAAACCGAACCGGGCGTCTTTGCCGTTCAGGAGCGCTTTGTCGATGCGGCCGCGTTCGAGGCGCACACCGCGCGCACCCGCGCCTCCGAATGGTGGCGCCTGACCGGTCACATTCCCCGCGACATCACACGCAAGGACACATGACCGCCCCCGCCGAAGAGGATCCGGCCCAGATCGCGCGGGCGGCGTTTTTCATGCTGGGCGCGGTGGCGTCCTTTTCGCTTATGGCCGTGGCCGGCCGCGAAGTCAGCTTTGAGCTCGATACCTTTGAAATCATGATGTATCGCAGCTTTGTCGGGTTCGCGGTCGTGGTTGGCGTCGCGGCGACACTGCACCGTCTGAACGAAGTAAACACCCGTAACATGGGTCTTCAGGTCACCCGCAACATCTTTCACTTTGCCGGGCAGAATCTGTGGTTTTTCGCAATCTCCCTCATTCCGCTGGCGCAGGTCTTTGCGCTGGAATTCACCACGCCGCTCTGGGTTCTCATGCTGTCGCCCGTGATGCTGGGTGAACGGCTGACCCGGATCCGCGTCCTGGCGGCGCTGATCGGGTTTGCCGGTATTCTGGTGGTGGCCCGGCCGGGTCCCGAGACGCTGAACATCGGCACGATCAGCGCTGCGTCGGCGGCGATCGGGTTTGCCGGGACCGTGATCTTCACCAAAAAGCTGACCCGCACGCAAAGCCTTGTCTGTATCCTGTTCTGGATGACCGCATGGCAAAGCCTGTTCGGCCTGATCTGCGCGGGCATGGATGGTGACATCGCCCTGCCCTCTCCGGGCGCCCTGCCCTGGCTGACCATCATCGCCCTGTGCGGGCTCAGCGCGCATTTCTGCATCACATCGGCACTGGCGATTGCCCCGGCGACGCTGGTGTCGCCGGTGGATTTCATGCGCCTGCCGGTCATAGCCTTTGTGGGCTATGCGCTCTACCGCGAGCCGATCGACATTTTCGTCTTTCTGGGCGCCCTGATGATATTCGGCGCGAACTACCTGAACCTCTGGTCCGAGACGCGCCGGCGCCGCCCCCGGCCCTCAGCGCCCTGACTGTTGCAAAACTGTTGCAATTCAACAAAGCGACGCAGGGTCACAAAACTCTGACGTAGCGTTAAAATTGTTGTGAGGTCACCCTCTTTTTATGACGCCCCAAACCGGAGGAGAGGGGAACTCATGAAAAGACTAGCTCTGGCCGCCGCCACGCTTGGCCTGGCAGCAGGCGCCGCCCACGCAGGCAGCATTCAGCGTGATTCGGATCGCTCGCAGATTTTGTTCGAAGAGGGAAAGAACTATCTGGAGTTCTCGACCGTCAGTTTCACAGGCAATATCAGCGGCGTCGGAACCGGCCCGTTTACAGGCCTGTCATCGGGCAACATCTTCGAGCCCTACACGTCCTATGCCCTGGGCTACAAACGCGAGATCAACGAAACGCTGACCTTCGCGATTGTCGCCAACAACCCGGTGGGCGCGGATGTCTCCTATCCGATCGCGCTTTACCCGTTCGCGGGGTCCAACGCCGAGATTTCATCACTCAACGTCACGGCGTATCTCAAGTACCAGATCAACGAGAATGTCAGCGTCTACGGCGGATTGCGCGTGCAGCGTCTGGACGGCAGCGTCGTTCTGCCGCCTGCGGCCTATTCGCTGAACGTCAGCCCCGACTACAAGCTGGGCTATGTTCTGGGCGGCGCTTACGAAATCCCGGACATCGCCCTGCGCGTTGCGCTGACCTATGAATCGAAGATCGAGCATGAATTCCGCGACAACACCGGCGCGCCGTTCGACGTGGAAATCCCGCAGGCGGTGACACTGCACGCACGCACCGGCATTTCGCCCACCATGCTGGTCTTTGGCTCGGTCCGCTGGCAGGAATGGTCGAAGTTCTCGGTCGATCCGCCCGACTTTACATTTTCCACCCTGCCGATTGCCTTCGGGGCGGACAACTTCTGGACCTACGAGCTGGGCCTGGGCAAGAAGTTCTCTGAAAACTGGTCCGGCGCGGCGACGATCGGCTACGAGACCTCTGCCGATGTGCCCGTGGGCAACCTGGAAGGCAAGGATGGCTACACCAGCTACGGGCTGTCGGTGAAGTACTCGGCGGAAGCCTATGACGTGACGGTGGGTGTCAAGTATTTCGATCTCGGATCGACCAACACGACCACGATCAATTCGCGCTTCTCGGGCAACCATGCCCTGGCTCTGGGCGCAAGGATCGGCTGGCGCTTCTGAGCGCGTACGCCGCGCACAGCCTGCAAACCCCGCCCTGTGGCGGGGTTTTTTCTTTGTCGGTGCGGGTCTTACCATTTGACCAGGCGGCGCGGTCTGGCTACCAGTGCCTCTCGCCCAGCCCCTGAACGCACCGGGAGCGTCAAGATGATCTACGAATCCCCCCAAGACTGGCAGGCCGCGCCACGCAAGCGGGTGCTGATTTACGGGATGTCGGGTCTGGGGAAGACGCACCTGTCCACCTTGCTGCGCGACAGCGGGTCGTGGTTTCACTACTCGATAGATTACCGTATCGGCACGCGCTACATGGGCGAATTCATTGCCGACAACGCAAAGGCGCACGCCATGCAGGTGCCGTTTCTGCGCGATCTGCTGCTGAGCGACTCTATCTATGTCGGCTCGAACATCACGTTTTCGAACCTGACGCCGGTGTCGACCTATCTGGGCAGGCCCGGCGACCCCGAAAAGGGTGGACTGCCGATCGCCGAGTACCGCCGCCGGCAGCAGGAATTCCGCCGCGCCGAGATCGCCGCGCTGCGCGACACCGGGTATTTCATCGAACGCGCGCAGCGGCTTTACGGGTATCCGCACTTTATCTGCGACACCGGTGGGTCGATCTGCGAGTGGGTGGACGGTGCAGACCCCGACGATCCGCTGCTGCAGGAGCTGTCGCGTCACTGTCTTCTGGTCCGGATCGAAGGCAGCGAGGCGCACCGGCAGGAACTGATCCGCCGGTTTGACCGCGCGCCCAAACCAATGTGCTACCAAAGCGCATTCCTTGATGAGGTCTGGTCGGAATATTTGAATGAAAACAGCACCAGGGAAGATGAAGTTGATCCTGATTCCTTTATCCGCTGGACCTACGGGCGCGCCCTGGCCCACCGCGCCCCGCGCTACGAGGCGATGGCGCAATGGGGGGTCAGCGTCTCAATGGAAGAGGTCGCCGCGATCACGGATCCTGACGGTTTCGACAGCCTGATCGCCACAGCCCTTGCGCGCCGCGCCGCGGCTCCTATCTGACGCGAACGCGCAGAGGTTTTTCATGCCCATTAAGATCCCCGCAAACCTGCCCGCCTTTGACGTGCTCACCCGCGAGGGCGTGATGATCATGTCCGAGGATCAGGCGGCCCGGCAGGACATCCGCCCGCTTCGCATCGGTCTTCTGAATCTGATGCCCCGAAAGATCCAGACCGAGACCCAGTTTGCCCGTCTGATCGGCGCGACGCCGCTCCAGATCGAGCTGTCGCTTCTGCGCATGTCCGAACATCGCACCAAGACGACCGCGGCCGAGCATATGGAAAGCTTTTACCGGCCGTTTGCCGAGATCGCGGCCACCGGTGAAAAATTCGACGGCCTGATCATCACCGGCGCTCCGATTGAACATCTCGACTTCGGAGATGTGACCTATTGGGATGAACTGCGGCGTGTCTTCGACTGGGCGCACACGCATGTGCATTCCACCTTCGGCGTCTGCTGGGGCGGCATGGCGATGATCAACCATCTCCACGGCGTGCAAAAGCACATGCTGGACGACAAGGCGTTTGGCTGTTTCCGGCACCGCAACATGGCCCCCTCGTCTGTCTATCTGCGCGGGTTTTCCGATGATTGCGTGATCCCGGTCAGCCGCTGGACGGAAATGAAACGCAACGAGATCGCGGCCGCAGACGGGCTTGAGATCCTGCTCGACAGCGACGAGGTCGGCCCCTGTCTGGTCGAGGATCATGCGCATAACGCGCTCTATATCTTCAACCACCTGGAATATGACAGCGACACGCTCAAGCAGGAGTATGACCGCGATGTCGCATCCGGCACGCCGATCAACGTGCCCTGCCACTATTACCCGGACGACGACCCGGTGCGGCCGCCGCAGAACCGTTGGCGCAGCCACGCGCATCTGCTGTATGGCAACTGGATCAACCAGATCTATCAGACCACCCCGTTCGAGCTTGGGGCCATTGGCCGTTAAGGCGCTGCTCTGGGGGGCGCTCGGCCTCGCGCTGATCTGTGCCGGCTGTATCTACCGCGCCCGCATTCACGAAGCCGCCGCCGAGGCCGCCTTTCCACCGGAGGGACAGTTTGTCGAGGTCGCGGGCGCACGCGTGCACGCGGTTGTCCTGGGGCCCGAGGACGCGCCCGCCGTGGTGCTGATCCACGGCGCGTCGGGCAACACACGGGACTGGACCTACCGGCTGGCCCCCGAGCTGGCGCGCAGCTACCGGGTGATCGTGCTGGACCGGCCAGGCCTGGGATACACGCCGCGGCGCGATCGCCGGGGCGACAGCATCACCCGACAGGCCCTGCTGTTGCAGGAGGCGGCTGCGCGGCTGGGGGCGGACAGGCCTGTCGTGGTGGGCCATTCCTATGGCGGGGCGGTCGCGCTGGCCTGGGCGGTGAACCGCCCCGATACCCTGTCTGCACTGGTTCTGCTTGCTGCGGCCTCGCATCCCTGGGACACCGGGCTGTCGACCTACTACAAGGTGCTGTCGCACCCGGTTGTCGGACCACCGGCCATCGCGCTGCTGACCGCATTTGTTCCCGACGCGCGGGTCAAGGTCGAGGTCGCCAAGGTCTTCACACCCGATGCCGTGCCGCCGGGCTATCTGGATCATTTCGGCGCCGGACTGACCCTGCGCCGGGCGTCGCTGCGCGCGAACGCCCTGCAGCGCGCAAATCTGCTGGACGAAATCATCGCGCTTGTGCCGCAGTACCCCGAAATCATTGTGCCCGCCGAGATCGTGCATGGAACGGCGGATACGATTGTCGGGGCCGCCATTCATTCCGAGCCCCTGTCCCGCGCGGTCCCGGAGGCCCGTCTGACGCTGCTGCCTGGCATCGGCCACATGCCCCATCATGCCGCGCCCGATGAGGTGTCCGCCGCAATCCACAGGGCCGTCGCACGCGCCGGATTGCGTGACTCCGATTAACATTCCATAGTGCGCCGCAAAAAGGACAGTGACATGGAATTGCCCTTCGACGGCGCGATCAGCGCCTATTACGAAAACGAGGCCCCCGACACGGTGCGCAAGCGGATCGAGGGGGCGAAGAAGAACGATGTCCTGTCGCCCGACTTTCCCTACACCGCGCGGATGGAGCGCGATCACTACGAACAGGCGCTGCAGGCCCTGCAGATCGAAACCGTGCGCATGCAGGCCTGGGCAAAGGACACCGGCGCGCGCGTGGCGATTCTTTTCGAGGGTCGGGATGCCGCAGGAAAAGGTGGCACAATCAAACGGTTCCGGGAATACCTTAATCCAAGGGGTGCGCGCCTTGTGGCGCTGCCCAAGCCCTCGGAAACCGAGGCAAGCCAGTGGTATTTTCAACGCTACATCGCGCATCTTCCGGCCGCCGGGGAAATCGTCTTTTTCGACCGCAGCTGGTACAACCGCGGCGTGGTCGAAAAGGTCTTTGACTTCTGCACCGACGATCAGCGCGAGACGTTCTTCAGGCAGGTGATCCTGTTCGAGCAGATGCTGATCGACGAGGGCATTCACCTGACCAAGTTCTGGCTGAACGTGGGGCGGTCCGAACAGCTGCGGCGGTTTCTGTCGCGCGAACGTGATCCGCTCAAGCAATGGAAGCTGAGCTGGATCGACGTTGAGGGGCTGAAACGCTGGGACGGCTACACGGCCGCGATCTCGGAGACGCTGACGCGCAGCCACTCGACGCTTGCCCCCTGGACCGTGATCCGCACCGATGACAAACGGCGCGCCCGGCTGGAGGCCATGCGTCATGTGCTGGCCGCGCTTGACTACACGCGCAAGGATCAGGACGCCATCGGCCCCGCCGACCCCAGGATCTGCGGCGGCCCCGAGATTCTGGTGACCGAAGGGGATGACTAAACCGGCCTATCACCACGGTACCCTGCGTCAGGCGCTGGTCGAGGCCGCGACGGATCTGATCGCGGCGGAGGGTGCCGCGCACTTCACGCTGGCGCGCGCCGCCAGGCAAACCGGCGTGACCCCGGCGGCTGTCTACCGGCATTTCAGCGGCCGTGACGCGCTGCTCGCGGAAGTGGCGCGGCAGGGGCATGAACGTCTGGCGCTTCTGACAGGGGCCGCGGCGAACACCGCCGACCCCGGCGCTGCAATTCTGGACTACGGCGAGGCGTATCTGCTGTTTGCAGACCGGTTTCCCGGCCAGTTTGCCGCCATTCGCTGCGCAGACCTGCCCGCCGACCAGACCCCTGCCCTGGCCGCCGCCGCGGCGCAGAGCGCGGCGGTGCTCGACCGTCTGGCGGCCCGGCTTTGCGCGCAGCATCCGGGCGTGCGGTCCAGGGATGTCGCGGCGCATCTCCATGCGCTCTGCCTCGGCATCGCGCTTGGCGGGCCCGACGCTGCCGTCCCGGCCCTGCGCGCCGGTCTTGCCACCTATATCGCGGGTCTCGGCCCGGTGACGCAGGACACCTGAGCGCCGTCCGTCCCGGATAACAAAAAAGGGCCGCCGAACGGCGACCCCGGGACCGTAGCGCGATCCGTTTTTTAACGCTTGGAGAACTGGAAGCTGCGGCGCGCCTTGCGCTTGCCGTATTTCTTGCGCTCCACCACGCGGCTGTCACGGGTCAGGAACCCGGCTGACTTGAGCGCGCCACGCAGGCTCGGGTCATAGAGCTGCAGCGCTTTCGAAATGCCGTGCTTGACCGCCCCGGCCTGGCCGGACAGCCCGCCGCCCTTGACCGTCGCCATCACGTCGAACTGATCCTCGACGCCGGCCACGCTGAACGGCTGGCGCAGGATCATCTGAAGCACCGGACGCGCGAAATACGTGTCCATCTCCTTGCCATTCACATTGACCTTGCCCGAACCCGGCTTGATCCAGACACGGGCCACGGCATCCTTGCGCTTGCCCGTGGCATAGGAACGCCCCAGTTCGTCGCGAACGGGTTCGCGCGGCGCAACTTCAGCCTCGGTCACAGGCGCCTCGGTGCCTTCAGCCACCGCTTCGAGGTCTTCCAGCGATTTGATTTCCTCAGCCATGATCACGACACCCGCGTATTTTTCTTGTTCATTGATTTCACATCCAGCACTTCCGGGCTTTGCGCCTCGTGCGGATGGGTCTCGCCGGCATAGACGCGCAGGTTGGTCATCTGCTTGCGCGCCAGACGGTTGGACGGCAGCATTCGCTTGACCGCCTGCATGACCACCCGCTCAGGATGCGCGCCGTCCAGGATCTGCCCGGTTGTGCGCGACTTGATCCCGCCGGGATAGCCGGTGTGCCAGTAATTCGGTTTGTCGCGCTTGTTGCCCGTCACCTGCACCTTTTCGGCGTTGATGACGATCACGTTGTCGCCCATGTCCTGGCTGGGGGTAAAGCTTGGCTTGTGCTTGCCGCGCAGACGCATCGCGATGATCGAGGCCAGGCGGCCCAGAACGACGCCCTCGGCATCGATCACCACCCAGGACTTGTCGATCTCCGAAGGAGTCGCAGAATAGGTTTTCATTGTCGGTCTACCCGATTTCGTTTCGTGCAACGCCACCGGATCACGCCGGCGGCCGGATTGCGCGGTTATACGTGAGCAAGATCGCACGTCAATGACCCGGTTTCAAAATAAAACACAACAAATCATATACTTAGAAATTAGGTATTATTTTACCCCAGTTTGAACGTCAGATTTTGAGTGTCAGATATCGACGCTCATCGGCGGCGCCGCCAGAAGATCCGACATCACGCGCAGCGCGGCCTCGCACTGTGCCGCGGGCAGATTGCTGTCCAGACTCAGGCGCACCGCGTTGGGGGCCTGCCCGTCGGACAGGGCAAACTCGTCGGCGGGTTTGACACGGATGCCCTGCGCCGCGCAATCGCGCGCAAAGGTCGAGCCACGCCAGCCCTGCGGCAGACGCAACCACAGAAACGGCGCGTCCTCGCGCCAGCTGATGTCCCATTGCCCCAGACCGTTCACCGCCAGACGCACGCGCCGCGCTACGCGGTCGGCCACGTCGGCGCGAAACCTGTCCGCCTCGCCTGATCGCAACAGGGTGGCGGCGATATCGGTTATGATCTGTGGCATGCCGTAGAATGTCGATTGCGCGACCTGCCGCGCGAGCTGGCCCTGCCCTTCGGGCGCCACCGCAAAACCGAACCGCAGCGAGGCCGACACCGTCTTGCTGAGCGACGAGACAAACCAGGCGCGTTCCGGACACAGAGCACGATAGACCGGCAGATCGGGCCGCGAGATCGTATGGCAGTCATCCTCGATGATCTGAAGCTGGTACTTGCGTGCGATCTGCGCGATCTGCTGGCGCCGGCTCAGAGAGGTGCGGATCGTCGTGGGGCTGTGCACCTCGGCCGAGGTCATCAAGACCTGTCCGCCATGCTGACGCAGCGCCTCTTCCAGCCGGTCGGGCCGGATTCCCTCTTCGTCCATGTCGACGCCCACCAGACGGGCGCGCAGCAGCCGCGCGGCGTGCCGTACGCCGGGATAGCACAGCGCTTCGGTCAGAATGATCGGGGTCGGTCCGTGCAGCACCGCCTGCAGGGCCGAGATACCGGCCTTCTGCGC
>JBCCHI010000053.1:0-23817 GCA_039028815.1 Pseudomonadota bacterium
CGGATCGTTGCCGATCCGCCTGAAGGGACGTTCTGAATGGGGCCGGTCCTGCTGCATCCGGGCTTTCACAAGACGGGCACGTCCAGTCTTCAGCGTGGCGCGATCGCCCTGCGCTCCGTGCTGGAGCCGCATCTGAGAGTGGTGCTTGCGCCTGATCTTGGCGACACAACGCGACTGGCGCGCCGGTTCTCTGCTTTTGGCGAGGCGCGCGCACTTTCACGGTTTCACGACGCCTTTTCCGTCGCGATGGACGCGCTCAACGCAAACGATCCGCGCCCGGTGCTGATCAGCGCCGAGGACCTGTCCGGCTGGCTTCCCGGAACACACGGTGTGACCGATTACTCTGCCGCAGCGCCGCTGGTGTCGGAAGCGGCAGCTGTCCTGAAGTCCGCCTTCGGACCCCGATGCACACTCTACCTGCTGTACACCACACGTCCGGCGGACGACTGGTTGCGCAGCGCCTACTGGCAGGTCTTGCGCGCCACGCGACTAACACAGGACTTTGCGGCATTTGCGCAGACCATGCGCCAGGCTGCGTGTTTCGAACCGGTGATCACTGCGGCGCGCAGCGCAGTCGGTGATGCGATGCGTGTCGAAACTCTGGCTCTGGAAAACTGCGCAGAGGATCCGCTTGGACCTCTGGGCTATGCGGCACGCCGCCTCGGCGTGCCCGTGACGGGACTGCCCCCCGTGCCGGTTCAGAACGTTCAGCCTGACGGTGCGGCCGAGGCCTTTCTGGCGCTGAACCGGTCAGACCTGGGAACCACGGATCTGTCGGATGCCAAACGCCGGCTGCTCAGACGATACCGTTCGGGTGGAACAACGCGTCGCCCCGGACCGAAACCCAAATTCTCTTGACCCGGGCCGCCCGCGCGCCTCAATTGAACACCCATGACCGGCACCCCAGACCAGAACGCCACTCGGCCACCCACGCGATCGCATGGCCGCAAGTCCATCGCCGCCTCGCTGCAGCCGCGCGATCTGATGGGCGGAGCGGAACGTCTGGCCCATGCCTGGCGTGCGCAGGTCATCACGCTTTTTCCCGATACGTTTCCCGGTGTTCTGGGCGAGAGTCTTACAGGCAAGGCGCTGCGCGAAGGCATCTGGCAACTTGATTTGACCGATTTGCGGCGGTTTGGCGTGGGAAAGCACCGCAATGTCGATGACACGCCCGCCGGCGGTGGCGCAGGCATGGTTCTGCGAGCCGACGTCATGGGCGCCGCGATCGACAGCGCGCGGAACACGGACAAACGGGGGGCCCCGCTGCTGTATCTCAGTCCGCGTGGGCGCCCTTTCACCCAGACCCGCGCCCAGTCACTCGCGCAGGGCCCGGGCGTCACGCTGATTTGCGGCCGGTTCGAGGGGCTCGACCAGCGCGTGATCGACCACTACGACATTGAGGAAGTCAGCCTTGGCGATTTCGTCATGACAGGAGGCGAGATTGCCGCCCAGGCGTTGCTCGACGCGACGATCCGGCTCTTGCCCGGCGTTCTGGGAAACGAGGCGTCGACCGAGGAGGAAAGCTTTTCTCACGGGCTGTTGGAACATCCGCATTATACCCGGCCGGCAGAGTGGAATGGTCTGACAATTCCTGGTGTCTTGCTGTCTGGCCATCACGGCGAAATCGCAACCTGGCGGCGTGCCCGGTCAGAGGAACTGACCCGCACCAGGCGGCCTGATCTGTGGGACACCCTTGTCTCGGAGGACGACGATTGAAGGCCGCACCATACGCATGCCAGGAAAGCCCCGTTGCGCGGGTGTTTCTTTGCTTGATCGGATGACCGACCCTCACTATACAGCGGCATCCTTGCGCATCGGGGCGACTCGATCCGCCGGGCTTTGCGCGCCTCAGAGCGTGCTGCGAACAAACAAACAGCCGCGCCAAGGGCCACGGCCCCTCTGGCAAGGACATCATCCACGGGCGAACCGTGTTGAAACAAAGGAGTGGTCCGATGGACCTGATAGCAGAGATCGAGGCCGAACAGATCGCCTCGCTCGGGAAAGAGATTCCCGACTTCAAGGCCGGCGACACCGTGCGCGTTGGCTTCAAGGTGACAGAAGGCACCCGCACCCGGGTTCAGAATTTCGAGGGCGTATGCATCAGCCGCCGCAATGGCGAAGGGATTGCAGCCTCGTTTACCGTGCGCAAGATTTCATTCGGCGAAGGCGTCGAACGGGTGTTTCCGCTCTACTCGACGAATATCGAAAGCATCACGGTGATCCGCCGCGGCCGCGTCCGTCGTGCCAAGCTTTACTATCTGCGCCAGCGTCGCGGCAAGTCGGCCCGGATTGCCGAAGACACCACCTACAAGCCGAAGAAGGCCAAGGGCGCAGATGCGTCGGCCAGCGCCTAAGGAGAGCGGAACATGAAACAGGATCTGCATCCCGATTATCACTTTATCGAAGTCAAGATGACGGACGGCACCATCGTCACCATGCGTTCGACCTATGGCGCGGAAGGCGACACCCTGTCGCTTGACGTTGACCCTTCCGTGCACCCGGCCTGGACCGGTGGCGGCGCGCGCCTCACGGACGCCGGTGGACGCGTCTCGAAGTTCAAGAACAAGTATGCTGGCCTCGGCTTCTGACCCTGCGCTGCATGACTTTTGGAACGCCGCCCCGCAGGGCGGCGTTTTTCGTTGCTGATCCAGCCGAAGCAAACCGCTGAAGACTGTTCGGCGTCGCTGTGGCGCAGCACGGACTCTCATGGCTCATTTGCCATAACGGACATGTTTTCCATGTGCGCGCTTCACGCCGCGCGGCCTCACGACTATAGTCTCGGCAATCTCGCGGCAAACAGCGGGCAAGAGGAACGAGCATGGCGCATATGATCGTTGTTGGCAACGAAAAGGGCGGTGCCGGAAAGTCCACCGTTTCAATGCATGTTGCCACGGCTCTGGCGCGCATGGGACATCGCGTCAACGCGTTGGACCTTGATCTGCGGCAAAAAACCTTTGCCCGCTATGTTCAAAACCGCACGGCGTTCCTGAAAAAGGCGGAGCTTGATCTGCCAAGCCCGGTCTGTAGCGACCTGCCGGAAATCGACACGGCAAAGCTCAGGCCCGGCGAAAACCCATTCGACCGGCGCCTGTCGATCATCGTTGCGGAAATGGAGCGCAACGCCGATTTTATCCTGATCGACTGCCCCGGTTCTCACACACGGTTGAGCCAGGTCGCCCATTCGCTGGCGGATACTCTGATCACGCCGCTGAACGACAGTTTCATTGATTTCGACTTGCTGGCCCATGTCGACACCGACGGGCGCAAGATCCTGGGTCCGTCGGTCTATTCCGAGATGGTCTGGAACGCGCGCCAGTTGCGGGCGCAGGCCGGGCTGAAACCCATCGACTGGATCGTCGTGCGCAACCGGTTGGGCGCGCAAAACATGGTCAACAAGGAAAAGATGGCCGCTGCACTGGACAACCTGTCCAGACGCATCGGTTTTCGCACCGCTCCGGGATTCAACGAGCGCGTGATCTTCCGCGAGTTGTTTCCGCGCGGTCTGACGCTGCTCGATCTCAAGGACATTGGCGTGAAGCAGCTCAATATCTCTAACGTCGCCGCCCGCCAGGAGTTGCGCGATCTGATGAAGGCGCTTGAACTGCCCGGCGTTGAAGTCGATTTCTGAGCGCACGGGCTGAACAGGGCCGACGCGATGATCTGGCCCGGACGACCAGGCAGAGACCGTTTCGGTCTGTCCAGAGATGCCGAAATCTGGTTGCCTGATTCTGCATCACCGCGGCACTGGCACCGATTGGCCGCGTTTGTCGGACTGCTGTCTTTCACGCGTGCCCGGCCTTTGTGTGATGTCCTGCGTGACGGGCCTGCTGTGTCATGGCGTTTTACCCGGCGAAACCGACACAGCCCCCTTGCGGCGCAGAAGTACGATGTTGGACGCCAGCAAAACGCCAAGGATGATTGCGCCGCCAGCCAGAGTCCACCGGCTGGGATCTTCGCCGATGACCACCCAGACCAGGAGCGGGGCAAAGACCGACTCCAGCAGGATCAGAAGAGAGACCTCTGCCGCGCTAATGTAACGCGGGCCAAGCGTCAGCAGACTGGTCGCAAGCGCGATAAAGGCGCCATGCGCAATCAGCAACGGCCATTGGTCAGCG
Source organism: Pseudomonadota bacterium (assembly GCA_039028815.1). Taxonomy (GTDB): domain Bacteria; phylum Pseudomonadota; class Alphaproteobacteria; order Rhodobacterales; family Rhodobacteraceae; genus Roseovarius. The sequence continues at coordinate 4,116 of JBCCHI010000053.1, forward strand.
ACCGGTTCCATCGGGGACACGAATGGCAGCAGGACCAGAGCCGCCCCGATGTAACTGATCGGGATCACCGGTATCAAGGACACGTCGCGTGCCTTCCGCACCGCGGTCAGAGCAGCCGCATAGGCCACCGAGACATAAACCGCCCACAGATCGCCCTTCCAGGACGCAATCGCATTGCCGTGCGATCCCAGGGAAATAATCGCAAGACCCGCGAAAACCCCGATCATGGTCAACACCATGCGCCGCCCGATCCGTTCTCCCAGGGAGATCCATCCAAAGATGGCGGCAAAAACCGGCATTGAGGCGAAGATGAACACCACATTCGCCACACTGGTCTGAGTAACGGCCAGAACAAAACCGGGCGCCGTCGATCCCATCAGGACCATGTAAAGAACGCTCGGCCATCCCGTCGCCAGTGATCTGCGCATCGCACCCACGCCCAGAAAGACCAGCACACCGCACAGAATGAAAACGCCCGCCGTGAAGCCTCGCCAGAACGCGATGACAAGAGGCTCTGCCTGGATCAGCCGCACGAACAGGGAGTCCGGTACGACAAGCAGAACGCCAAGTGCCGTGATCAGCACGCCTTTGAGATGCGGGGTCATGCGAAAAGCCGTGCGCTGAATTTGCCGCAGTGTAAAGAGCGGCCATAATCCCGGGCCGTCGCCAGATTGGCCTTGGGCTTTGCGGCTGCACGTCGGATACTGCATCGGCCGGCACCAGGACGGCCATCGGGCGCAGGAGCGCAGGACATGAACCGACAAAGCACGAAACAGGCGCTGACACAGGACCCGAAACAGGCGGGTCTGCATCCGGGCTACATGCCCGGCTGGGGAAATGACTTCGAAACCGAAGCGCTGCCCGGTGCATTGCCGCAAGGCCAGAACAGCCCGCAAAAGTGCCCCTATGGACTTTATGGTGAACAATTGTCCGGCACCGCCTTTACCGCGCCGGGGCACGCGAACGAACGCACCTGGTGTTATCGCATCCGGCCTTCGGTCAAGCACTCGCACCGCTACACCGTGCTTGACCTGCCCTACTGGCAAACCGCCCCCCGGATCGAGCCGGGTATCGTGTCTCTCGGGCAATACCGCTGGGACCCGGTGCCGCACAGCGACAGCGACCTGACCTGGCTGACCGGCATGCGCACCATGACCACAGCCGGGGATGTCAATACGCAGGCGGGCATGGCCAGCCACATCTACCTTGTCACCACCTCGATGCAGGATGAGTATTTCTATTCCGCCGACAGCGAGCTTCTGATCGTTCCGCAGGAAGGACGGCTGCGGTTCTGCACAGAGCTTGGCATCATCGACCTTGCGCCGCGTGAAATCGCGATTCTGCCCCGGGGTCTTGTCTACCGCGTCGAAGTTCTCGATGGCCCGTGCAGAGGATTTGTCTGCGAAAACTATGGCCAGACCTTTGATCTTCCTGACCGCGGGCCGATCGGTGCCAACTGTATGGCCAATTCACGCGACTTCAGGACACCCGTGGCCGCCTTTGAGGACCGCGAAGCACCGTCACGCGTGGTGATCAAATGGTGCGGGCAGTTCCATGAAACCCGGATCGGCCATTCGCCTCTGGACGTGGTGGCCTGGCACGGCAACTATGCGCCATGCAAGTACGATCTCACCGCCTATTGCCCCGTGGGAGCCGTCCTGTTCGATCATCCCGATCCGTCGATCTTTGCGGTGCTGACCGCACCCTCGGGCGTTCCGGGCACCGCGAACATCGACTTTGTGCTGTTCCGTGACCGGTGGTCGGTGGCCGAACACACATTTCGCCCGCCCTGGTATCACAAGAACATCATGTCAGAGCTTATGGGCAACATTCATGGCCAGTATGACGCCAAGGCCGAAGGCTTCGTGCCCGGCGGCATGAGTCTGCACAACATGATGCTGCCGCACGGGCCGGACCGGGACTCTTTCGAAAAGGCCACCCGGTCCAACCTTGGTCCCGACAAACTGGAAGATACAATGTCGTTCATGTTCGAGACCCGGTTTCCCCAGCACCTGACCCGCTTCGCCGCACAAGAAGCCCCGCTGCAGGATGACTACATTGATTGCTGGTCCGATATCGAAAAGACATTCGACGGCACCCCGGGAGGAAAGGACTGAGATGTCAGAGGCATTTCTCGAACTGCTGTTCTGGATCGTTGTTTTTGTTGCGTTTTTCTTCGGGTTTCGCTGGTTGCAGCAACGAAAGAAAAAGGACGACGACGAGTGAGGATCGCCACTCTGGCCGGGCCGGGCGATGGTCGCCTCGTTCTGGTGCATGACGATCTCAGGACATGCCGGCCCAGTGTCGCGAAAACCCTTCAGACGGCACTCGATCTGGGCGGACTTGCGGCTGACCCGGGCGAACAGGATCAACCGTTTGACACGGCGCGTTGCGCCGCGCCCCTGCCGCGCGGCTTCGGTTTTCTCGATGGCTCGGCTTATGTCAATCATGTCGCGCTGGTTCGCCGTGCGCGAGGGGCCGATGTGCCCGAACGTGTCTGGACCGATCCGCTGATGTATCAGGGCTGTTCGGTGTTCGACGGCCCAACGGCACCGATCAGGGCCGATCCCGCGTGGGGCATCGACTGCGAAGCCGAGGTGGCTGTCATCACCACATGCGTGCCAAGGGGCGTCACACCCGAAAGCGCGCCGCGCCATATCGCTTTTGTCCTGCTGCTGAACGATGTCAGTCTGCGCCACCTGATCCCGGACGAACTGTCAAAGGGCTTCGGGTTCGTGCAATCGAAACCCGCCAGCGCCTGCGCGCCCTTTGCGCTCTCGCCAGATGAGCTGTCGGGATGGGACGGGCGCAAACTGCACGGCAGACTTTGCATTGATATCAACGATACACCTCTGGGACGCGTGCAGACGGGTCAGGACATGACCTTTGACTTCGGCGATCTCATTGCTCATGCCGCCAAGACGCGTGCCCTGCCCGCAGGCACCGTGATCGGCTCTGGCACTGTATCCAATCAGGGCCCGGACGGCGGCACCGGCGAAACCGTGGCCAGAGGCGGCGCAGGCTATGCCTGCATTGTGGAACAACGCATGGTCGAAACACTGACCACGGGCGCGCCCGTCACGCCCTTTCTGGTTCCCGGCGACCGGGTGAAAATCTGGCTGGAGAACGAAACAGGACAGTCGATCTTTGGCGCGATCGAACAAAAGGTTGCGGCCGCGTGGGAGTGATTGCGCCAGCTCTGACAACCGGTTGTCTGATCTACGGCCTGGCGGCCCTGCTTTTTTCTCTCTGCATCCTGGCGCTGACAGGCCTCGGCTTTGCTGCATACCGCACGCGCAGGCGCGCCCTGGGCCATCTGAACTGGCGCGCGCGCTTGGCTGAACCAACCACTCCGGCGGAACGTCATCTGCGCCGCCGGGGGCAAAAGGTGTTCTTTGTGGCTCTTCTGGCCTTTGGCCTGGGCGCTTTTGTCGACACTCAGGGTCCGTCGCTCGGACTTTTTGCAGATCGGCTAGACTGTCCCGCGCCGTGGCCCGACCCGCGCTCTTTACGCACCTTGCGCGACGCCGCCGGGACCCCGGACGAATAAGTGAACCCGGGCCGAGGCGGTCCGGAACAACATCCTTGCGCACGTGCGCGCCGCAGACATGGGCGCAGAAACCACTGTGAAAGCGACACCCTTCTTTACGGATCGAACATACCGCGATGAAAACCGGGAGGCCCACAGGCGGTTCCGGGCGGTCATACAGTCGCGCTGACCGATGTGCCTGCCGCTATGTTCGAAGACGGATGGCTTGCGGAAGTCGACGTCATTCCGGAGACACCGAAACGCGATACCGCTTCGCGTCGAATGCGGCCCTACGCCATCACCTGATGGACCTCGATCACGTTACCGTCCGGATCATAGAAATAGATCTGGTGCCAGCCCTTCACCGCCGATTGCCCCCAGTCGGAATAGGCCACGCCCTGCGCCTCCAGATGGCGTTTGAACGCCTCGATATCATCACACCGGTAGGCGACATGCCCGTGGCTCACCGGATTGACGATCTGGCCTGTGCGAAACCCGGCATCGACATCCTTGCGCGCCACGTGCAGATGCATGTGGCCGTCATCCAGAAATGCCACATCACCATCATACACATCGGCATCGCCGCGCAGCCCCGGCAGGTCGGTCGTGGCTGTCTCGAGTTGCAGCACATCACGGTAAAACCGGTCCATCTCTTCGACCTTTTCGGTCGACAGATTGATGTGATGCAGCTCCAGTTTCATGCCCGGCCTCCCGTCTTGCTGGACTTCCACTCAACTACAGGCTTGAAAGACCGGCAAGCCCGAAGGAGCCCGCGATGCAAGATGCCTTGCCCGATGCGTTACTTGTCGATCTCGGCGGCACGCATTGCCGCGTGGGCCTCGGCACCCGGGGCCGACTGGTGCCCGGCTCAGTGCGCAAACACAGCAATGCCGGTTTCGATCATCTCGAAACGCTTCTGGCCTCATACCTGTCGGTGTATCCGGCCCACATCACCAGCATCTGTGCTGGCGTTGCCGGACCGGTGCACAATGGCTCTGCGCAACTGACAAATCACCGCTGGCGTGTCGATGGCAAGGCTTTGGCCCGGTCTCTCGGCGCGGACCGGACGCTGCTGATCAATGATCTGCAGGCGCAGGCCTGCGCGCTCGACGATCTGTCCGGCGATGCAATCGCACCGCTGCTGTCCGGCACTCCGGACCCGACCGGCCCCCGCATGGTGATGTGCCTTGGCACCGGCTGCAACATCGCCGTGGCACACCGGCAAGGCGACCGGCTGTTTGCACCACCCTCGGAATCCGGCCACACGACCCTGCCCGATGCGCTGGAGTTCCGGGCGCTCTATGACCATCTGCGCAAAGCGCACCCACACCTGCCGGTCGAGGCGGCCCTGTCCGGCGCCGGGCTGAGCCGGATCCACGCCGTGATGACAGGCAAAGAGCAGAGCCCCGAGGCGATCATCGCCGCCGCTCCGGCGGACACTCTGGGCGTGTTTGCCCGCCTGCTCGGACAGGTGGCAGGCAATCTGGCGCTCTCGCATATGGCGACCGGCGGCGTCTTCCTGATTGGCGGGCTGGCCCGCGCAATCGCCCCGCATCTGGCCCGTCTCGGCCTGCGCGCGCCGTTCTGCGATCACGGCCCCTATACCGACCTGATGGCCCGCATCCCGCTGCACGTCATCACCGATGACACCGCCGCATTGCTGGGCTGCGCCCGCTATCTGCGCCAGACGACCCGCTGACACCGCTTCCCCAAGCGCCGCCGCTCTGCCATACTGGCCCCAACAAAGCAAAGAGCAGCAGGCCCGGCATGGCAGAAGACCTTCTCTCGACCGTCAGCGGCGGTGACTATGACGCATCCTCCATCGAGGTGCTGGAGGGGCTGGAACCCGTCCGCAAGCGCCCCGGCATGTATATCGGCGGCACCGATGACCGCGCGCTGCATCACCTCGTCGCTGAAGTGCTCGACAACTCGATGGACGAGGCCGTCGCCGGCTACGCCACCCGCATCGAGGTGGAACTGCACGAGGACTACGCCGTCACCATCCGCGACAACGGCCGCGGCATTCCCATCGACCCGCACCCGAAATTCCCCGACAAGTCCGCGCTCGAGGTGATCCTGTGTACCCTGCACGCAGGCGGCAAGTTTTCCGGCAAGGCCTATCAGACCTCCGGCGGCCTGCACGGGGTGGGGGCCTCAGTGGTCAACGCGCTGTCCGACAGCATGGTCGTGCAGGTGGCGCGCGACCGCAAACTCTACGAACAGCGTTTCTCTCGCGGCCTCCCGTTGGGCAAACTGAAGGAAATCGGCGCAGCCCCCAACCGGCGCGGCACCACGGTCACCTTCCACGCCGACGCAGAGATCTTCGGCCACCACCGGTTCAAGCCTGCGCGGCTGTTCAATTCCATCCGCTCCAAGGCCTACCTCTTCTCGGGCGTTGAAATCCGCTGGAAATCCGCCATCGAGGACGGCGAAACCCCCACCGAGGCCACATTCCATTTCCCCGGTGGGCTTTCGGATTTCCTGCGCGAAACGCTGGGCGAGGCGTCAACCTATGCCGAGGCGCCCTTTGCAGGGACCGTCGATTTTCAGGAACGCTTCGGTCAGCCGGGCAAGGTCGAATGGGCGATCAACTGGACGCCGGCGCGCGACGGGTTTCTGCAAAGCTACTGCAACACCGTGCCCACGCCCGAGGGCGGCACCCATGTCGCCGGATTCTGGGCCGCGATCCTCAAGGGCATCAAAGCCTATGGCGAGCTGGCAAACAACCGCAAGGCGGCGCAGATCACGCGCGAGGATCTGATCTCGGGCGGTTGCGCGCTGGTCTCGTGTTTTATCAGAGAGCCGGAATTCGTGGGCCAGACCAAGGACCGGCTGGCCACGACCGAGGCGCAGCGGCTGGTCGAAAACGCCGTGCGCGATCACTTTGACAACTGGCTGGCCTCTGACACGAAATCGGCCGGGGCGATCTTGGATTTTCTGGTGCTGCGCGCCGAGGAACGTCTGCGCCGCCGGCAGGAGAAAGAGACCGCCCGCAAATCCGCAACCAAGAAGCTGCGCCTGCCCGGCAAGCTGGTCGACTGTACCCAGCAGGCCCGCGACGGCACAGAGCTGTTCATTGTCGAGGGCGACAGCGCGGGCGGCTCCGCCAAGATGGCGCGCGACCGCAAGACGCAGGCACTGCTGCCTCTGCGCGGCAAGATATTGAACGTGCTGGGCGCGGCCTCGTCCAAGCTGGGATCGAATGCCGAGATCTCCGATCTGACGCAGGCGCTTGGCGTGGGTCTTGGCACGCGGTTTTCAATAGACGACCTGCGCTACGACAAGATCATCATCATGACCGACGCCGATGTGGACGGCGCGCATATAGCCTCGCTGCTGATGACCTTCTTCTTCACCCAGATGCGCCCGATGATTGATGCGGGGCATTTGTATCTCGCCTGCCCGCCGCTCTATCGCCTGACGCAAGGGGCAAAGCGGGTCTATTGCCTGGATGAAGCAGAACGCGACGACTGGATGGAAAAGGGCCTCGGCGGCAAGGGCAAGATTGATGTGTCGAGGTTCAAGGGTCTGGGAGAGATGGACGCCAAGGACCTCAAGGACACCACCATGAACCCCGAAACCCGCAAGCTGATCCGCGTGACCATTGACGAGGACGAACCCGGAGAGACCGCCGGCCTTGTCGAGCAACTCATGGGCAAGAAGCCGGAACTGCGGTTTCAATACATCCAGGAGAATGCGCGGTTCGTGGAGGAGTTGGATGTTTAAGCTGTGGGCATATATTCGTTTGGTCTGCCTGCATTCATCCAAGAGATCATTTCATCAAGACGTTCCTGAGTTGGCAATTCAAGAGCTTCTTGCTCTGTATGACCTTCGCCAATTTTCTTTTCAGTCATCCAACCTTGGAAAGTCGCATACTCATCATCAAGGGCAGTGGCTCCAGGGAGAACGCAATCAGCTTCAACGCGCAAGAAATCACGCAATTTTTTAATGATCAATTGGTAATCTTCCCTGTGAAATGCCACGTCTACACCGTTCAAATCTGAAAGACAGCGTTTCAATTCATATGGCTCTTTTTCAAAGATAAGGAACTTCTTGTCGTTTGTATCAGGATCAGGTGCCCTTCTTCGTCCCATATCCAATCCTAGCTCAAAGGGCATATTCATCCTAAAACTCTCGCCCTCTTCTGTGGCGATTGCTCTACTCAGGTCATGAACAGAAAATCTGCATGCTTCTATAATCTCTATGATTTTGTCTAGTCGGTTCTCGCCTGCCTCTAAACTTTCAGACGCCAGTCTCGGCGAAAGACCTGAGCGAACAATTACAAACAACATTGCCTCTAGAAGAGGGCTAAACTTATCGTCAAATGGACAATTGACGAAGACAGAAGTCGCATATTCAGGCAAACCGAGCGTCAGCCCTTGGGGGGGTACGGGTCTTTTCCATAAGTGTTTCGCTCACGAATGCGACCGTCCCGCCCATGTACGTACAGCTCACCACCGTTTCGCTTCGCTTGCTCACGCGCAATTTCGCGCGCTTCTCCCTGCGTATCCACCACGCGTGACGCTCTAGAAGCACCAGCGGAACGCACGGCCCACTTTCCACCACGAGGCGTAACATGAATACCTTTTTGTGCCATGTTTTTCCTCCTAAGACTGCTTTAGAAGATAACTTCTGAACGACATGTTATCAATCACCAAGAATACAGACTTACACCTGAATCCTGAGACACCAATCCGCGCGAATAGCGGCCAAAGGCCGCCGCACGGTCGCCCGATGCCCGTAACGCGATTGCCTGCAATCGCCGAGAGGGAGACCGCCCGTCATGCCAAAGGCATGCCATCTATCGGCGACGCACCTCCGGTGCGACGGGCTGGCGATGGGGGAACACAGGCGCGCCGCTCGGATGTATTCCAGACCAGGCAGCCATAAAGCGCGCCGAACCACCCTCAGGTTGCTACCCCGCGTTCTGTCGCGCACGCGCGCTCTATTTTGCCTTTCCATCCGGCGCAATCGCCGGGCAGCCCCCGACCCTCCCCACGGGAGGGGGCTTCCCCCCACCCAGGATCCGGGGCCGGCCTTCATCACCCAAGAAAAAGTCAGCAACTGAGCCTGCTCACCGCTCGCCCTGTTAACCGGGCCACCCGCTTGAGACCGCACCGACGCGATACCGACGTCCCGAGATGGCCCGAAACCTCAAGGTTAACTGACGATTGGCGGCTTTGTGAGCGCCCGCGCCCGTTTGCCGCTACACGGCGGCTCGACACCCTGTTAACGTCCGCGCCATGCGGTTGCTTGCTTTCCTCTCGATCCTCGTTCTCGTTTCCTGCAGTGCCCGTCCGCTGACCGAGGGGGAACAGGCGCTGGCACACCAGATCTACGAGGACACGCTGGATGTCAGCCGCATTCGTCTGGTCGATGGCGCGCTCATCGGCAAGACGACCTACACCCGCAAGAAGCGCCCCCGCGTGGCCTGCCGGGAACGGATCTTTCCCGAACCGAAAGAGGAAACCGTCACCGTCGGTCCGGCCGCCTTCGTGTTGTTCAACAGGGTCTACTTCGCCAAGGACTGGTATCTGCCAGATTACCTGCCGGACTATGGGGACCGGATGTACCTGATGGAGGCAATGCTCTTTGCCCATGAAATGGCGCATATCTGGCAATGGCAGAACCGCGACACAACTGGCTACACGCCACTGCGCGCCGCCAACGAGCATTTCGTGCAGGACGACCCGTATCTCTTTGACGTGGACACCGACACCCGGTTCCTCGATTTTGCCTATGAACAACAGGCCAGCATCGTCGAGGAATACATCTGTTGCGCCGCGCTTGATCCGGACGCGCCGCGTACCGCGCGTCTCAGGCAGCTGCTGCAACAGGCCATGCCGGTCCGGGATCTTGAACTGCCGGACAAGATTGTCATTCCCTGGGACGGTGCCGAAACGCAGGGGATCTGCCGGGTGTGACACGTCGGGCCACGGTCTGCCGGATCAGGCTGCGACCAGGTCTCCGGCCAGAGCCCTGTCGATCAGTGCAATGGTCTCGTCCACACCGTAAAGCGCGATGAACCCGCCAAAGCGCGGTCCCTGCGAGGCACCCAACAGCACTTCATACAGCGCCTTGAACCAGTCGCGCAACGGATCGAACCTGTCCCGTCCCACGGCATACACCACCGATTGCAGCGCTTCGTCCTCAAGCGGCCCGTCATAGGCTGCCAGCGCAGCGCGCAGGGCGTGCAGCGCCGCGCGCTCGTGATCGGTGGGGGACCGGTACGTTCTTTTCGGCGCCACGAAATCCTGGAAATACCGCACCGCGCCCTCAACCGCCGCGTCAAGGTCGGGGTGGCTCTCGGGGCTGGTATCGGGCGCGTAGCGCTGGATGAAGCCCCACAACCGCGCCGCGTCATCCGCCGATGCGACGGAGGCAAGATTGAGCAACATCGAGAACGGCACCACCATATGGCTTTCAGGCACATGACCGTTGTGGATGTGATGAACCGGATTGGCCAGCTTCTGCGCCACATCCTGTTCGGGATAGGCACGCAACTGCTGGTGATACTCGTCCACCGCCCGCGGAATAACATCAAAATACAATCGCTTGGCGGTCTTCGGCTTCTGATACATGAAATAGGAAAGGCTTTCTGTCGGCGCATAGCTCAGCCATTCGTCAATGCCGATCCCGTTTCCGGAAGACTTGGAAATCTTCTGTCCCTGGTCGTCGAGAAAAAGCTCATAGGAAAAATGCTCCGGCGGCCGCACGCCAAGCTCGCGACAGATCGCATCGTAGATCTTCTCGTTGGTCGCATGCTCTTTGCCATACATCTCGAAATCGACCCCGAGCGCGGCCCAGCGTGCACCGAAATCAGGTTTCCATTGCAGTTTCACATGCCCGCCCGTCACCGGTACGGTCCATTCCCGTCCCGTCTCATCATCGAAGGTCACGGTGCCGCCACGCGCATCGACGTGTTTCATTGGCACATACATCACACGGCCGGTTTCGGGATGAAGGGGCAGAAAGATCGAATAGGTCTGGCGGCGCTCGTCCCGCAGGCTCTTGAGCATGATTTTCATCAGGGCGTCATAGCGCTCGGCACAGCGCAGCAGAATTTCGTCGAACTGGCCGGACCGATAGAAATCGCGCGCCGAAATGAACTCATACTGAAACCCGAACGTATCGAGGAACCGGCGCAGCATGGCGTTGTTGTGGTGCCCAAAGCTTTCGTATTCGCCAAACGGATCGGGAACATCGGTCAGCGGACGCTGCAGGTGCGGTTCCAGACGTTCCGGGTGCGGCACATTGCCCGGAACCTTGCGCATGCCATCCAGATCGTCGGAAAAACAGACCAGCTTTGTCGGAATGTCACTGATCTGTTCAAACGCATGGCGCACCATGGTTGTGCGCAAAACCTCACCGAATGTACCGATATGGGGCAGACCGGAGGGGCCATAGCCCGTTTCAAACAAGACAAACCCCTTTTCCGGCGGAGCGTTCTGATATCGCTTCAGCACGCGGCGCGCTTCTTCGAAAGGCCAGGCTTTCGAATTCATAGCGGCATCGAGAATGTCGGACATCGTACTCTCCGGGTGGGGAAATCGGGCTGCATCGCTACCTATTGCCGAGCTTCAGCGCAGTCAATATTGTCCACGGCGACCCGACTGCCGATCAGGAAGCTTCATGCAAGACCAACCCCCACACCCGCTCAGTCCTCAGGATTGCCTCGTGGCCGTCATGGTCATGGTCTCGATCTCTGATGAAAACATCCGCACGGCTGAACTGGTCAAGATGGAAAGCGCCGTCAACAACCTGCCGGTTTTCGCAACCTACGACGTCGATCGGATCAAGGTGATCGTTCAACTGGTGTTCGACCTCGTCAGCGAGGAAGACGGGCTTGACGCGCTGTTTGGCCTTGTCCGCGACAACCTGCCCGAACGGCTGTTCGAAACAGCCTACGCGCTGGCCTGCGACGTCGCTGCCGCGGATGGCCAGATTGATCAGCCCGAACTGCGAATCCTGGAGGACATGCGGTATGAACTGGAAATCGATCGTCTGCATGCAGCGGCGATCGAGCGCGGCTCGCGTGCACGGCACATGACACTCTGAGGCTGGGGATGCGACCGATTTTTGCAAACATCCGCTGCAAGCCGGGCACCTCCTACCACGGCGCCGAAGAGATCGCGTTGCGCGAACTGCAGTCAGAGCTGCATTCGACGTCCGGGCCGTTCGATCTGCTGCTCAAACTCTACGTTCCGGATCCGGAAGGCGAAGACGTGGGCAAATACATCAATGAACATCTGTTGACGATCGAAGGCATCGGGCGCAGAGAAACGACGCTGACCTTCAAAGCGTTCTGACCAAGGAGAGACAGCCATGAAACTCAAAGCACTTCTGGCAGCAACCGCGCTGTGCGCCACCGGAACGCTCGCCGTTGCGGCCGAGCACATGAATGACGTCAAGGTAGGCATGATCACAACCCTCTCCGGCGGTGGGGCAAGCCTTGGCATCGACGTGCGTGACGGGTTTTTGCTTGCGATCAAGATGGCAAAGGCGGATGACCATCTGACACTTGTGGTCGAGGATGATCAGCGCAAACCCGACATCGCAGTGACGCTGGCCGACAAGATGATTCAGGCCGAGAAGGTGGATGTTCTGACAGGCATCATCTTTTCCAATCTGGCCATGGCGGTCGTACCGGCCGCAACGGCTCAGGGAAAGTTCTACCTGTCGCCCAATGCCGGCCCCTCTGCTCTGGCAGGAAAGGGATGCCATCCGAACTACTTCAACGTGGCCTGGCAAAACGACAACCTGCACGAGGCGGCCGGCGGCTACGCCAATACTACAGGCTACAAGAACACGTTCATTCTTGCCCCGAACTATCCGGCGGGTCAGGACGCGCTGACCGGCTACAAGCGGGTTTACGGGGGGGATCTGGCAGGAGAGATCTACACACAGCTTGGCCAGAACGATTATGCCGCAGAAATTGCGCAGATCCGCGCGTCGGGTGCTGACAGTGTGTTTTTCTTTCTTCCCGGTGGCATGGGCATTTCGTTCCTGAAGCAATACGCGGACAGCGGCGTCGATCTGCCTGTCATCGGCCCGGCATTCAGCTTTGATCAGGGCATTCTGCAGGCCGTCGGCGATGCCGCGCTTGGCGTGCGCAACACAAGTCAGTGGAACAAGGATCTCGACAACGAGGCCAACAAAGCTTTTGTCGAGGCCTTTCAGGCTGAGTATGGCCGACTGCCCTCGCTCTATGCCAGTCAGGGGTATGACACCGCCAATCTTCTGATTTCAGCAATGAAGGTCGCGGATGTTTCGGATGCGGATGCATTCCGCGCTGCGCTGCAAGCCGCCGATTTTGCAAGCACGCGCGGCGACTTTGCCTTTGACACGAACAACCATCCGATTCAGGACATCTACGTTCGCGAAGTCGTGAAAGAGGGTGACGTCTTCACAAACAAGATCATCGGCACGGCACTGGAAGACCACTCAAACGTCTATGCGGCAGAGTGCCAGTTCTGATACAGGACTTGAAGCATCACAAAGAGCCGCCCGGTGGGTGGCTCTTTGCATAGATGGCGGATCTCTGCCTTTGTCAGAGGTCACATCGTACAGACCCCGGTGAGCAGCAGGGCGGCTGACAGCGCACACGCGACAGTACGAACCGTGTTCCAGCGGGTCCAGCGCGGCAGGTATGTACCGCTCCAGTAGGCCTGGGTATTCACGTCACGATGCGCCATTCCGGCAAGTGTTTCGTTCAGCGGCACGTTGCGAAAGACCGTTACACCGAAACATCCAACAACATAGACAGCCCCCGACAGCGCGATAAGCGCGCCGGAAACACCGCCGACATACACAAGACCATACACCCCAAGCAGCAACGAAATTGCGGCGAGCCCTATAAACAGGGCCATGAAAACCCAGCGAAAGACTTCGCGGTTGATGGCCTGCATCGCTTCCACTCCGCCCGCGCCACTGGTCAGGGCAAGCGAGCGCATGATGAAGTCTGAAAACGCGAGAAACACACCGCCAACGAACGCATAGGCCAGAATTGCGGCATGGATCACGACAAGAGCAACAACAGACATTGTGGGATCTCCTTTAAATCGTTTCACGACAAACCTGGCTCACAGAGCGTCGCGAAACGCGGTGCATGGTTCATATGCTGTGCGCCTTTCGCCTTTAGCTGATGTTTCAGGGTAGAGGCGAAAAGCTTTAGCAGAGGACGATATGCATGAGAGTTTTGTGTCGCGTGTCGTCGTCAGTCAGACGCGGACCAGGAACCGGCCCGCGCCGCTGTGACCGCGAATGTTTCAAAGTTTCTTGGCGGCCGCCCAAGAGCACGTTCGACGCCGTCACACACATGAGCGTTCCGGCCGTCAAGCGTTTCACGCGCAATGGCTGTGAACACGTCGGCCACGAAGTCACCGCCGACTTGTGCAATGTTGGCATGGAAGTCGTCGAACGAAATCGGAACATACTGAATTTTCTGCCCGATCACGTCCGTCAGAACATCAGCCATTTCCGCAAACGTCAAAAGCTTTGGGCCGGTCACCTCGTAGAGCTCACCGACATGGCCCGCCTGCGTGAGAGCCGCCACCACCACGTCGGCGATGTCATCGATATCTATGATCGGTTCCGCGATCGCTCCCCCGGGCATGGGAAGAATGCCTTCAAGAACCGGATCGCGCAGATAGCCTTCACTGAAGTTCTGCGCGAACCACGCGGCGCGCACGATCGTGAAACCGACGCCCGAGTTGCGAACAACCTCCTCGCCCAGGCGGGCGTGATGCTCTCCTCTGCCCGACAACAGGACAAGGTGTTCTGCTCCCGAGTCACGGGCGACACGGCAAAGGTTTTCAAGTTTTTCCACTGCACCGGGAAAGGCCAAGTCTGGAAAATACGTGATATAGGCTGCCCGCACACCGGAAAAGGCGGGCGCCCAGGTCTCGGGCGTCTCCCAATCAAAGGGAATGTCAGCGCCGCGCGCACCACGACGCACGGGCAGGCCGAGCGCCTCCAGCCGTTCGGACACGCGCGCGCCGGTTTTGCCTGTGGCGCCGATTACAAGAATGGGTCTGTTGTCCATGGGGTGTCTCCCGAAGTTGATACGTTGACCCGAACCTGAACCAGATGACGGCACAGCGTATTGACCGAGGTGGCCAGTCTTTTGACCCTGGCTGCCATTCAACGTTGGGATGCAGGACGAGTCTTTCGAAAACTGGCGGGTGTTTGACCAACCCAGCGTTTGAATGCGCGCGTGAACGCGCTCTGCTCTGAAAAGCCGGTCAGAAACGCAATTTCCGCCAGCGAGTAGCGTTCATCGCGCAAAAGACCTTCAGCGAGCTCGCGTCGCGTGGCTTCTGCCAGAATCTGAAAGCTCAGACCATGCTCTGAAAGTCGGCGGTGAAAGGATCGCGCGCTCATACCAAGGCCGGTCGCGACATCTGCCACCTTCGGGACACCCTCACTGAGCGCACGGGCAATCGCGTCCTTGGTGCGCGTCTCAAGCGTGTCTTCGTAGGACAACGCGTCCAGTTCGCTGTCCAGATGAGACAGAAGGAACCGCGTAATGCCCTCATCGCCAAGGCGGTTGGGTCGGTCCAGCGACGGCGTTGACAGTAGCAACCCGTCGCAATCAGCCCCAAATCTGACCGGGCATCCAAAATAGGCTTCGTGATGCGCTGTGGTGTGCGGTGCACTATGCTGAACAAACACCTCTTCGGGAAAAAACAAACCCGGTGCCACCTCCCGGCTGATCGCAACTGCACTTGCAAGCGTGGCTTCGTTCGAAAGCCTGAGCCCCAGCCTGCGCTCACCCGTCCGGTGCAGTACGAACAGCACGCCGTTCTCTCGCGGACGCAGTTCGTACTCTACCACGCTCGTCCACAACCGCGCATACCGTTCCACCCGCGTGTAAGACCCGCGAAGCGTTGGCGCGGCCTTCCACGCCAGTCCCAGCGCACCATACTCATCACAGCGCATGGTCGCCCCGCATCTCAGCGGAAGATCCGTCGCGTCGATCTGATGGGCGATTCTTTCCAAGAGACTGTAATAGTCAGTGTCGGTCAGCATAACCTTGGGGTCCCATGCTCCGTTCGGGTCAAGCCCTACCGACGAAAGCAACCCAAACGCATCCGCTCCGCGTTCCGCCGCAGAGGCGGCCATCTTGCGCGCAAAAAGGGATGTCACGTACCCCATGGCACCGAAAGATACGCGCCGGCGGCCCGATCTCCAAACTTTTGGTTCACCGACCTGCGCCGCAGCAGAGCGCGGGCTCGCAGCTACGCGGCTATGTCCATGTCAGCCCATGTCAACCCGGGAAGGTAACGCGCGTCGGGACGGCCATCCTTGAGAGCAAAAAGATGCAGCCAGCCGTTGTCGAACAAGGCCTGCACATCCGGGTGGCGCTCCAGTATGGTCAGGATTGCTGCGCGTGGTGCCTCGATCATGACCGACAGACGCAGGGGCTCATGGACCAGAGCATGTCCGTCATGAATGGCTTGCCAGGGCAAACCGGGACGCAAACGACCGCAGTTGCCCTCGATGACACCGATACCGCCAACCACGTTGTGGATAAGCTTGTTGCCGCCGCCAAAGACTTTTGGCGCCACGGATGACCCATAGTATTGAAGGCTGATCCAGCTTGCCACGACCACCGGCGCCGTCAGGATGAGTTCCAGCGTGCCAAAGCCGTCATCGGCCTGCCAGTCGTAGCTGTGCAGAAACGCGCGGCCTCCCAGGTCCCGCCCTGCCGTCACGCGCCTTGGTGCCGCGACAAAGGCCGCGCACCCGGCCAGACCCCATTCCGGCCGCACCTCTGCCCAGTTGAGCGCCCGGGCCGCGAGCGTCTCCTTCGAGGACCCCGGCAACCTGGGTGCGCGCTCTGCCCGGGCGATCCGACCAGCCTGCGCAAGCCAGTTCCGCACCGTCTGCAGATCAGCCTGACGGTCGCTCGGCAAGTCCTCTTCAAAAATAGTGATCTCGTCCGTCGTCGTATTGTGAAGCCCGGCGACGAACACTGTATCTTCGGGGATCGTGATCCCAAGGTCGACCAGACCTGACCGCGTGTCCTCATCATTCAGCAGATCGGCAAGCAATCGCGCCGAAACCTCGCCGGTATATCCGCCACACGCGCCGCAGTGATAGGCGCTTTCGTGCGGATTGTTGGTCACGTGACCGCCATGTCCAAGCAGCAGCACGATCCTGCCGTGGTTTTCTGTCAGACTCATGGCGCGCAGCACGGCCGCGCCAGTGTCGGCCTTTGCGTCTGTCGGCATACCGCCCACAACGCGCGGCGCGGGTTCAGACACTTTCGACACCGCACCCATCCCCAGCGCATCCCGAACCAGCTTGCCCGCATAGACCGGTCCGGCGGCCTCGACGAAGGCAAATGACGAGACCGCGGCCTGTCGGAACCGGCCCCAGGCACGTTTGGCGCGTGCCGCAATACGGGTCTGGATTTCGTCGGCGGGATCACCATGGCTTGTGGTGTTCACCGCAGGTGTCAGAAGAACCGGCAGATGAGCCTCAGCCACATCGGAACCATGACACTTATGTGCGATCGGAAGGCCGAAAAACCCGGCGAACCCGATGGTTTCGATTGCAGGGTCGACGCTTTCCAGCGCGCGTCGGAACACCTCGGAACGGACATCGATGCAGAACGCAGCCTGCAAATCCGGTCGGTCTGCTGTCTTGTGCGCACCATCGAGCGCGGCAACCAGATGGCGTTGATAGGCGCGCTCTGCGGCATTCTGAAGTACGGACAGCGCGACCTGATCCTGTGTCGGAACCACCGGTCGGGTGTGCGCCGTGACGGTGTCTACCCAGGCGCCGGCAATATCTGGCACATGCGCCAGCAACGCCTCTTCCCAGATCAGGCGGACTGCCAGAAGATCCGCAAGGGTGCGATCAGAACCACCGCTCAACTCTGCCTGCCAGAGGATCCAGCGCGCATGCTGCGACCAGCCACCGAGATCCATGTAAAGCCGGTGAAATGCAGTTGCAGCCGCCCTGCTGCCCAGGCCAAGCGCCTCCGTCGCACGCAGTATCGCGCGTTCAGCCGTATCCGGAGCGTCCGTGACATGTGCGCAGAACCCCTTGAGACCGGCAATCTCTGGCGTCAGGTCATTGGACGCCCACGCGCGCCAGGACGCGAACGCATTTGCGCCTGGCTTGGGTGACCACAGCGCCTGGCCACGGTCGAACTGTCCTGCCGCCCACAGACCAAAGGTCTTTTTGATAACGGAAGGCCAGTCAATGCCGGTAGCTCTGGCCGCAAGGTCTGCAATCGTCGGCAGAGGGGCGGCAGGAACGTCCGGTTCAGGTGTGGTTGCATATGTCTTCAGGTCCTGCAGATCAAAGGCTTTCACGAGCGCTGTCGATGCGTCCATTGCTTCGGCCAGATCCTGATCCGTGATCCGGCCCTCCTGAATTGCCAAAGCATATGCGCCGCGCGACTGCGTTGTGCGTGCGCCCGCGACACGCGACAGCCGCGCGTCTGCGGTCGCAAGATCCTCGCCCGATTGGCCAAGAAAGGGGTTCACGGCAACGGTGGCGTCCAGTGGAAAGGCAGGCGGGACGGCGCGTGCCGCAGCTTCTGCCACTTCCAGGATCTCGGAGAGGCGGGCCGGTGCGATCTGAGCGTGGTTCATGAACATATCTGTCTCCTCAAGGTCGGCCTGACTTTGCAATGCGAAACCCACCGATCGCGCGATCCAGAAGCGCGTTCAGATACAGGCCGTTGGCCAGATGCACGCGCAGACCAGCCGTTGCCGGATGATGTGCCCAAAGGGGGAACAGTGCCTGCGCGAAGGCAACCAGACCAAAGGAGGCAACGGCCAGAACGATCAACGCCCATTCCAGTGCTCCGGGCGTGGGAGCAGGCGGAAGAGCCGGCCCCCAAAGCGCTTCGGCGAGCGCCTGAAACGCAAAGTATCCAATCGCGGCCGCAAGCGACGCAGCCGCGGTACGCTTGCCCAGTTCCGCCGGCGCCATGTCGGCAAGGCCCTGCGCCACCAGATAGGCCACACCGAAAATCAGGATTGCGCCAAGCGCGAGAGCCTGCGCCGACTTGGCGCCCAGAACCAGCGTGAAGACACCCGCGATAACGCCATAAAGAACCAGCGCCAGCGTAAACGACCTGAGCACCGCGCCAAGACTTGGAACAGCGACAGGTCCAGGGCGCCGCAAACCCGCAACCGCCTGGACCGCACCTCCCGAAGATAGAAAAGCGTGCGCCTTGTAAAGGGAATGGGCCACGATATGAAGAAGCGCTATGGCCCACAGACCAAGACCGCACTGCAATAGCATGAACCCCATTTGCGACACGGTTGACCAGGCAAGTGCAGTCTTTACGGCGCTCTGTGTCAGCATCACGGCTGCACCGAACAGGGCGGTGAGTCCGCCCAGCATCACCAACGCGGCCATAGCGCCAGCGCTGAGATCCACAAGAGCCGACAGGGTGATCAACAGAACACCGCCGGAATTGATAATGCCGGCATGAAGCAGCGCCGAGACAGGAGTGGGCGCTTCCATCACTTCGGTCAGCCACCCATGAAGCGGGAAGGCAGCTGTTTTCAATGCCGCCGCCAGAACAATCAGCGCAATGGCAGCGCCGAGTGCAAGGGTCATGTCCGATTGGGCCGCTTTTAACGAAAGATCCGAAATATCCGCGGTGCCAAGCGCCGCGAACAGCAACGCTGCGGCGCCACACAAAGCCAGATCACCACCATGCCAGACAAGCGCAAACTTGGTCGCTGCGCGCTGTGCTTCCGGCCGGTCAGGATAAAACAGCAGCAGGCGCTTCAAACCAACTCCAACAAGCGCGGTGGCCAGGATCAGCGTCACAAGGCTTTGCGCCTGGACGAAAATCAGAACGATCGCAAGCGTGGCCAGCATGAGGCCGTGAAACAGCCCCTCGCGCGCCTCTCCGTCAAGATAGGTCCGGCTGTATCTCATCACCACCCAGCCGATGAACGAGACAAGCAAGGCCATCGTCACACTGATGAGGTCAGCCCGCAGCGCTATCGCGGCGGCTCCGTCGAAGAGGTTGAGTTTCGTCGCCCCGGACACAAGGTACTGCACCAGACCGGCGCCGCTGAGCCCGAGTGCGCCAAGCGCGGCAGCCTCCGACCAGAACGGAATGCGACCTGGACGCAGGCCGGGATGAAGGAAAGCAATGGACGCGCCCGCCAGCAGAACAACTGGTGCGAGAAA
>JBCCHI010000054.1:0-23810 GCA_039028815.1 Pseudomonadota bacterium
GACCGGCCTCACCCCCCCTTTCGCTGCGCTTTGGCGGGTGATTGCCGTTCGGACGCAGCGGACGCGTGTCGCGTGAGGGGGCCCGCAGACCTGCCGGGGTCTGGTGGTGCGGGGTCTGTGCGGGCGGTTTGCCCCTGAGCCTGCCGGGGCTCAGCCACAGAGCTCGATCCTGCCGTCGTTGGCCCGCAGCACGATCTGGTCGCCCGTTCTCAGGTGCGTGCACGGGTCCTGGTCGAGATCGTGGAGGATCGGAATGCCGGCAAACAGCGCGCCCTGGGCGAAGATCGGGCTTGCGTGACGGAAGACGATGGCGCGAGGTCCGATGCCCAGATCCGCCAGATGCGCCAGAGCCCAGGACGCGGCGATGCCGCCTTTGGGCTGCGTGAACACCGCGATAAATCCTGCAAGTTTGTGGCCATAGAGATCATGAGCGCGGTTTTCGATGACCCCGGTTTCGAGGTTCAGGTCATAGCGGATGCCGAACCCCTGGGCGGACACCAGCGCGGTGCCCCGGACGGGCGCCCCGATGCCCCTGCCCCCGGACAGCACACGTTTCGGAGGGACGTCGGGCATGCTCATGCGGCCAGCTTTCCGGTCACTGCAGCCTCCAGGCAGGGTGACAGGCGGCGCAGGGCACCGTCAATGCCCACCGAGGCCACCGTGTTCACCAGCTTGGCCGAGTTGGTGACCATGCTGCGCCAGTCGTTGTTTTCGGTCAGCCACGGCGCCTCGGGGTAAAAGCAGGTGCCTGTGGTGTACTCGGCTCCCGCCGCCAGCAGGGCGGTCGAGACACCTTCGGTGTCAGCCTGTTTCCTGACCTGAGGGTCCACCGCAATGATCAGTTTCGTGTTCTCGTGAACGCGGCGCCCGTCAAGCTGCCGCGCAATCCGGCGCAGTTCGTCGATCGAAAGCTGCGGCGCTGCAAACACCACGAGGTCCACGTCGCTGCCGGACAGGCTGGCGCTGTCGAAGACGCGGTCGAGATCCGGCCGTGTCATGACATGGTGCGCGACCCCCGAACGCCCCCCGAGCGCCTGCTCGGGCGAACCGGCTTCGGGGGTGCGGCCCACCACATGAAACATGGCATGGCCGCCATAGCTTGCCAGCGCGACCCCCAGCTGCTTGAGCATGTCGAAATCCGGCGCATCGAACGCACCGTAAAACACCGGCACCGTGTCGTAGCCGGTGGCGAGAGACCCGGACCAGCGCGCGATGGCCCCCCAGTCGGCGATCTCCCGGGGCGCGCAGTCCAGGCGGATCAGCAGATTGCCCCGGCGGTGTGCGTCAAGATGCAGGCCGTAGGCCGGGGTGCAGCCGGTCAGCGCCGAGGCCAGGGCGGACGGTCCGCCCTCGAAATTCGTGCGCGCGCCGAACAGCGCGTTGGCGCAGACGGCGGCCCCTGTGTCGCCCCAGGCGAGGTGTTCGCCAAACGCCGGCGGGGCAAGCGACTGGTAGTTGATGCAGGTGAAGGTGGGGCGAAAGCCCAGTTTCACGCACAGCATGTGGGTTTCGCGTTCCTGCGCGATGTGTTCGGTTGCGACCCCGTATTCCGAGACCCATTCCGCCTCGCGGGTGAAGTCCACCATGCAGGGATCGAGCGTTCCCGGCACGGCGATCCGTGCGCCTTCGTCCGCGACCCGCCTCAGAAGGCGGCGACATGGTGCGCCTCCTGCTCTGATGTCCGGGGCGAAATGGGCCGAGGCCACCTGGACCATCTCTTCGGCGCCAAAGAACGTGCCGAGATCGTGATTGAAGCGCATCGCCCATTGCAGCGACGCACCGGCGTCGCCGCCCAACCATCGTTCCTGCTGTTCCGTCAATCTCATGGACCGGCGCGTTCCGTGAAGGTGTCACGGGATCGTGCCCCGGTTTCACCGGGTTTCAAAGTGGTTTTGTCAGGGCCGGGACCTGTGTGACCGGGCGGTCTGCCCGCAGCGCCACCGGATCAGCGATCCGGACAGGGCATGCAACGCTCTGGCGATCGGGTCGGGCCGGTCGGTCAGGGCCCGGCGCCGCCGCGCTGCGGGCGTCAGGTCGGGGGGCGTCAGGTCGGGGGGCGTCAGACCGGACCGGGCGGCACCGGGCATGTGGCCCGCGTGCCGGTCATGGAGAGCGGACACCGCATCGCGCGCCGGTCGCGTGCCCCGGAGGTCGGGCCGTTTGCCTTGACCGCCCCCGTGGGCCGGGACCGGTGCGGCGGCGTTGCAGGCGGGGGGCATGCGGCACCGGACACGGCATGCCGGAGGTGACGCCGCCTGCGGGATCGTGTATGGATGCGCGCACGCACCCTTTCCGGACAGCGCACCGGAGCGGAGGGCACAGGTTGCGCGATCAGGCGACACAAGAGGAACGCGACGCGGGACGCGGCTATGAAGCCCTGTTCGTTCCGGCGCTGTTCAAACCCTGGACAAGGCACCTGATCGAAGCGGCCGCTGTCCGGGCCGGGGACCGCGTGCTTGATGTGGCCTGCGGCACGGGCGTTCTGGCGCGCCACGCGCTTTTGCTGGCGGGCGGGCACGGGCATGTGACCGGGCTTGATCCTGCGCCGGGCATGCTGGCCGCGGCGGCCGAAGCGGAGCCGCGCATTGACTGGGTGCAGGGCACCGCCGAAGCGCTGCCGTTTGACGCGGACACGTTCGATTGCGTGATCTCGCAGTTCGGCATGATGTTCTTTGAGGACAGGGACAGGGCGGCGGCGCAGATGTGTCGCGTCACCAGACCCGGCGGCCAGGTGGCGGTTGCGGTGTGGAACGCGATCAGCAGCAACCCGGCCTACGGCGACATGATCGCGGTTCTGGAGGAGCAGGTGGGCGCCGCGGCCGCCGAGGCGTTGCGCCTGCCCTACAGCCTTGGGGATGCCGCCGGTGTTGCGGAGTGTCTTGAGCGGGCCGGGTTCGGCGGGGTCGCATGGGAGACCCGGCAAGAACAGGCGCGGTTCCCGCAGACCCGCACCATGGTCGAAGCCGAACTGCGCGGCTGGCTTCCGCTGTTCGGCATCCATCTGGACGAGGCGAAAATCGCCGAGGTGCTGGCCCGGTCCGACCGCAGACTGGCGCAATACACAACCGCGTCCGGCACGGCGGAGTTTGCGACTTCGGCGCATATCCTGTGGGCGCAAAAGCCCGGCTGACCCCCGCGCTGCGGGCCGGTGGCCGCAGCAGCCGGTGCCGCGCCCGACCGGGCCGGGTGTCGCGGCACGGCGCGCGTCGGTCACGTGCGGCCCGTTTCGTCCTGCCGTGTCCCGGGACCGGGGTGAAGTGCCGGGACGGGACCCCGCGCCGGGCGGTGTCTGCATCGCGGAGCGCACGGTGCGATCCAGCGGGGGCCAGTCCCTCGCGCTGCGGTTTTTTGCGAGCGGGCTGGCCTGTGCCCCGGCGCCCGGGTCTCGGATGCGCCCGCGCTACAGCGTTTCGCGACAGACCTGAACTACAGAGTGTCGCGAAACGCCGTGCATTGTTCCTATGCTCAGCGCCTTTCGCCCTCAGATGGTGTTTCGGGGCAAAGGCGAAAGGCTTTAGCCGCCGTATTTGTCCAGAAACGCGCTGGCCGTGAGGGTGCGGAAATCGTCGAGCGCTGCGCGCAGGCGGGCATGGTCCCAGTCCCACCAGGCGAGCGCGATCAGGCGTTCCGCCACCGGGGCGGGCTGCCGGTCGCGCAGGGGGCGCGCGGGATTGCCGGCAACAATCGTGTAGGGCGCCACATCGCGCGTGACGATCGCACCGGCCGCCACCACCGCGCCATGACCGACGGTGATGCCGGGCTTGACCATGGCGGCGTGCCCGATCCATGTGTCATGGCCGATTGTGGCGCGCCGGGTGCGGCGGCGTTCAAAGAACGCGGTATCGTCCCGGGCATCGTCCCAGTAGCTGGCCGAACGGTAGAGAAAGTGGTGACACGAAGCGGTGTGCAGCGGATGGTCGGTGGCCCCGATCCGCACCAGAGACGCGATGTTGCAGAACTTTCCGATCGTGGCATTGGCGATATCGGCGCCCCGGTCGCAATAGGAGTAGTCGCCGAACTCGGAATAGAGAACGCGGCTGCCGCGCCCGATCTCGCACCAGGCGCCGAACGTGGCCTCCACCAGCGCGCAGTCGGGGTGAACCAGGGGGGTGTCTGCACTGAGTTTCGGCATGCTCCGGCGATCCGCGTTTCCTGCGGGTCAGCTTAGGCCGCAACCGGGCGGGCAGCCAGCCCAAAAGGTGGCCCCCGGCGACGAGCCGGGCCCGGCGCCTGCGGCGCTCTGCGGGGTCCGGCCCTGTGCCGCCTCGCGGTGGCGCGCGGCGCGGGGCAGGCACGACAGCCGGCAGGCCGGTGCGGCAGGCGGGACCGTGCAAACTTGGGTTGGATCATTTGCCGTCTTGCCCCATCTTGCGTTGGCAAGACAAGGGCCGCGCGTGACACAGTTTCCCACCCCCCCCGCCATGCGAAACCGGCCCCCGGTGGCCGGCCCGGCGCGCTGGCGGTCCTGCGCCATTGCGCAGCGGCAGACTTGTGCTGTAGCAAAGGGGTGGTGATGGCCGAAACATCCGATCAGGGTCGCCGTTCGAACGGGTTTGCCGCCGGTGTCGCACCGGTGCTGCTGGCTGTCGGCCTGTTCGCCTGGTTCCTGGGCTTTCTGCCGGTGGTCGCGGCGGGCGAGGCCGCGATCTGGAGCACGGTCTGGGTGCCGTCGCTGGGGATCGAACTTGCGTTCATGGTAGACGGGCTCAGCCTGACCTTCGCCTTGCTGATCTCGGGGATTGGCGCGCTGGTGCTGCTGTATTCCAACACCTATCTGGCCGGGCATCCCCAGTATGGGCGGTTCGCGCTGTTTCTGACCGCGTTCATGCTGTCGATGCTGGGGCTGGTGCTGGCCGATGACCTGATCCTGCTGTTCGTGTTCTGGGAACTGACGACGTTCACGTCCTACCTGCTGATCGGGTTTTCGCATGATGCGGCCCGGAGCCGGCGCAACGCGTTGCAGGCGTTGTTCGTGACCGGCGCGGGGGGGCTGGCCTTTCTGGCCGGGCTGATCCTGCTGGGGACCGCGGCGGGTACGTCGCGGATTTCGGACATCATGACGATGGGGCCGGCGCTGCGCGAAAATGCGTTGTATCTGCCCATCGTGATTTTGCTGTTTGCCGGGGCGCTCACGAAGTCGGCGCAGGTGCCGTTTCATTTCTGGCTGCCCAATGCCATGGCCGCGCCGACGCCGGTCAGCGCGTTTCTGCATTCGGCGACCATGGTCAAGGCGGGGGTGTATCTGCTGGCCCGGTTGCATCCGGCGCTGTCGGGCACGGATGTCTGGCTGTGGACGCTGAGCACACTGGGGGCGGTCACGGCGGTCTTTGCCAGCCTGCAGGCCCTGCGGCAGACCGATCTGAAACAGGCGCTGGCCTACACGACGCTGATGGCGCTTGGCACGCTCACGCTGTTTCTGGGGCAGTCCTCGGGCTATGCAATGACCGCCTTTGCCACGTTCCTGATCGTGCATTCGCTGTACAAGGCGGCCTTGTTTCTGGTGGTGGGCTGCATCGACAAGGCCACCGGCACGCGCGAGACGGACCGGCTGGCCGGGCTGGGGACGCTGATGCCGGTGACGGCGGTGGCGGCGGGGGTCGCGGCGCTGTCGATGGCGGGATTTCCGCCGTTCATCGGCTTTATCGGCAAAGAGCTGAAATACGCGGGCGCGCTTGCCGTGGCCAATGAGCCTGTGCTGGTGGCGGGGGCGGTTCTGATTGCCAATGCGCTGATGCTGGCGGTGGCGGGCGTGGTGTCGCTGCGCCCGTTCTGGGGGGGAACGGCCGCGTATGCGCGGACGCCCCGGGATGCGCCGTGGCAGATGCTGGCCGGGCCGGTGGTGCTGGCCGCGCTTGGGGCGCTGTTCGGCCTCTACCCCGATCTGTTGCAGCGTCTGCTGGTCACGCCCATGGTCATTTCGCTGACCGGAACGGCGGAAGAGGCCAAGACTCTGACCCTGTGGGCCGGTGTAAACCTGCCGCTGATCCTGAGCGGTGCGACATTCGTGCTGGGGATCGCGGTCTACCTCATGCACCGCCGCGTGCGGGTCTGGCTGGAGGCGGCGCTGTCGCGGCTGCCGAGCCTCGATGCGGGCTGGGATCACTTCATGGCCGGTCTGCGCGCGGTGGCCGCATGGCAGACCCGGCTGATTCAGACAGGGCGCATGTCGGACTACATGCGCGTGACCTTTGCCACCATCGCGCTCGGGCTGGGTGTGACAATGGCGCTGAAGGGATTGCCCGCCGTCGACACCGATATGAGCGCGGTCAGCTGGCGCACCGCGGCGATCTTCGTGCTGCTGGGCGCGGGGGCCGTTCTGGCGCTGGTCACCTCGTCACGGATCGCGGGCATTGCGGCGCTTGGTGTCGTGGGGATCGGGACCGCGCTGATCTTCATCGTGTTCAGCGCGCCGGATGTGGCGATCACGCAGTTGCTGGTGGAAACGCTGGTCGTGGTTCTGGTGGCGGTGGTGATGCTGCGCCTGCCCGAGCTGACTCCGGCCCGGTTTCGCGCGGGTCATGCGCTGATCGCGGTTGGCGTGGGCGCGACCGTCACGCTGACCTTGCTATCAGTTCTCAACGGGCCCATCGACCTGAAGCTCAGCGCCTTTTTCGAGGCGGCCAGCTGGCCCGACGCCTACGGGCGCAACATTGTCAATGTCATTCTGGTGGATTTCCGCGCGCTGGACACGTTCGGCGAGGGCGCCGTGGTGGTGATTGCGGCGCTGGCGGCCTATGCGCTGCTGCGCACGACAAAGGGGAAAGGGTCATGAATTCGGTCATTCTCCGGGCGAGCACGCGGTATCTTGCGGGGCTTTTGCTGGTGTTCTCGGTCTATCTGCTGCTGCGCGGCCACAACGAGCCCGGCGGCGGATTCATCGGCGGGCTGACCGGGGCGACCGGTTTCGTGATCTATGCCATTGCCTGCGGCACAAGGGACGCACGCGCCGCCCTGCGTCTGCAGCCCCAGACGATTGCCATGGCGGGGCTTGGCGTTTCGCTGCTGGCGGGTCTGATCGCCGCGCTGTTCGGCGATGCGCTGTTTACCGGTCAATGGCTGTTCATCGGGGGCGACAAGGATGAAAAGGGCCTGCCGCTGTCGAGCGTGCTGGTGTTTGACATCGGGGTCTATCTGGTGGTGTTCGGATCGGTTCTGACGATGGTCTTCGCGATGGAAGAAGAGGTCTGATGGAAACGCTTCTGGCCCTGACCATCGGCAGTGTGATCGCGGCGGCGGTCTATCTGATGCTGGCCGGTCACATGCTGCGCTTTATCTTCGGGCTGGTGCTGATCTCGAACGCGGCCAATCTGACGATTTTCCTGTCCGGGCGGCTGACCGAGGGCGCGCCGCCGCTGATCCCCGAGGGCGCGGACGCGCCGGTGGGCCCGGTCGCCAATGCGCTGCCCCAGGCGCTGGTGCTGACCGCGATCGTGATCGGGTTCGGACTGTTTGCCTTTGCCATCGTGCTGGTGTTCCGCGCCTGGACCGAACTGGGCACGCTGGAGGCCGACGAGATGCGGGTGGCCGAGCCCGAACCGGCTGCGCCGGGCGAGGATGCCGCACGATGAGCTGGATCCTCGCCACGCCGCTGATTGTGCCGTTTGTCACCGCCGTGCTGGCGTTCCTGCTGCGCGACCGGCCCGCGGCGCGCTGGATCTCTCTGGGCGGGTGCGTGGCCTTGCTGTTGTCCGCGCTTGTGCTGATCCAGGCGGTGCTGTCGCAGGGCGTGATCGCCGCGCAGATGGGCGGGTGGCCCGCGCCCTTCGGGATCACGCTGGTTGCCGATCTGCTGTCGGCGGTGATGGTGCTGATCACCGCGATCATTGCCGTGGCGGTGGCGGGCTATGCGCTGGCCGATGCCGATGCGGACATGGAGCGGCTGGGCTATCACGCGCTGTTCAACGTGTTGATCGCGGGCGTGGTCGGGGCCTTTGTCACCGGCGATCTGTTCAATCTTTACGTCTGGTTCGAGGTGATGCTGATTTCGTCGTTCGGGCTGCTGGTGCTGGGCGGGCGGGCCGAGCAGATTGATGGCGGCGTGAAATACGTGGCGCTCAACCTGGTGTCGACGATCATGTTCCTGAGCGGCGTGGGGCTGCTCTACGGGATGACGGGCACGCTGAATCTGGCTGATCTGTCCGTCGCGGTAAAGACCAGCGACCCCGCGCTGCTGACGGTGGTCGCCATGCTGTTCATGATCGCGTTTGGCGTCAAGGCCGCGGTCTTTCCGCTGTTTTTCTGGTTGCCGGCCTCGTACCACACGCCTGCCTTTGCGGTGTCGGCGGTCTTTGCCGGATTGCTGACCAAGGTCGGGGTCTATGCGCTGATCCGCATGTTCACGCTGGTGTTCGACCATGACACGGGCTTCACGCACACGATCCTGCTGTGGGTTGCCGGGCTGACCATGCTGACAGGGGTGCTGGGCGCGGCGGCGCAGTCGGACATCCGCAAGATCCTGTCGTTCCACATTGTCAGTCAGATCGGTTACATGATCATGGGACTGGCCCTGCTGACGCCGCTGGCGATGGTGGGCGCGGTCTTTTACCTGGTGCATCATATCGTTGTGAAGGCGAACCTGTTTCTGATCGCGGGCGTGGCCGAGCGACTGACCGGCAGCACCGAGCTGTCGCGGATTGGCGGTTTGTACAAATCGGCGCCGCTGCTGGCGGTGCTGTTCGTGATCCCGGCGTTTTCGCTGGCCGGTTTTCCGCCGCTCTCGGGCTTCTGGGCCAAGTTTCTGCTGGTCAAGGCCGCGCTCGACATCGAGGGCTGGGTGATTGCCGCGGTGGCGCTGATCGTGGGGTTGCTGACGATCTATTCCATGACCAAGATCTGGGCGGCGGCGTTCTGGGAGCCGCATCCGGAGGGCATCGACCCGGCGCTGACCCGTCTGGAGCCGCGCACCCGCGCCGCGCTGCTGTGGCCCGTCGCCGGTCTGGCGGCGCTGACGCTGCTGATCGGCGTGATGCCGGAGCCGTTCGTGGCCTTTGCCGAACGCAGCTCGGCGCAGCTGCTGAACCCCGAGGCCTATATTGCGGCAGTTCTGGGGGCGGGATCGTGACCAACGCATTCGGACTGAATGTCGTTCTGGCGGTCACCTGGGTGGCGCTGACCGGAACGGTCACCCTGTCGGGATTGCTGGTGGGGTTCGTGATCGGGTATGCGGCGCTGTGGCTGATACAGCCGCTGATCGGCACGTCGTCCTATTTCCGGCGCGTGCTGGCCTGGTTCCGGCTGATTGTGATGTTTTTCTATGAACTCATGCTGTCGAGCGTCGCGGTGACGTTCGACGTGCTGACGCCGCGCCACCGGGCGCATCCGGCCATCATCGAGATGCCGCTGGATGTGCAGAGCGATTTCGGGATTCTGCTGGTCACCAACCTGATCTCGCTGACCCCGGGCACGCTGAGCCTGGATGTGAGCGACGACCGCAAGACGCTGTATGTGCATGCCATGTTCGGGGATGATCCGGAGGCGGTGCGGCGGCAGTTGAAGACCGGCATGGAGAAGTGGGTGATCGACGCGGTGGAGGATACGTGATGAGCGATGTTCTGGCCTTTGCGCTTGAGGCGGCTTTCGTACTGGTCATTCTGTCCGTGGTGCTGGCCTTTGTGCGGCTGGCCAAGGGCCCCAGCCTGCCCGACCGGGTGGTCGCGCTGGACATGATGACGGTGGCCATTGTCGCGTTTTGCGGACTGGCGGCCATCCGGTACGAGAGTGCGGCCTTTCTCGACGTGGCGCTGGTGCTGGCGCTGGTCGGGTTTCTGGCGACCGTGGCGCTGGCCCGGTTTGCCGAACGCAACACGGCGCGCGCCAACAAGGACCAGAGCAATGAGTGACTGGGTGACGGCGATCCTGCTGCTGAGCGGCGGCATCTTTGCGGTGATCGGCAGCATCGGGCTGCTGCGCCTGCCCGACGTGCTGATCCGGATGCATGCCTCGACCAAGATCGGCACGCTGGCCTGCGGTCTGATCGTGGCGGGCAGCGCGGTGTATTTCGGCACACCGCAGATCGTGATCCGGGCCATCGCGATCATCCTGTTCCTGCTGGGCACAGCGCCGATCGCGGCGCATATGATCGGGCGCGCCGCGGTCTCGACCGGGGTGCCGCTTTGGCGCAATGACGACGACACGCCAGAGGGGATGCGCACGCCGGACCGGTGAAGCGCACGGGCGCGCACCGCGGGCGTAACGGCGAGTGGCGCGGCGCGGCGGCGAACGGTGTCAGGCCCCGGTCAGCAGGGTCTGAAGGGCCGTGACCTCGGACGGGCGCAGCTCGTGGCCGCCGGGATGGAAACGGGACACGACCTGCGCCCCCTGGCCCGTGAACCAGTCGATCAGCGCCTGAGTTCGGGGGCGCGGGCAGATCGGGTCGCGTTCGCCTGCCGTGATCAGCACCGGCTTGCCCGCCAGATCCGGCGCGGGGTCGGGCGACCAGGGAATCAGCGGATGCATCAGCCCGACGCGATCAAACAGATCGGGCTGCGCCATCACCGCAGAGGCCAGAATGTTCGCGCCGTTCGAGTAACCGAACCCGTAGGCAGGGCTGTCGGGATGGGCGGCGCGGTGCGCCTGCACGTACGCGGTCAGTCTGGCGGTGGCACGGGCGAGATCGTCCATGTCGTAGACCCCTTCGCCCGTCCGGCGAAAGAACCGCGCGGCTCCGTTTTCGCGCACATCGCCCCGGGGCGAGACGACACCCGCCTCCGGCAGAATCGACCGGGCCAGGCCAAAGAACTGATGTTCATCGCCCCCGGTGCCGTGAAAGGCGAAGACAAGCGGCTGACCGCGGGCGGGCGCGATGACGCGCCCCGGGTAGAGATCGACGGACATGACAGACCCCAAAGCGTTTGGCGACATCGCGTGTGCGGCGCGCGGGACCCCGGTGCGGTGGTTCGCGTTCCGGGTGCCGCGCGCTGACCGCGCGGTCAGGCTGCAATCTCGGGCAGGCCGCGTTCGATCCGCGCGCGATCCGGCTCGTACCGGGTGGGCAGCTTGAGCGCCTCGCCCAGATGCGCTGTCTCTTCGTCGCGGTCAAAGCCCGGCTCGTTCGTGGCGATCTCAAAGAGCACGCCGCCGGGGGTGCGGAAGTAGATCGACCAGAAGTAGTCGCGGTCGATCACCGGCGTGACCTGATAGCCGGTATCCGCCAGGGCCGCGCGCACCCGAAGCTGCGCGGCGCGATCCTCGACCGCGAAGGCGATGTGATGCACCGATCCCGCGCCCTGCCCCGCTGTCTGCGCGGATGGCAGGGATTGAATGTCGATCGTGTCCGCGGCATTGCCGCCCTCGATCCGGTAGCGGATGATGTCGCCTTCGGTTTCGGTCTTCTGGTAGCCCATGAATTCCAGCAGTTCACCGGCGGCCGCCCCGTCGCGCAGACGCAGGCGCGCACCACGAAATCCCAGGATGCCGGCCGCTGCATCGACACCGCCACCGGTCCAGGACGCACGGTGCCGCGGGTCACTTTCCACCAGCGCGAAGGCGTCGCCGTCCGGCCCATCGAAATTCAGCCGCGCCTCTCCGAAGGCCGTGTCGCGGGACAGTCCGGTCACGCCGCGCCCGGCGAGACGGTCCGCCCAGCTGTCCAGGCTAGCGCGCGGAACCGCAAATTCGGTCAGCCCGACCTCGCCGGTGCCGCGCTGCCCGCGCGGCATGTGCGCGAACGGAAAGTAGGTCATGACAGAGCCCGGCGTGCCGGTCTCGTCGCCGTAATACAGGTGATAGACATCCGGCGCGTCGAAGTTGACCGTCTTCTTGACCCGGCGCAGGCCCAGGGTGTCTGTGAAGAAGCTGTTGTTTTCGTTGGCGTCGGCGGCCATCGAGGTGACGTGGTGCAGGCCCCTGATATCGGTGATCATGGCGGGCTCCTTATGCAAAAGAAGGGCGTTCAAGCCATAGATAGACCGTGCTATTATGTGACTGAATATCGAAATTCTTTTATTTACTGTTACGTTCAGTGTAATAATAAGCGGATGGAAGATCTCAAACCGATCCGTGTCTTTCTGGAAGTCGCCCGGCAACTGAGCTTTTCAGGCGCGGCCCACAGCCTGCGCATGACCCCGGCATCGGTGACGCGGATCGTGGCGCGGCTGGAACAGACGCTGGGTCAGCAACTGCTGGTGCGCACCACGCGGCAGGTGTCGCTGACCAGTGCCGGGGCGGTGGTGGCCGCGCGGATGACGCCGGTTGTCGAAGAGTTCGACCGTGTCAGACAGGATATTCTGAGCGCCACACGGCCCGATGACGGCAGATTGCGGATCAACGCGCCTCTGTCGATGGGCGTGCGGCTGCTGCCCGGACTGGCCGAGCGGTTTCGGCTGGCGTTTCCGCGCATTGCGCTGGACATCCGGCTGACCGACCGGCTGGTCGACGTGATCGAGGAGGATTGCGATCTGGCGGTCCGCATTTCGGGACCACCGGCGGACAAGTCCACCATCTGGCGCAAGATCTGTCAGGTGCCGCGCCACGCGATTGCCGCGCCGTCGCTGTTCGACCGCATTCCCGTGCCCGAGACGCCCGACGCCATAGATCCGGCCACGACGCTGTCCTACAGCCCGGACGGTGCCGGGGAGCTTTGGGACTTCAGCAAGGCCGCGCGGTCGCGCACCGTGCGCGCGGGCACCGAAGTGACCTCGAACAACGGTGACTTTCTCTATGAGCTGGCCAAGGCCGGCGCCGGGATCTGTGTGCTGCCGGATTTTATCGTGGCCCGGGGCATGCGGCGCGGCGAGGTGATCCGGGTGCTGCCCGACTGGGAGGTTTCATCGCTCTGGCTGACGCTGTATTACCCCCCCTATGAGCAATTGCCGCCGCTTGTCGCGACATTCACCGATTTCTTCGAGGCCTATATCCGCGACCTGGAGGGGCTGGACTTTGACTGATCGTGCAGCCTCCGGGCGGTGTGGTTCCGCCACCGCGGGCCGGTGGTCTGCCGTCCGTCGGGAACACGCGAACAGGCAGGGCAGGTGTGACGTGGCGAGACCCGGCGCGGACCGACATCACATGCGGCACGCATCCGAACGTACGCGGACCCGGTCGCGGCAACGCGTGCACTGGCCTGTTGCGCCTGCCGGTGTCGCGCGCGCGACGTCTGCGGGATCATGACGCTGCATGTGGTTGTCCTCGGGGCGGCGGCGGGCGGCGGCCTGCCGCAGTGGAACTGTGGCTGCAGCAATTGCAACGACGCGCGCACGGGCCGCTTGCGGCCGCGCAGTCAGTCGTCGATTGCGGTTTCCAGCGACCGGCAGAACTGGGTCATCCTGAACGCCTCTCCGGATCTGCGCGATCAGCTGGCCCGCACCCCGGCGCTGCATCCGACCGGTCCGCGGCAGATGCCTCTGGCCTCTGTCGTGCTGACCAATGGCGACATCGACCATGTGGCCGGGCTGCTGTGTCTGCGTGAACGCCAGGCCTTTGCGCTGTACGCCACATCGGCGATCCACGACATTCTGTCCCGCAATCCGGTGTTCGACGTGCTGGATGCCACGCTTGTGCCGCGCGTACCGGTGGCCGGCGGCGTCCCGTTTGCCCCGGCGCCGGGCCTGAGCGCGACGCTGATCCCGGTGCCGGGCAAGGTGCCGCTTTACCTTGAACGCGGAGCGGTCGAAACCGCGCTGATCGGGGAGCAGACGGTTGGCGTTCTGGTGGAGGCAGGCGGCAAGCGGCTGTACTACATTCCCGGATGTGCGATGATGACCGATGACCTGCGCGCGCGGCTGCAAGGGGCGGATCTGGTTCTGTTTGACGGCACGTTGTGGTCCGATGACGAGATGATCCGCGCCGGTCTGGGGCAAAAGACAGGGAGGCGGATGGGCCACATGCCGATCTCGGGGCCAGATGGCACGCTGGCGGCGTTCGACGGGATTGACGTGGGGCGCAAGGTTTTCGTGCATCTCAACAACACCAACCCGGTCTGGCGCGATGATGGCCCGGAGCGGGCCGAGGTTGAGGCCGCGGGCTGGATCGTCGGTGATGACGGAACGGAAATCACGCTGTAGGGGCCGTGCGATGGTGGCGCACGCGGCTCAGCGTGCCGCATCGTTCCTGATCGAGGCCAGCACCGCACCCAGAACGACAGCGCCCCCGACAAGCGTGGCGGTGTTCGGCACTTCGGAGATCAGCGCGAAGGCCAGAACCGGCGCGAGCGGTGTTTCCAGAGCGCTGAGCAGGGCGGCCTGCCCCGCGGGCACGCGCTTGGCGCCTTCGGCCAGGGTGACCGAGGCGATCGCGAACAGCACTCCGAACGCCGCGAGGATTGCGATTTCAGAGGGTGTGACGCGGAAGGGCGCCCCCAGCACAAGACAGGGCGGCAGAAGGAGGAGCGATTGCAGAACCGCCGGGCCGGCGGCAGGTGTTTTCGGGGCCATGCGGTAAATCACCATGATCGTGGCCATTGCGGCGGTCATCCCCAGCGCCAGCGCATCCCCTGCCAGGCTGATCTGCCCGACGGACCCCGAGACGATGATGCCCACGCCGGCCAGCGCGCACAGGGATCCCAGCAGCGTGCGGGCCGTTATGCGCTCTTTCAGGACACACCAGGCCATTGTGGCGGCGATCAGCGGGGCGATGGCATAGATCAACGACACATTCGCGATCGAGGTCAGCTTGAATGCCGGGATGAACGCCGCCGTTCCCAGCGCACCGACACACCCGACCGCGAGGCCGCTGCGGCCCATGTTGAAGAAGGTGTCGTGAAAACTGCCCCGGGCGAGGGTCCACAGGGTGGTGGCGGCCGCCGCGAAAAGGCCCCGCCAGAAGATCACCTCCCAGGCGCCGGCGCTCACGCCCTTGGTGAAAAGACCCGCCGTGCTGTAGGTGACCGCCGCCACAAGCAGCAGCGCCACGCCGACAGCATAGTCGGTCCGGGTGCCGGGCGGCGTCATGAGGGCCTGCACATGCAATACATTTTCTTGCCTGATGATTGATCCGTTTCCGGATGCGTGGCGCGACGAATCCGGCAAAAACAGATTTATCCGGTTGAATTCGGATGTCACAAACGAGAAGATTTCGCATGATACATTACTTTTTCTAAGGTTACTTCATGCGCAGACCGCTTCCGCCACTGACCGCGCTGCGCGCCTTTGAGGCCGCGGCCCGGCATCTCAGTTTCAAGGCGGCCGCGGCGGAGCTGAATGTGACGCCCGCTGCGGTCAGCCATCAGGTCAAGGCGCTTGAGGCGCATTTGCAGCAGCCTCTTTTCCATCGCCTGACGCGTGCATTGCGCCTGACCCGCGCGGGCAAAGCCGCCCTGCCCGCGCTGAGTGAGGGGTTCGACCGGCTGGCGGAGGGAGCGGCGCAGCTGCGCGCGGCCCGGGACAGCACCGTTCTGACGGTCAGCGTCAGCCCCGGTTTTGGATCCATGTGGCTGGTGCCAAGGCTGGACCGGTTCTACCGCGCGCATCCCGGGATCGAGATCAGGCTGGACGGGACCGATCGGCTGGTGGATGTGGCGGGCGGCGCATGCGATGTGGCCATACGCTACGGGCCGGGTGGCTATGGCGGGGTGTGCGTCGCGCATCTGTTCACTCAAAGCAATATTCCGGTGTGCAGCCCGGCGTTGTTGCGCGGCGAGAACGCGTTGCGCCGTCCGGAGGATCTGAGCCGGCACACACTGCTGCATATCGACTGGAAAGAGGCCGAGGCCAGTTGGCGGATGTGGTTGCGCGCGGCAGGGCTGCCGCAGATCGACCCGACCCGCGGCCCGCATTTTTCGCAAGAGACCATGGCCGTCCGGGCGGCGCTGGATGGGCAGGGCGTGGCGCTGGTGGGGGACAGGCTGATCGAGGATCATCTGGTCACGGGGGCGCTGGTCTGCCCGTTCGACCCCACGCTGCGAACACCGCTGACATTTTCCTACTATCTGCTGACACCGCGTGAGGACCATGCGCAGCCCCGGGTCGAGGCGTTCTGCACCTGGCTGGTGGCCGAAGCGCGCGCGTCGGGCCCGGACACACGCCGCTGAGCAGGGTGGCTGCGGGGGCTGCACCGGATGGCAGCGGCCTGCGCCGGGCTGCCGCCCCCCGGGGCAGAGAACGCGGCGGCGCCGGTCAGTCTGGTGATGCGGTGACGGTGTTGGTGGCGGTTTTGGTGACGGTTACAGTGGCCGTGGACAGGATGCGCCGCGCCTGCGCCAGACGCGCGATACAGCCCCCTGCCGGCATCACCAGCGCGGAGGATCGACCCGCAAGGGCCCCGCAGGCACCCGCCAGACCGGTCCGCTGCAGTCCACCAGCACCGGAAACCGCAATCGGTGGGCCGGGCCCCAGACGGTCGGCTCCGGTTTTTCGTCGAGATCGTCGCGGGTGTCCGCCAGAGCCGCACCGCGCAGATCATGCGCCCCCTCCGACACCAGCAGGGCGGCGGTCCGGGCAAGCGAGACTTTCGCGGACAGCACCCGCCCCGTGCGGTTGCGCCATCTGAGGGCCCTGAGAACCGCGGCAGCCATCAGGTAGCCGGTGGCGTGGTCCAGCGCCTGCACCGGCAGCGGAACGGGGCTGCGCGCACCGGTGCGCTGCATCCCCTCGGCGGCAATGCCGCAACTCATCTGCACCAGACTGTCAAAGCCGCGGCGTCCGGCCCAGGGGCCGCTCCAGCCATAGGCGCAGAGGCTGACGTCGATCAGTCCGGGCGCAAGGGCGCGCACACGTTCCGCGTCATAGCCCAGGCCGCTCAGCGCGCCCGGCCGGTATCCGTGCACCAGAACGTCTGCCCCGGACAGCAGGTGTTCAAAGATCTCCCGGTCGGCGTGGCAGGTCAGGTCGAGCCCGGCGCGGGCCTTGCCAAGCGTGACCTCCGGCTCGATCCCCGGCTCGGTCCACCAGGGCGGGTCGATGCGCAGGACGCGCGCGCCGAATCCCGACAGGAAACGCGTTGCGACCGGACCGGCCAGAACCCGCGTGAGATCGAGCACTTTCAGGTCCCTGACATCTCTTGGCGCACCTTGTGTCTTTGCCTCGCGCCACTGAATCAACGGTTCGTCGAGAACGGCGCGGCCCTGTGGGTGGCGGGCCCATTCCGACAGGCTGTGCATGGCGGCCGCCGCGCCGCCCCCGGCGACGATCGCGTCCTGCAGTTCTGTCCTGCGCCATGTCGCGACCGCGCCGGACACCGCGGATCTGTCTGCCGGGCACTCCAGCACGCGCAGCGCCGCCGCGCGATGATGCGGCGCGTTTGTATGAAGCCGTATCCAGCCATCGGAGGCCCGGTAATCTCCGGCGATCGCGTCCCAGACAGACGGCAGCGCCCACCCGTCCGGCCGCAGCGTCATGTCGAACCACAACGAGGCACGCCGCCTGTCGATTGTCACCTGGCGCGCGCCGGTGCAGGCGGCCAGTTCGATTGCAGAGGCGCGCAACACGGCGGTCGCAAGACCGGACACGGCAAAACATGACGGAAGCTCGGCACGCCCCTGCAGGCGGACGCTCACGTTGTCCTGCAGGTCGGTGCCCAACGCCAGGGCGATCCTGTGCTCCAGCCCACCGGGCATGTCTGGTCCTTTCGCTGCTGTCACCGTTTCACACGGGATGTCCGCGGCGTTCTTGCACGGACGTGCCGGTCAGAGAAGACCCCAAAGCCCCCCGGCAGACCAGCCCGCGACCGGGCCCGCCCGGCATCCGCACCGCACGGCACACCCTGCCGGCCCGGTTTCGAATGGTACATCAACGATTCCTCAACCGCCTGCGGTTATACCCCGTGCCGGGAGCGCAGGGTCGACGTTGGCCCGAGCACTCGCGCAGTTCAGCAAGAATGGTGCCGGAATGCCGACCTACACGTATGTTGTGACGCCCGCAAACTGGAACGATCCTGCGTTCTGGTCCACGGTTGACGTGACTGATGGCAGTCCGACGCCCTATGTACTCGATTTCGACAATCTGACCGACGCTTACAGTGTTGACCTCGATCCCGGGGTCAACGGGCTGCTGACGCTGGAATTCACCGACACGTTCGGCGTCACCACGACATTCACTGTTGCCAGCGCAACGGCGGACGCCGGGGTCATTTCCTCTGCCGATGCCGTTCTGGGCGGCATCTCCGAATTCAGTTTTTTCGCCAATATCACCGGCAGCGAGGGGGCGGACAATCTCGAGCTTGGTGATGCCGGCAATCGGATTCTGGCGGGCGACGGCAACGACACTGTCGAGGGCAACAAAGGCAATGACCAGCTGTACGGTCAGGGGGGCGACGACCGTCTGGAGGGTGATCGGGGCGACGATTCGCTTATCGGTGGTCAGGGGGCTGACCGGCTTGATGGCGGGCGGGACAACGACGTGCTCTTTGGCAATACCGGCGATGACACGCTGCTTGGCGGCAGGGGGGATGATGAGTTGCTGGGCGGCGCCGGTGCCGACTCGATCGACGGGGGCGAGGGAACAGACGTTGTCGACTATTCCGGCAGTTCGACGGGCGTCGATGTCGACCTTGAGGATGGCACCGGCAGCGGTGGCGACGCCGAGGGCGATACATTCGAAAATGTCGAAAATGTCATTGGCTCGTTCCTTGATGACACGATCACCGGCAACAGCGACGACAACTTCATTCTTGCCCTGGACGGCGACGACTTGATTACCACGGGCGACGGCAACGACACGCTCGCATTTCTGCCCGGGAACGGCACGGACACGGTCACCGATTTCGATTCCGCGTACGACTTCATCGACCTGTCGGCGTTCTACGATGCGCTGTCGGAACTTCGGGGCGACTATGCCGATGACGGCGTGCTGAACCAGTCCAACGAAGACACGGCCGGCGGCACGGATTATTCCGACAATGCACAGTTCCTGCCCGGAGATGGTATCATTCTTCAGGGGCTGGCGCCGGATGGCTCGGAGCTCAACGCGCAGAACACGGCAGTGTGCTTTGCGGCGGGAACACTCATCCGGACGCCCGCCGGTGATATTCCGGTCGAAAAACTGCGTGTTGGCGACCTGGTCACAACCAAGGACAACGGCCCGAAAAGACTGCTCTGGTCGGTGATGCGGGCGCTGGACAACAGCGCGCTTGAGGCCGCGCCCCATCTGAAACCTGTGCTTCTTCAGGCCGGCGCGCTTGGTGCCGAGCGCCCGCTGATTGTCTCTCCGCAGCATGGCGTCGTGAAGATGATCAATGGCGAGGAGGTGCTGGTGCGTGCAAAGCATCTGGCCGAGGAAGGCGAACCGAGGGTGCGCAGGATGCGCGGGGCGCGATCGGTCACCTATGTGCATCTGATGTTTGAACAGCACGAGATCATCTTTGCCGAAGGCCGCCCGGCAGAAAGTTTCTATCCCGGCCCGATGGCCCTGCGGGCGCTGCAGCCCGATGCAATACGCGAGTTCATCGAGATCTTTCCGGTGTTCGCGAAACCGCCGCCGGTCAGGGGGACCATGTCCGACGCCTGGGCATGGGACCGCGCCCGGACGCTGGTCACACGGCGACAGTTCGCCGACATGCAGATCGCCAACCCCGCGTTGCGCCGAACCATCGCACGCAAGCCCCTGGCGGGACCTTGACGACCCTGCCCGCCGTCCCGTGTCCTGCCCCCTTGAACCCGGGTCACTACACTGGCCATGAAAGGGGCTTGGGGGACAGGCGCGCGGGATGGCCCGTTTGGTCACTTGTGATCCCGGTCATATACAAATGAGGCTCGGTCGCCTACGCTCACCAGCAGCAAAGGGAGGTTGGTGATGGAAGATCTGGTAAGGGCACTTGGCGTCGGTATCGCGATATCGTTGATGGCGGCGACCGCATCTGCAAAAGCGACCAATCAGTTGCATTGCAGCACGACGAGTTGTTCCTGGACCGAGGAAATCGGACCATCCGGCACAAAGTCCTTTCAGGGGTATTGTGACGGAGTGTCCGGCGTGAACAAACAGAATTCAAAAATGGTCTGTCACAAGACTGACGGAACCACGTGCACGGTCGCAGATTTCATCGACGATGGCGCGTCGACGGGTTCGTATTGGAGTTGTACCTGCACGAACTGGAACGACAAACATGACGAACATCCGGTGGTTGATCTTTCCTGTCCAGCGAGTTGACCGAAGCGCCGGACGGACGATTGCGCCTTGCCAGACAAAGGGCACCACATCGGAGTTTCAAAAAATGAAGACATTCATGATTCGGGCGCTTCTGCCGGTTACCGCGCTTGCGATGGGGCTTGCCGTCGGCGGTATCGGCGAGAGCGGGATGGCTATGGCCAATTCGCAGACTGTAAATTTCGACGGCAACGGTACGACAAACATCACGATCCCACAGGGCAAAGCTGATGTTACCCCGGAATGCTATGGTTTGTCACAGACACAGTACGAACAGCAGACAAAACAAAGTTTTGAGTTCAGTTGTTCCAGCCCCGTGTCAAACGTGACGTGTGCCCCAAACACGGGTCAAAACAAAACGCATTGCATCTGCCACAACCCCGACAAAGAATCGCATACCGTGAAAGTTCACATGGTGGAGAATTGTTCGAAACCGTGAACTGGCCACGCCCTAAAACCTGCTCACAACGCATGCAAGATGATTGCGGTCGCATGACGCGCCTCAACAGGTGACATCTGCCTTGGCGATGTATTTGTACCCGCTCGACGGGTCCACATTGCATTTGCACTCGCGGTAGGTGCTGGTGCTTGAAGGTTCCCCGCAATCGATAACGACGCTGGGCGAAGAGCAGTGCATCTTTGCGGGTTTTTTCGGTGCGGCAGCGGTACCGCAATAGGATTGAATGGTCAGTTGCGTGTAAGTTCCCACGTCAAACTGCGGGGTGCAGTTTTTGCCTGATGCGGCGGTGCAGTTATAGGATTGGGTTTGATAGTGTTGTTGCGAATTCACCAGGCCCGGAGCCATGACCACAATGAATGAGGCAAGGATCGCAGCGCGCCATTTTGAATTTTGTCTGGGCTGCCCGAAATCTCTCTTTCTCATCTCATTGGTCCTTTGTGTTGATCGAAAAAAATGTGAAAGCATCAAAAATCTGTCGCTGACAGCAATTGTTCTATTGACTCGGTGGTGGCGCCGAGCCGCATTCGACTTTGACCTTCACGTCATATTCCGTCTTCTGTTCCTTTTGATTGCATTCGCATCTTTTTCCAGGTGACGAGTCGCTTACGCTGCAGGTGATCGCACTATTGGGTGAAGAACAGGTGGTTTTCTTGGGTTCAAATACCCCAACACCCGTCGAGTTTTCAAAGCTGCAATAAAAGTACCCGTCAAATTCAATGTGATGGGCATCTACATCGAAATCGAAATTGCAGGTCTTGTTTTCACCGCAATCCTTGTCCACCACTCCGCCGTTATAGGGTGTATCAGCCCAGGCAGAGCCTATGACGCCTATCGTCGCAACAAGAGACGTGGCGGTGACGTTTCGGCTTCTGAAAAATCCGGATCGCTGCATTTCACCTGTTTCCCATGTGAACACATACTGCGAAGAAGACTAGCGCCTGCTGCAAACAACCGTCAAGTTGTGGCTGCGAGAGCGATCAGGGCAACGCCGCATGGGCCATCCGTCTGAAGCGGGCAACGGCGCTGATGTCAACTCCGGTTTGTGGCATTCACTTGAACCCGTGCCGGACGGAAAGCCCGGTCATCGCCCGCGCGCAGGATGTGGCGATGTCCCCAAGTGGAATACCCTTTAGCTTGATCGCGCGAAACGCGCGGTGTATCGTTGACCTGCACCAATGGAAAAGGCGCGTACTTGCATAGGGCGACGCAGACAAATTCAACGTTTTGTTTAAAGGGGTGCAGAGTATGAAACCGACAGTCGCACTCATGTTACCTGTCTTTTTTATCCTGGCCTCCGGACCGGTTGAAGCCACGTCAAAGA
Source organism: Pseudomonadota bacterium (assembly GCA_039028815.1). Taxonomy (GTDB): domain Bacteria; phylum Pseudomonadota; class Alphaproteobacteria; order Rhodobacterales; family Rhodobacteraceae; genus Roseovarius. The sequence goes on from JBCCHI010000054.1 coordinate 21,794, forward strand.
AGGCCGAGAAGTCTTCGGCTCACCATGATGTCTACGTCGATGTCGAATGCGGTCCGGGTTCGTGTAAGACAGGCTATGACCTCAAACCCGGTTACACAAACGTCCACGTGACATGCTATGGGAAAGATCCGATTGATGCCGGCGCATTGATGAATTGCGGGTCACCGAATGCGCTCGTGACCTGTGTTCCCCCGGCGGCGTCCACGATGACCGCGGTCAAGGAGTGCGATTGCCAGTTTGCCGGGACGGGGACCGCGAAGGCGCATGTCAACATGAACGGGTGCGAGAAATAGCCGAACCTGCGCTCGAAATCCCGGCCAGCGACGCGCCGCCATGTGTGCGGGGACTTGCACGTGACGTTGAGAGAAGAGATTGACCTGTGATGCAAGTTGACAAGATTGGATAAGCTGGATGACGAAGGTTTTTCTTGTGATCGCAATCGTTGTGACGGGCTTTCTCGGCAGCGGCGAACTACATGCCAACGAATATAACTGTACGAGCGATCACTGCACGACAAGCATGAAGATCCCTAAGGGTGAGACGTCGATCTATATCAAGTGCAACGGAGCACCCATTCCCTACACAAATACGATCAGCGACCGTACCGGATCATTTGAATGTTCCACGCCCAACATCGGAACATGCGTTGAAGAAACCAACAGCTCTTGCGCCTGCCATATCAAGGATACCAAGGAATCCACCGCCAAGATCGGTGTTGCATGCAATTGCCAGAGCGCGACCCCGGGATCGAGCTGGCATGAGTATTGCTTTGCCAATGGGTGGACCGGTTGACCCAGGCCGGGGTCGACTGATCGTTGGGTGATGGCTTCTGCGGGTGGGCCGGTTAATCCCACGTCCACGGTCCTGCTCGCCGGGCCCCCGCCGCCTGCGCATGGACAGATCGCGACATTGGGGACATGCCCGGACGGCCACCAAAGGAGGGGGTGGTGAGCGAAAAACCGGACCTTGCCGCGCTTTTCGGGGCCAGGGAGGCCAAGACGTTTCTCAGGCTCGATGCCTGTGACGATCTTGAGAGCATTGATGCGTCGCCCGCCTGGAATGCTCCCGCTGGAATGCCGCCACAACCGAATGCTCAGTCGAAGCTACAGTTTCTTGGTCTCCACGTAAGCGATAGCTCCCCGCAAGCGCTCAGGGCACTTGTTTCTCAAGCGTCTGCTCGGATCAGAGCCTGAGAATTCTTCGTCTCGTCTAAGTATTTGATTCTAATGGTGCCCGGGGGCGGAATCGAACCACCGACACGAGGATTTTCAGTCCACTGCTCTACCCCTGAGCTACCCGGGCTTGCCGTTAGGCGGCAAAGGCGCTGCGCGCGGGCGCTGGCGCCGGAGAAGAGCGTTGAGACGCGTTTCTCTGGAGCGTTCTTCTGGCCTTTCGGTCCAACTGTGTCAACCACGCAGGCGATCTTTTTTGCGCCGTGCTGCGCGCGCATGCCGCCTGCTTCAGTTGATGGGCGCGTGCGGCATCGCCGCGGCCTCGCTGCGGGCTTCGTCTGTCAGGTCTTCCTGGTCCAGCGGTGGTCCGGCAATCGCGTATCCGCCCGACAACCAGCGTCCCAGGTCACGGTCGGCACAGCGTCTGGAACAGAATGGCCGGTAGCGATGCTCGGACGGGCGTTGGCAGATCGGGCAGCTCACGGTGTTTTCCGTTTTGTCTGATCGCGCACCGACCAGAGGGGCGCACGATCGCGTTTGCGTTGCAACTCATAATGACCAAGCGGTGTCCACCCGACAAGCGATGTCTCGACGTCGTCCCGCCGAAAGGCGGCGCGCAGGGCGGATTCGAAGGCGCGCCGGTCTTTTTTGGGCATGGGCGCGGGATCAAGCACAACCTGCCCGCCGAGCCCCCGAACCCGCAGCTGACGGGGCAAATCCCGGGCGGCCGCGACATTGGCCTTAAGCCCCATTGCGGGCGACCCGTCGCGCCCGGTGTTGACGTCCACGGCCACCAGCGCGCGCGTCGGTTCCACGGCAAAGGACCCGCCCGTCGGCAGCGCAAC
>JBCCHI010000055.1:0-23714 GCA_039028815.1 Pseudomonadota bacterium
AAATTACGATGAAGTCACGGTCAGCGACCTGGGCGCTGGTATGCCGGAAATCGATGTAAGCGTCGTCTGCACCGGTGCCGATATCGGCATGTGCAGCGGTGACACCGCGATCGGAGACTATGACCGTTCCATCGAGCGTGAATTCACCTTTGATGTGACGTTCACCCGTATTGCCGAAGGCGACTCTGCGTTTGACACGCTGGCGCTTGTCGACGGTGGTGTTGTTGCACGCGAAGCAGACCGCTTTTCCGACGGTGACGGCGTTGCGCCGATCCCGGTTCCTGCCGGTCTGCCGCTGCTTCTGACAGCTCTGGGTGGCATTGGATACATCTCGCGGCGTCGTAAAGCAGCTTGATCCTGCAGCACGAATGCTGAAATAAATGAGGGCAGCGCCGTTGGCGCTGCCTTCTTCTTTTGAGTTGTTCTGAATGGTCCGGATTATGCGCCCGTTTTTTGGTCACTTTTGTATTCCCCTCGCCGTGCCTGTGCTGATGGCGGTTTCGGGGTCGTCTGCACTGGCGAGCAGCATGGATCTTTTTCCGAAACCGAACGTCGAAACGTCTTATCTGATACCGATCGCCGAAGCGCTGGACGCCGGTGAGTTTCAGCGTGCCGAAGTGTTGTTGCGCGCCCGGCTCGATGACGCCCCCGAGGACTCCATTGCGTGGGAGGCACTGGGCGTCACGCTGGCGCTGATGGGCGATGTCGACGGTGCCGATGATGCCTATTCCAGGGCGATCGAAATTGAGCCCTTGCGGTTGAGCGCACGGGTCAAACAAGGGGATCTTGCCGAAGCTTCGGGCGATCTTCCTGGTGCGATTGCTCACTGGAAGAAGGCGTTTGACGTCAATCCTGTCTATCGCCCGGCGAACGAGCGACTGGGCCGCGCGTATTCCGAAACGGGAAACGTGACATTGGCAATCCAGCATTTCGAAGCCGCCGCTGTACTGGAAGAGGCGGATGATCTTGGTGTGAAGCCCGATCTTGCCCTGCTCTACAATCAGACCGGGCGCGCGGACGATACCCTGAGGATGCTGGCGCCCTGGGATGGCGAGGACGCAGATGTCGTGCCGTCTGCGCTTTTTGCGCTCGGCAACGCATATGTACAGACAGGCGATCAGCAAGCGGCGCGTGTTCGATATGAGCGGGCCCTGGACGAGGTTCCGGACAACGCGGGCATTACTCGCGCTTACGGTGCGCTTCTTGTCGATATGGGACAGCCGGATCTTGCCGTCGAGGTGCTGAAAGACATCGCAGCTGCGGAACCGGCAGATGCGTTCGCAAACCTGACCCTTGCGCGTGCGCTGGCGATCCTTGCGCGTCATGCAGACGCGGCCGCATCCGCAGAACGCGCGGCGACCGCGGCTGGTGCAACAGCGGTGGCGAATGACGCGTTGTCTCTGGCCGCGCGATCCCACCTGTTCAATCGCGACTTTCCTGCCGCGACAGACGCATCCGCGCAGCTGGTGAGCCTTTTTCCCGATGCCGTGACGGCATGGCGCGAACACGCCGCGATTGTTGCTGCGACCGGTCAGTATGAGGCGGCACAGCAGGTCTATGGTGAGGGGCTGGAGCGATTCCAGGACGATGCGCAATTGCTGCGCGGCCGGAGTATCGTTCACATCCGCATGGAAGAGTTTGACGCCGCCGCCGAGGATGCCATGCGCGCGGCCGAGATCGCGCCTAACTGGTTCGAACCTCATTTTCTGCTGGGCGAGATCGCGCGCGCCCAGGGTCAGAACACCGAGGCCGAAGCGGCCTATGCATCCGCGCTTGAAATCAATCCGGGTCACTGGCCCAGCATGATCAATCTTGCGGTCATTGCGCGCGACACAGGGCGGCTTGACGCAGCGCAAGAGCTGGCAGAGCGTGCGGTTGCGGCCTCAAACGGGGCCAGCGCGGCTCAGGCTCTGCTGGATGAAATCAACCAGCGCGTGGCAGATCAGTAGCAGACAAGTCAGCGCGACGCCTTCGCCAGACCGGTCTTCGCAAGCGTGTGCGGCAGCCCCGCCAGAACGCGAATGACTGTTTCGGGCCGCACCTGGCCGACGCAAGTTCCGTTTTCGTCAACGACAACCACAGGTCGCTGCGCCGCGATGACGGTCTGTGCAAATGTGTCCACGGTGCTGTTCAGCTTGATCGTGGTGGCCACGTCGGAACCTCGGTCCTGATTGACCGGTTCCAGGATGTGCTCCGCCCGGATCACCTTGGCCTTTGGCACGTCGCGGACAAAGCGCGCAACGTAGTCCGTTGCAGGCGAAAGCACGAGTTCATCCGGGCGACCGATTTGCACGATCGCCCCGTTTTCCATAATTGCGATGCGGTCAGCGATTTTGATCGCCTCATCCAGATCGTGCGTGATGAAAATGACGGTCTTGTGCAACTGCCTCTGAAGCCGGAGCAGCTCGTCCTGAAGATCCGCACGGATCAGAGGGTCAAGCGCTGAAAACGGCTCGTCCAGAAACCATACGGCGGGATCGGTGGCCAGAGAGCGCGCAATGCCGACGCGTTGTTGCTGACCTCCCGAAAGCTCGTTCGGAAAGTGATCTTCGCGCCCTGACAGACCCACCAGATCAATCATCTCACGCGCCCGGGCCTCGCGTTTGTCCCGCGCGGTGCCGTGGACTTGCAAAGGGAATGCCACGTTTCCCAGAACATTGCGGTTGGGCAGCAGCGCAAAGTGCTGAAACACCATGCTCATGAGGCGGCGACGCAATGCGATCAACTCTTTCTCGTTGGCCGCAAGCAGATCCTGTCCGTCAATTGTTATGCTGCCGTGCGTGGGTTCGATCAGGCGAGACAAACAGCGCACGAGCGTGGACTTGCCGGACCCGGACAATCCCATGATGACGAATACCTCGCCACGCGCGATGTCGAAACTGGCCATCCGCACGGCAGCAATCCAGCCCCGCGCGGCCAACAGATCCGGAGTGTCCCGTTCGTTCTCGGATATGGACGCAAATGCGTCGGGGGTTGCGCCGAACACCTTCCAGAGATCGCGGCAAGAGAGCATTGGGGTCATGGGTCGACTTCCGTCCGTTTTGCGGCGGCTTTCAAGAGCGCGTCAGCCACCAGTGCCAGAGCAGCGACGCACAACCCGGCCACAATTCCCTGTCCGACAATCGAGCGGTTGAGCGCAATGAGGACCTGTTGACCGAGGTCCTTCGTTCCGACCAGAGCAGCAATGACCAACATCGAAAACGCCATCATGATGGTCTGGTTGATGCCGAGCAGAAGGGTTGGAACAGCTGCAGGAAGGCGCACGAACACCAGCGTCTGCCATCGTGTACAGCCTGTGATCCGGGCGGCCTCTAGCCGTGCTGCGGGGGCCTGGCTCATGCCGATCATCCCGTAGCGGATCGCCGGCGCAATGGCATAGAGGAAGATCGCGATCACCGCGGACACATCGCCAATCCGGAACAGCATGACCGCCGGGAGCAGATAGACGAGCGAGGGCAGAGTCTGCAAGGTATCAAGAACAAGGTTGGCGGGACCGCGCAAAGTTGGCCTGCCGGCAAGCCAGAAGCCCAGCGGAAACCCCAGGATCAGCGCGAGCAGAACCGAAATGGTCATGAGATAAAGTGAATTCATGGCTGGTGCCCAAAAGCCGGTGACAACCACGAACATCATCAGCCCCGCTGTATACAGCGCAACGCGCGTGCCGCCGAGACCATAGCCAAGCAATGCGATGAGCCCGACTCCGACGCTCCAGGGCAATCCGGCAAGTGCGTCCCGGAATGGCCGCATGATGTTCAAAAGAACAAAGGCGCGCAGCGCTTCAAGCCCATCGTAGAGTTGTTGGTTTATCCAGCTGACCAGACCGTTCCAGAAACTGGCGGTCGAGATCACCCAGTCCTTTGGCCAGGTTTGCAAGGGTTCGAAAAGGTATGCGGCGACCGTGGCGACCACAAGCCAGCCCGCCGCAAGCAGCCAGAGCGGTCTTTGGCCAGGATGGCGCCGGTGGCCTTCGGCGGCGCGACGCGCCCAGGCCTGACTGATCCTATCCAGAACGATGGCGAGTGCAACGATACCCATCCCTGCCTCAAGACCCACACCGATGTCCAGTTTGCGAAGCGCTGTCAGAACTTCGAAACCCAGGCCACCCGCGCCGATCATCGAGGCAATAATTACCATGTTGAGTGTCATCATGATCGCCTGGTTGAGGCCAACCGCAACTCCGCCAAGCGATGCCGGGAGTTGGACCTGCCACAGCAATTGTCGGGACGTGCACCCAGAAACGTATCCGCATTCGACAAGTTCGTCGGGCACGCCTTTCAGAGCAAGGACCGTATTGTGCACCATGGGTGGCAGGGCATAGGCCACCGTTGCGATCAGTGCTGCGGCTGGTCCGTAGCCAAACAGCAGAAGGGTCGGGATGAGGTAGGCAAAAATGGGCAACGTCTGCATGACGTTCATGATGGCACGGACGACGGCCTCGACGCGGGCGCTTCGGAACGACCAGATGCCGATGGCCAGACCTATGCCGGTTGTCAGCACGATGCTGACGAGAACGCTGGCCAGCGTGATCATCGCCTGGCTCCAGAGCCCGAATATCACAAGAAAGCCCAGACCGATAAGCGCCGTCAGGCACAGAGTGCGACCGCCCAGACGATAGGCGACAATGGACGCCACGCCGACAACGGCCAGCCAGGACAACGGCGGCACGGATTGCACGCGGTTCAGGCCGCGGCCCGTAAACACCCCTTCGGACAGGGCGACAACCGTCCACTCAATCGGCGCATTGACAAGCGCCGCCATGGCACGGGTGATTTCCTGCACGGTGACGCCGGCAATCTGGGCCTCTCGCGCGAACCAGGTGAGTGACTCCCCGACCCAGTCGGACACAGGCCAGATCAGCCAATCAGGTGGGACACGCAGCCATGCAGGCCCAAACAAGGCCACAATGACCAGAGCAATTGCAGCAATCCCCGGCAGCAAAACACTGCCGGGACGATGCGCTAGAACCGATCCGTTGGTCGTGTCCGCCATGCCGCTACGCTAACGGAAGCACTTTAACCTGCACAGGCGGTCCAGGGCTCCCATGTGTCGCGGTTCTCTGTCAGCCATTCTGTCGCCACCTCGGTCATGTCCCGACCTTCGAGGTCGACCTCGGCCAGAAGTGCGGCCAGTGTCGCGTTGTCCATTTCGTAGTTGCGGACCATTTCATAGGCGCAGGGCCAAACCTCTTCACCACCAGCCCAGGCCATTTTCTTGATCCAACCGCGGGGTTTGCCGCAATCGGCAATCTTGTCCGGGTTCACACCCCAAGACGGATCTTCGTAACACGCGTCTTCATATGCCGGAAACTGCACGAACTCACCGTCATACAGGGAAGGGGCCCAATGTGGTTCCCAGACCCACAGAATGATTGGTGCCTGCCGTTCGTATGCGGCCTTCAGTTCGGCAAACATGGCGGCATCCGTGCCGGGATGGATCACTTCGAAAGGCAGGCCCAACGCTTCGATCCGTTCTTCGTCCAGACCACCCCAGGTGACCGGGCCGCCGACATACCGCCCCTTTGGTGCTGTGTCCGCGGTGGCAAAGAGTTCCCCGCATTCGAGCAGTGCTTCCCAGTTCGGGAGGCCCGGGCATTGCTCTTTCATGTATGCGGGATACCACCAGTCTTCTAAGCCCTGAAGCCCGGTTTCGCCCATGTCCAGCACCTTGCCCGTCTCAAGAGATTTCTCAAGGTTCAGTTTTTGCGTGGTTTCCCAGGTCTCCATCGCGACATGCAGATCACCGGCCTCGAAGCCCGGATATCGCCCTGAATCATCCGCGACGACAGATTCCGTATTGTAGCCGTAGGTCTGCAGGATCAGTTGCATGATCTCGCCCTGCAGAGCGATCGAGGTCCAGTCCCCGATCATGAATTTGATCGACTCGTCGGATTCCGGCACGTCGGCCGAAGCGGCGGTCGTGCTGAGCGCTGCTGACATCAGCAAGGCGGTGGTGCATCTTATCAGGTTTTTCATGACATCTCCCCTTGGATTGTTTTTCGTTTCAGCCTTTTGAGAACCATCCGTTGTCGACATACAGGCCAACTCCGTTGATGAAACTCGCGTCATCAGATGCGAGAAACAGCACCGCCGACGCGACTTCTTCTGGTTCGCAGATACGCAGCTGCGTGGCGGCCAGATCGCCCTCTTGCCAATGCTGACCGTGTGCGTCGAGCTCATCTATTTCGCGCAGGCCGTGCGCGGTTTTCACAAAGCCGGGACAGACCGCGTTGCAGCGAATTCCATCTTCGCGATATTCTGCCGCAATCGCTCGGGCCAGCATCAGAGTTGAGGCTTTGGTGATGCAATAGAGAGACTCGAGCGCGAACGCCTTTTCTGATCCGATGGATGCCGTAATCACAATCGAACCACCGCCATTGTCCTTCATGTGCTGCACGGCCGTGCGCGTTACCGTAAAGGCAGACCGCACGTTGATGTCCATCAGCCGGTCGTAGTCCTCGTTCGTGGTCTCGTGAAACGGTTTCACGATGATCGTGCCCGCATGGTTGAAGAGCACATCAAGCTTGCCAAGGCTTTCAATAGCGGTATTGGTCGCCTTTTCCGCGACATTGGCAGACGACATGTCTGCCTCGATGAAAGACGCTTTGCCACCATCGGAGTGAATCGCGGCCACTGCCGCCTCGCCGGCGTCCCTCTGAATATCAATAATGGCAACGTCTGCGCCTTCGGCGGCAAAGGCGCGGGATGCAGCCAGACCCATTCCGGCCGCGCCACCCGATACGATCACGGATTTTCCGACATAGCGCTTGGCACCCCCTTTGGGTGATTCGACAGGCGCTGTGCTCATGATCTTCTCCAATTGGTGTTTTGGTATAGGTTTTATACCTTTTAGATTCGAGTCAAGCCCTCGTTGATCAGACCACAGGTTTGCAGCTGTGTTCAGGCGGCTTTGCTGTCGGACACGCGTGTCTGTTCGTACTCGATGACCAGCGCCATGCGCTGTTCCGCCAGAGGCTCCGCGCGGTCGCGCACCGCGTCGATCACGGTTGAGCGCAACAACCCGCTTTGTCCCACGTTCTCGTCAAGCGGGCCGCGCGGAAGGGGCATGAAAAGTGAGGCCAACGCATCCTCGACAGAAGACGTGACAAGCTGATTTGCAGAGGCCTCAGCGATTGCGAGGTGGAATGCGGCTTCGCCGCGACGAAGTTCACCGGCCGTTCTTGCGCCACGGATTTCCGACAATGCCTCGTCAAGCCGTCTCATGTCGCTCGGCGTCCGGCGGCGGGCTGCGAACTTGGCGGCAAGCGGTTCAACGGCTGCCCGGTATTCGAATATGCGTGAAACGCGAACGGGGTCGCTGCTGAGACCGCGAAGCGACATGGTTCGAAGGTGCTCTTCGGGTGCAACAAAGGCACCACCGGCGGCTCCACGCCTGATACGCAGGTAGCCTTCGGCCTCCAGCACGCGCAGCGCCTCGCGGAGGGTTACGCGCGAAATGCCGATCTGCTCGGCCAGTTTGCGTTCGGCGGGCATCCTTTCATCCGGCAGTAACATGCCAAGGTGCACCTGCCGCTTCAGGTGCGCGACAGCCAGCCCGTAAGCGGCCTGCTGTTCCACCGGTTTCAGTCCCCAGAGCATCCCGTCACACCGCCGTAAACGTATTATCTACATAGATTTCAGCGCCGTTTACAAAGCTCGAATCGTCCGAAGCCAGAAACAGCGCGACGGCAGCGACCTCTTCGGGTTCGCAGATCCGACCCTGCAATACGTTCACATCATCTTCCGATGCAAGCACGCCATAAGCCCGCAACTGTTCGACTTCATCTTCGCCATGTTTTGTGCGGATGAAGTTGGGGCAGATTGTGTTGCAGCGCACGCCACTGTCCCGGTACTCCACAGCGATGGCCCGGGCCATCTGATGCATGGCCGCTTTGGACGCGATATAAGCACTTTCCATTTTGGAACAGACGGATACCGCAGTTGACGATGTGTTCACGATCGAGCCATGACCACGCGCCAACATGTTCGGCAGGATCGCGCGCGTCACAAGAAACGCACTCTTGGCGTTCTGACTCATCATCATGTCCCAATCTTCGATTGAATATTCGAGAAAGGGTTTGACGATAATTCCACCTGCATGATTGAACAGGATGTCAATCTTTCCTTCGGTGTCCAGCGTGGCTTTGACAGCGTTCTCGACATCGTCCGCGTTCGAGACATCTGCCGCGATAAAGGAGGCATGTGCGCCGAAGTCCCGAAGCTCCTGTGCCAGGGCCTCACCGGCGCCGGCGTCCCAATCGACAATGACGACCGACGCGCCCTCGGCGACAAAGAGGCGCGCTGCGGATGCACCGACGCCATTCGCGCCGCCCGACAGGAAGGCAACCCGGTTTTTCAGCCGTCCAATTGACGGGCGGCCCAGGACTTTGCGCGAAATACTCTCAACATTCATGGACTAGAAAATATACCTTTGAGCCGGTCTTGGCCATAGACATCCTTCAGCCTGTACCAGGCGCGCATGCGTCCGGCGGCAGGCGTGCTTCCTTTTGTTGCGCCAGTATCATGTCTCTTCCGGCGATGGCGCAGCTCGGGTTCCGGAGTTCGACGCGACCTGCGCAGGCGACCGGAAACGCAACCCGGAACCACGGGACAGCAGGAACTGCCAGCCACGGGCGCCTGCGGATGGCTTCGGGCGATGCGCCCCGAGTGACGTCCCGTCGCACGTTGCGGGGACGGAACCGGCGCCACCGACACCACTTGACGCGCCAGAGCGTGCTTGCAACTGATTGGTCAGCCGCGCGGCCATTCATCCAGTGAAAAGGCAACGACGATGTCCAGTGATTCTTCGGTCAGCCCCAGTGTGTCGTGCCGGGTGTTCGGCCTGATCCTTGCCCTCGTGGGATTGGTCATGGCTGTTCCGGGTGTCTATCTGATCGTGTTGGGCGGATCATGGTACTACACGCTGGCCGGCATTGGCTTGCTGATCGCCGGTCTTGGCTACGTTCGCGGTGCGGTCTGGGGGTTTGTTGCCTTCGCGCTTGTGTTCGTCGCGACCTGCATCTGGGCAGTTTGGGAGGCGGGTTTCAATGTCTGGCCCCTGGTCCCGCGCCTTGTTGCGCCCATGGTTCTGGCCATACCGGCGGTGCAGTTCGCGCCGGGTTTGGCGCAAGGAAACGGTCACCGGCTGGCCAATGTCGCAACAGCAGCGCTTTTGGCGGGAGTTGCCGCGATGTTCTGGGGCATGTTCACGCCGCAGGCCGTCATCCGAAACGACTGGGACCGCGTCGAGGGCCTGACGCCTGCGCCGGATTCCATCGAGGCAGGATACAATTGGGCGCATTACGGCCGTACGCCGCGTGGAACGCGCTATGCACCGTTCGATCAGATCACCGCGTCGAATGTCGACAAGCTGGAGGTCGCATGGACGTACCAGCATGGCGATCCGCCATCCGGTACGGGCCAGGACCAAAACACCCCGCTCTACGTTGACGGTCTCGTTTATCAATGTTCGCCCAACAATATCGTTTCTGCACTTGAAGGGACCACCGGGACACTTGTCTGGCGTTTTGATCCGCAGGCCCGCAGCCCTGTGTGGCAGCGCTGCCGGGGCGTGACGTATTATGTGCCGACACCCCCTGCCGGTGAAGGCGCGCCACAACGAGACGAGTGCGAAACCCGCATTGTCCTGACAACGGTCGATGCCCGGCTGATTCAGATTGACGCGCGCACCGGAGACCCCTGCAAGGACTTCGGAGTTGACGGTGCCGTCGATTTGAAACGCAACATGGGCGAGGTTCCGGACGGGTTCTATTTTCCGACCTCTGCGCCCACGGTGATGGACGACCGGATCATCATCGGCGGCTGGGTCTGGGATGGAATGGCCGTCGACGAACCATCGGGTGTGGTGCGTGCATTCGACGGGCGCACCGGGGACCTGCTGTGGGCCTGGGACCTGGGCAATCCTGAAACGAGCGCCTTGCCACCGCAAGCCGACACGTACACCAGAAACACCCCGAATGTCTGGTCCACCCCTTCCTTTGATGCCGCACTCGGGCTGGTCTATCTGCCAACCGGAAACGCGCAACCGGATTTCTACGGTTCGGCGCGCCCGGATGCGGCCCACGGCTTCAGCTCATCAATCGTTGCCCTGGATGTGGAGACCGGAAAACCGCGCTGGTCCTTTCAAACCGTGTACCGTGACGTGTGGGATTACGATGTGCCATCTCAGCCGATCCTGTTTGATCTGCCCGACGGGGCAGGAGGCGACATTCCTGCCCTGATACAATTGACCAAGCGCGGCCAGACGTTTGTTCTGGACCGCAGAGATGGCACGCCGCTTCACGACATCGAAGAGCGGGACGTGCCCATTTTTGGGCCTGAGGCAGAGTTTCTGTCGCCGACCCAGCCCTATCCTGTCGGCGGCATTCCCGGTATCGGCACCGATCCTCTGACCGAAGCAAGCATGTGGGGCGCGACCCCGCTTGATCAGTTGTACTGCCGGATTGCTTTTCGTCGCAGCGCATACGAAGGCGATTTTACCCCCATGTCGACGCAAGGAACGCTGATATGGCCGGGATACTTCGGAGGCATGAACTGGGGGTCGGCGACCGTTGATGAGGTAAGGGGTCTGATGGTCGTCAATGACGCCCGTATTGTTCACCGCGTGACGCTTGTGCCGCGCGACGAGGTTGAAGGTTCCGCAGGGGCGCATGATGGTCTGGCGCCGCAGCTGGGCGCGCCATTTGCTGCGTATCGGGCCAACTTTCTTTCGCCGCTTGGCGTGCCGTGTCAACAGCCGCCTTTCGGCACGCTCACGGCTGTCGATCTGACAACCAACGCTGTCGTCTGGCAGGTGCCGATCGGGACGGTTGAGGAAACCGGCCCCTTGGGTCTGCGCACCGGTCTGCGCATGCCTGTGGGCATGCCAGCCGTTGGAGGTCCCGTGTCCACGGCTGGCGGGCTGGTGTTCTATGCCGGCACCCAGGACTATTACCTGCGGGCGTTCGAAACGGAAACGGGGCGGGAAGTCTGGCGTGCACCGCTGCCTGTCGGAAGCCAGGCAACGCCCATGTCCTATGTCGGACAAGACGGGCGCCAATATATCGTCGTTGCAGTCGGTGGTCTGAATGATGTTCAAGGTCGCGGCGACTTTGTGATCGCGTTCGCTCTGCCCGGCGAATGAACATGCCTCGTCTCGCCCCCATCCGGGCGCATGGCGCGGCCTGCGCGATGGGCGTTCGAGACGCCACTGACCGGAAAACAGACCGCGCCCAAAGCGGTTTGCCGTCAAGCCCGGTCAAACAAGACAGGTTCCGCCCGACAGGCGGTCTGTAACCTTTCGCCTTTACCCTGAGACACCAGCCGAAGGCGAAGGGCGCACAGCATAGGAACCATGCACGGCGTTACGCGACAATCCGTGAGTCAGGTCTGTCGCTTAACGCTCAATCTGTCCGTCTTTCGATAGACGTGGATGCGATGGGAGATTTCCTTTGCGCCATATGGCATGGAGCAGAAACCCGGGCTGGTCCACAGTTCAGTCCAGAGGTTCTGACGTGACAGCGCGCCGACACGTTCCGGATACGCGGGGTCCTGTGCGTCGTCATCGCGCAGGCTGAAGACAAGCGTTGCACCGGCGCGCGCCACGCGGATCAATCCGTCAAAGCTTTCGGGGGGCGCATGGTTCGGAGTGATCGTCCCGATGCACAGGACCGCCGCCATGCTGTTGTCCGGCAGTTGCAGCTGCGCGCCCAGTGCACCGTGATGCAGTTCCGAGTAGATGCCCTTGCTCTCGGCCACATCAAGCATGCCTTTTGACAGATCAAGTCCGATCAGCGGGCCATACCCCATCAAAGCCAGTGCCTCGGCCTGAATGCCACCACCGCATCCTGCATCCAGAATGGGCCCGGTCCCGGGCGGGACGAACCGCGCGAAGACACCCGCCGCGAGTGCCGGAAGACGGTATCCCATCGCGCAGAGGTCCTGTTCGTAGCTGTTCGCCCACGTGTCGTATGTTGATTGCTGGTCTTGCGGACTTGAGTGCTCGTATGACGTCAGCACCTTGTTGTCGGTCATGCTTTCAGCCTGTCGTTTTGCGGATCCCACGGCGCGCCGTCCAGCACGGTTGCCTTGACGCGCGACCCCAGCAAAGACACGTCAAGGCGAGTCCCCGGGTCTCTTGCGTCCGTCGCAAGAAACGCGATCGCCAGAGACCGCCCGACCGTGTGGCCATAGGCCCCCGAGGTGATGGACCCGACCAGTTGTCCGTCCTTGAACACGGCTTCGCCGGTCAGCGCATCAGTGTCTTCGCCGTCCAGTTCCAGAAGGGCTATTTTGCTTTTCGGGGAATGCGCCTGCATCGCATCGCGCCCCAGAAACGGCTTGTCGGTCGCCGCGAACCTGTCTTGTTCCACGTCCTTGTGACCCGCGTCATTGGCCAGCTCGTGCCCGCCTCTGTAGAACTTCTCCAGGCGCAGGCTGTCGAGTGCCATCGAGCCGAACGCAGCGATACCGAAAGGTTGACCGGCCGACCACAACGCGTCCCAAAGACTGCCGATCCGATCATTGGGAGCGTGCAGCTCGTACGCCAGCTCGCCGGTAAAGCTGAGTCGCATAGCCAAGAGCGGCACACCCGCCACCACGATCTCCTGGCAATCGAGCCAGCGCAGCGCAGCGTTTGAAACGTCATGTTCCGTACATGTTGCCAGCACGTCGCGCGCTTTGGGGCCTGCGAGACAGAGTATGCCCGTTGCGTCTGTCATGTTCGACATCGTGACATCTGCCATCGGGACGCCGCAATGCACGGTCAGCCAGTCCCAGACCCGCCGTTCAGAGGGGGCACCGGTGACAAAGTAGAACTGATCCGGACCGACCCGTGCGATCGTGGCCTCTCCCTCGATCGTGCCTTTGCGGTTCAGCAACAGTGTGAGGCATGTGCGCCCGACGCGGGGCATCCGGTTCGCGCAGATGGCGTCCAGCCACGCCTCGGCGCCTGGGCCTTCGATCCGAAACTTCGCGAACGCGGAAAGATCGGACAGCGCGACACGGTTGCGCACCGCCGCGCACTCTTCTTTGATCTGATGGAAGATGTCCGTGCGCCGCCAGCTCGGAGGCTCGGGCGCATAGACGCGCGGACGTTCCCAGCCACCGGCCTCTTCAAACGTCGCTCCGAGCGCTGCCGTTCTGTCATGCGCGCCCGAAACCTTGATCCCGCGACAGGCGCTGCGCTGGACCTGTGGAAATGGCATGGCCTGACGCAGCGTATAGTCCTCGATTGCGCGCGCTTTTGCATAGTCTGAGTTCGTCCATGTCCCGAAGCGCCTTGGATCAAAGGCGCGCGTCGAGATGTCCGCCGAGCCCGCCGTCATCCATTGTGCCAGCGCGCGCCCCGCGCCCGGCCCCCACGCAATGCCGACGGTTGCGCCGCAGGCGAGCCAGTGGTTGCTCAGACCCGGAGCCGGGCCAAGCATCATAGCACCGTCCGGCGTGTAGGTGATGCCGCCGTTGACGACGCGCTTGATGCCCCGGTTCATCAGGGCCGGCATTCGTTCAAAGCAGTTTTCCAGCCACGGCATAATGCCGTCCCAATTGGGTTCAAAGAGTTCGTTGGCGCTGTGCCACGGACATCCATCCAGCCACACTGCCTGCGGGTCCTGTTTGTCATACAGACCGATCAGCACCGATCCCTGCTCTCGCCGGACGTAGCCACAGAAGTAGTCGTCCCGGGTGACCGGCATCTCGTGATCCATTGCGTCGAACTCGGGCACCGCATCGGTGACGACGTAGTGATGCAGCATCGTGGTGATCGGCAGATCAAGCCCGACCATCGCGCCAATCTGGCGTGCATGATATCCTCCGGCGTTGACCACATGTTCGGCGATGATCGTGCCGTGCTCGGTCGTCACTTCCCACTCGCCACCGCGCCTTTGTCGCATCCCGGTCACGCGGCAGTTGCGGATGACAGTCGCACCCAACTGCCGCGCGCCCCTGGCCATGGCCTGACAGGTCCCTGACGGATCCACATGACCATCGTCGGGCGTATACAGCGCCCCCAGGACGCCGGCCTTCTCTACGTCATAAAGCGGATTAAGGCGGGATACAGTCCTGGCATCAATGATCTGCGCGTCCTGACCACGCGCCAGCACGGCATCATAAATGTGGCTGATCCAGTCCAGGTGTTCCGGACTGGTCGCCACCCGAAGCGAGCCGCAATTGTGCCAGCTGACGCCAACCTCGGTCTCGGCTTCGATCATCTTGTACAGGTCCACCGCATAATCGTGTATCGCACCCAGTGCCTGACCACCGACCATCCGGCTGACGAGACCTGCCGCGTGCCAGGTGGCGCCACTGGTCAATTCCCCCTTTTCCAGCAGCACGCAATCTGTCCATCCCATATGAGCGAGATGATAAAGCACTCCTGCGCCCATATTGCCGCCGCCGATGACGACAACCCGTGCATGGCTCTGCATGTGTTACCTTCGCAGATTGACCGGCGTGTTGGCCCAAACGATCTGGGCGTCGCACTCGCCGGAGTTGCTGTAACGGTGGGGGGTCTTCGCCGAAAACGAGAAGCTGTCGCCGGCTGTCAGCAGAAAGACCCTGTCGTCAAGATGCAGTTCGATTTCACCTTTCACCACAAGGCCTGCCTCTTCTCCTGCATGTGTGTAGAAATCGTCGCCCGAACTTCCGCCCGGCGAGTAAGTGGATATTCCCAGCGCAAGCTGACCATCCAGGCTTGCCGACAGCAGATGATCCTCAAACCCCATGTATTCTGTCGATCCGAGCCCCGAATAGCTGAGTTTGCGGCGCCGGTCGGCGCGCACCACGTAGGGTCGTTCATCGGCGGGGACAGGGCCGTCTGTCTCAAAGAACCAGCCCACCGGAACACCCAATGCCCCTGCCAGTTCCTGCAGTGTGGTAACGGATGGTCTTGCCTGACCCCGCTCGATCTTGGAAATGAACGACACCGATTTGCCGCTGGCCGTGGCCAGTTCTTCCAGCGTGAAACCTTGTGCACGCCGCAACCCTCGCAAGTCCTCGCCCAGTTGGGACAGCGCGGTATTTGTGCCTGACTGATCAAATTTCTTGACCTTCATGACAAATTAATGCCTAGAATTTTCATGATGCGCAATAGGCAAGCGTCTCGTTCGAGAGATGAGGCATGACAAGACAGTGCCGGATCTTCACCAAACGGGATACGCGTCAGCGTGGTGTTGTCTTGACCACGGCGCACACCGGATGTGAGGACGAAAGGTATGCAGGTTACATGCGCGTTTCGAAAAAGGCGGGCTGAAACGTGAGCGATCACCCGATCTATTTTCTTTGGGCGACGCCACGCTCTACATCCACCGCATTTGAATGGATGATGCGCCAGCGCGGAGATCTGGCGTGTTTCCACGAACCTTTTGGCATGGCCTGGTATCAGGGCCCCGAGGCCCGCGCACCACGCGCTCCGGCGACAGAGTGTCAACGCCCCACCGCGACATTTGAAAAGATCTGGACCGATATTCTGGAAGCCGCAGAGCAACGTCCGGTTTTTGTCAAAGACATGCCGCACCATACCGATCACCTTTGGGACGATGCATTCCTTGACCGGATCACGCACAGCTTTCTGATCCGGGACCCTGCGAAGGTATTGGCTTCGCTGCATCGGTCTTATCAGAAAGCCGGGATTTCAGAGGGCTTCGAAGCCCATGAAATCAGCTTTGGTCCTCAGTGCGCCTTGTTCGAACGTCTTGCAGATCGCTATGGCACGTCGCCACCTGTGATGGACAGCGACGATCTGTTGGAAGATCCCGAAAGCATGGTGCAACGTTATTGTAATGCAATCGACATTCCGTTTGTCGCAGAGGCATTGACCTGGAGTCCGGGCGCCCGTGATGACGTTTTGTGGTACGATGGGAATGACGAAATCTGGCATGCTTCGCTTCGCGACAGTGACGGGCTGAAACCGATTCCGCGAAAGCATGTGGATCCTGCTGATTTGCCGCAGAACCTGTCACGTCATTACGAGACCTTCATGAAAAACTACACCGTTCTGCATCGCCATCGGCTTTGATCTCAGGAGGGAAAGGCATGACCGCCAATTGTATTCGCTCCAAGGTAATCTCTCTCATTGGCGAAGAGGGTTTGTCTCAGGCGTTCGCTCCGATTGAGGAAGCAAGCGGCCTGCCCAATGCAGCTTACTGGTCCAATGAGTGGCTGGCGCTTGAACAAGAGCATTGCTTTCGCCGCGCCTGGGTCTTTGCCGGGGCAGAGGCAGAGCTGCCGGAGCCGGGACAGATGAAGCCGATTGAGATTGGCGGCGCACCACTGATCATTCTACGGGACCGCGAGCGGAAGATCCGGGGATTTCACAATGTCTGCCGGCACCGGGGTGCGAAGCTCGTGACCGAGAGATGCAGAAAATCGACGCTGACCTGTCCCTACCACGCGTGGAGCTATGCCCTGGATGGCAAATTGCGCACGCGCCCGCATTTCCGCGGGCCCGGTCAGGTTGACAAGTTCAACGACGGCGGAGGCGACCAGCTTGATTTGATGGAGGTGCGTGTCGAGACGTGGAACGGCTGTATCTTTGTCAACGTATCCGGCGATGCCGAGCCGCTTAACACATGGCTCAGACCCCTGCTGGAGAGGACGGGGAACTACGATTTCACGTCGATCCGATGGGCTGGCAAACTTGACTTTGAGGTCAATGCCAACTGGAAGCTTGTCTACGAAAACTACATGGAAGGATACCATGTCTTTGCGGTTCATCCGAAGCTGCTGAAGTTCGCGCCGATGAACGTCCGCTGGTCCGGGGAATGGGACAGACACGTGTTCTACAACGACTACGTCTTTCCGGAACTGGATGAAGGTCGGGGCGAGGGCTTGCCACACTATCCGGGACTGTCGGAAGAAAACGCAAAGCGTGGGCTCTGGTTCCTGTGTTTTCCGCATTTCGCTGCAGAGGTGTTTCCTGATCAGTTTTCAGTCCTGGTCAGTTACCCTGTGGCTCCTGACAAGACGCGCGAAGAGTTGCATGTCTTTCTGATCGGCGATGCCGCGACGTCGGAAGAACACCGTACAGCTCGTGAAGCAACGCTGAAAATGTGGGACGATCTGAACCGCGAAGACCTTGGCATGCTGGAGTTGCTCCAACAAGGGCGTCTGTCCCCGGCATACGACGGGGGTCGCCTGAGCCCTCACTGGGAAGGTCCCACTCATGACTTCGGACGCCGCGTCGTCGAAAGAATCCTGGCCTGAGCCTCCTGCCTTGCTCCCGTCATCGCCGATCCTCCCGCTCGTTGAGAGAGTTGAATCCGGGCCAAGTCTTCCGCACGACATCGGTCGCAAGACGGAGGCTCAGGGATCAAGGCGCATGCAAAACGTTGTTTTTTTATTGGTTTCTTACAAAGGCGATCTTTGTTGAGCCAGCCGATTGACGCCGAGCTTTTCCATGACCGGTCTCATCAGGTTTTGGCAAACCACTCCAAAGGCAAGCGCCATCAGGAAAGCCGGCAACCAAAACCCATCGCCAAATGCCGTTTCGATGCCAAACAGGAATGGCCGATGGGTCAGATAGATCATGAGTGCGCTGGCTGAGACCAAGAGCAGGGCCACGGAAATCAAATGCGGCAGTATGATCGAAGGTACCAGCAAGATCGCCGGGAGACCGACCAGCCAGAGATACTCATCGCCACCAAGAAGCGTTTCGACCAACAAAGCGTGAACCACGAGAAAAATGCCGAGAACAATCCGGTTCTGGATGGTACAGGCTCGCGCGGCGAACGCACCGAGCAGCAGAAGAGGCAGCAATGTCGTCGGCCATCGGCGGACCGCGGCCTGCGCCGCGCCTGCATCGTCCAGCATGACCGTCGCTCCGAGCATGGCGACTATGGAAATGACCCACGCGATAAGGATCGCGACTGGAAACGCGGCGGAGGGCGCGGCTATCATCCACTGTCGGACCTTCCCAAAAGAAAGGGCAACCCCTACGATCAGGAACATCTGGAGGTAGGCATGGATGAACCAAAGCCAGCTTATATGGTGTCGCGCCACCCAATTCTGTCCGGCGAGCATCTTTAAAAAGCCGGAAAAGTTCTCGTAGAACAGGATCGCCGATACATCCACATTGCGGCCAATCGCAACGGTGTGCACAAGATAAATCAGTATGGAAACTGGCACGAGCGGGATCGCGATCTTGGCGATAAGAGCCCAGACTCTGCCACTCTGACCGTCAGTCAGGATGGAAGGAAGCTGGAACAGGCCAAAGGTATAGCCTGCCAACACAACGAGAAGTGTCGAGGCGCCACCGAAACCAAAATCGGTACTGGAATGGTGCGCCACGATCATCCCTATCGCCGCCGCGCGCAGCAGAATGAACGTATCGAGTTTAACCAATGACCAGGGCTGCCTTGGGCTCTTCTGCGCCGCGCCGTTCCATTGGTGCGCTAGCTCTTCCACAGACATCCATTCCCACCCGTCAGGCAGCAAGACCCCCAGCCGTTCCAGTTCCATCCGGATTTCGATGGTTCCGAGGCTGTCTGCTCCCAGATCGGCGAGCGTGACACTGGCGTGGTCAACCGTTTGCCCGCTGATCCGTGCATAGATTTCGGCGATGGCCCGCTCGCGTTCGTTCTTAATCGGTGACTCGTCCCCGGCCCCCAACGATACCGCAGGAGCTTCGGCAGCCAGACGTGCAAGCTTTGCCTCGTCGATCTTGCCATTCCGCGTCAAAGGCAGACTGGCAAGAGAATGAATTGCCTTCGGCCACATGTAAGCAGGTAAATGCTGCGCCAGCGCCGAACGTACGGCCGACTCCAATCGATCTGTGTCTGCGCATACGAACAGATGAAGCTCCGGCGTGTTGCCCTCGACAAGAATGCAATGCGCGGCCTGAATGCCCGGAACACCCGCTGCGATCGCGGCGATCTCCGGCAATTCGATCCGATGTCCGTTGATCTTTACCTGGTGGTCGCGACGGCCGGTGAAGTGTACGCCGGTTTCCGGCAACCAAAAGCCGATGTCACCGGTGCGGTGGGAAAAGCCCTCTTTTGTGCCAAGGCACATGGCGCCTTCGACCGGGTCGGCAAGATCAATGACAATCTCTCCCAGTTCGCCGGGGCCGACCAGCTCACCCTTGCTGTTCAGCATTCGCAGGCCGGTCCATGGCATTGGATGTCCGACCGGAATGCTGCGTTTGCGTTCAACCCCTTCATAGAGCGGTGCAATCAGCGCGGCCTGCGGGGTCTCCGTGGTGCCGTAGAGATTCCACTGTTTCGCAGCAGGCGCAATCCCGCGCCAGTTCGCGACGAGCGAAGGCGGAACGATGTCTCCGCCCCAGAAAACCGCCTGGCAGTTCTCGAAACCGTCGATACGATCATTCAAAGCCAGAAGACGTGCTGTCGCCGGTGTCGCATGCAGCACCGTCACTTTGGCCCGGGCGGCGACCGCGTTGAGAACATCCGGCTTCTGCATTTCGTCGCTGCAAGGAATTGCGACCGCGCCACCGGTGGAGAGTGGCAGGAAAACGTCTCGCATTATCGGGTCGTGCGACAAGCCGGCCAGCATTATTGTTACAGGCTTTTCAGTGTCGAGCTGCGAAGCTTGCCACCTGACGAAACGCAGCAGTGTTCGGGCTGGATGCGAAATCACCTTCGGCCGGCCGGACGTGCCGGATGTAAAAAGCGTGTATGACAGGCCCGTCGGATTGCGAGCAACTGACGAAGCGGCTGGCAGTTCACCGCCCTGTTTCGGCCTAACAAGTGCGACGTCTCCCAATTGGTCCGGCCAGGCTCCGTCAGTCGAAATCACGTTCCGCGTTCCAAGAACCCCCAGCATCTCGCTCACCCGATCATCCGGAAGCTCGGCGTCGATAACCGCAAACCGGCCTCCGAACATGGACACACCCAACATTGCCGCAACCATCTCGGGTCCGCGCTTCGTGTAAATCGCGACAGCATTGTCTGGACGGGCGCCCTCGGAGATCAGGCCGCAGGCGAATTCCTCCGCGCGGCGCTGAAGTTCTCTGTAGGTGATCGACGCTTTGCTCGTGACAATGGCCACGGCGTCGGGTGACTGCTCGACGCTCGAAAGGAAGACATCGTGAAGGCTACTCGGACCCTCCAGGGACGTATCGGTCGCCGGGATCGCCACACCGCCGTCTGCTCGCGCCCGCGAGACAATTGTTCGGCAAGCTGCGTCGCAATCGCCAAGAGCGGCCAGAAAGAGGCGATCCTGCAAGTCAAGGAAGGCTGTCGCACGCTCTCTCGATAACTGGTCCGCATCGTAGAACAGACGGGCCACAATGCGATTGCCTTCCTCCGTGAGCACCAGGTTCATGTCGTACTCGGTCCGGCGGTCGAGGAACTCACGCGGTCCGATGATCAGTTCGCCTGCGACGATCGGGCTTGCCGATGGAAACTTGTTTATGGAAACGAAAGGCGCGCGCCCGCTCTCCTGAAGCGTTTTCATGAATGGTGCGGTTTCGTTTCGCACGATTTCTCGAAACCTGCCCCGTAGTTCTTTGGAAAAGGTCGAGAACTTGGAATCCGGTTCGTGTGAAAGATCCAGTGGCAGGGTGTTCGAGAAGGGACCGACCACCGTTGTTGGTGCCTGAAGCACCTGTCTGCCGTCGGTCTGGAAATATGACGAGACGCGGTTTTCCCCTGTAAATGCCGCCAGTCCAAGTCCGTAGAGGGCGCTTAGGACAGCGAACTTCGAACTCTCCGTCGCGTCGGAGAGAGCCTTCAAATCGGCGCTTTCCGGTGTGAGGTCACGCTCGACGAAATGTCCCAATTGGCTTCCATCGTTTGTCGCACGATGACCGTCCTCGGGAATGCGGCGCGGAACCGGGAAATCTCGGAGCAATTCGACAGCACTACAAGATACTTCCGTGGGCGAATTGAAATCGTAGTAGGACGAAACGTCCTCCAGCGGTTCCCCAGCCAGTGTCTTCAGGAACTCTTCATTCACTTTGCTGCGCGAGAAGCCGTCCGTAATCGCGTGATGCATGGCAACGGAGAATCGCCATCGTTCGTCAGCAATGGCCACCAACAACCGAACCATCGACCCCGGGTCGCTCACATCGACGTCGCGAAAGACATTGGGAACTGCCCAAGCACGGAAGTCCTCGAATGTCTCGCCCAGACTTGTGGATGCGAAAGTGAACATCGGCTCCGGGTGGACCCAGGCGCCGACCACCCCATTTCCGACCGTAAATCCTGTCCTAAGCGCCTCGTGTCTCGACACGACATGACGAAAGGCTTCTTTGGCCGCCGCTTCGTCGAAGCGACCTTCTACCAAATGTCCGAGGCCGATCATGTAGGAAGCGGTACCGAACAGTTCAGCCGTAACGTAGCGAACTTGGTTCCCTGTCGGCTCGACAGGTCTTCCACATGCTTTGATTGGCAATCGTGTCAAAGCTGAAACTCACAATGCAGACAACAAGTGCACAACTTAGCAAAGCGGTAATCGATTTATCTAGATTTTTTTTTGTTGGTTCGGATATGTGACTAATTTACTTTTCGTAAGCTACTTGTTTCACTAGTTCGGACAACGAATTGTTCTTAACCGGCAGGTTCTTCATCGTGGTGTCAGGCTGACCTGCTACCGAAAACTCTACGAAGAAACGACCATTTTATTGGGGCCAGACAGGTTCTAATGCGACCGTCGGTTCAGATAAATCCGCCGCCGAGTTCATATCGTAAACTTGAAAACGCAATGGCGTACTGTCCGAAGGCTACTTTAGCAAATGGCGACAGTCAGGCGAGGGATTCGACGAACCGTGACCAATCAACTGATAAACTCACTTTCCTTCGCTTTGCCGCGTCATCCGGTGACAAATGGCAGCTCCCAACAAAAACAAAACCACGCCACCAAAAGAAAGAAAAGCAAGTTGACGACGGCTGAAGGCTACCACCAAGTGAGTGCTGATACTACTGGTATAGCCCGTGTCTAGATCGGCACCAGCCTGCACGCCGTTTTCAGTTTGGTGCGACCATTCATAGCGCGTGCCAAGCAATACTGGGGAAAAATACTCTATCAGAATGACGTTTTCCCAATGTGCCGCCGCGAAGTGTTTCGGCTGATTGTGTCCGTCTTGCCCCCGTTCTGCGCGCCTCAGGTTTTGGTCACGCCTGAGCTGGTGAAGTCTGCCTTCGTAGAGATAGGTGTTTGTCAAAAGGAATTCTCTCCAGTTGAAACCCCCTAAGATTTCACGCTCATGAATGTCGTCCAGATTCAGTGCGCCATCCCCGGCAGTGCTCTCGCTGGACTGACGCAACTCTTCCAGTGTCAATCGGGAGCGAAAAGACACCGTTCCCTCGTCACCGTGAAGGTGACCATACTCGACCATGATGTTTCGCGTTGGATCCACGAATCCGAGGCCTGGCACATGCGCGCTATACCAAGAAATCCGATCGGGGGTGTTTTGCAGGCAAAGGCCAAGATAGCCGAGTGTCAACGCGCTCAAGTAGCAAAGCCGCCTCAGATTGGCCCATCCCGGCAATCCCCAAATCAATCCTGGTCGAACACCTGCAGCCAAGCCGATTTGGACGAGTGCCGTGGCTTTGAAGTTCAGCCAGACATCTCTGAGGTCGAAGACGCGGTCTGGCGTGAGCCATTGAATGGTTTCGTCGATCATGCCGGCCAATGTTCCGGTCAGGATGACGGCCACGTAAATGCTGTAATCACGCACCCGATGACTGAACGCTCTGAAGAGGAGAATAGACAACGTACCATATTGGACGTAGTGCACCGCCTCCACCGGGCTTTCACCAGCAAGGCCGAAGGCTAGGTATATGATGAGGCCAGCAATGCCGATCAGACAGAGACTTGACCAGAACGTGGAGCGATGGCGTATCAGGTAAAGGACCGCAAAGGTTGCCATAACGACCAAGGTCACAACCTTGTACGTAAAGAAACTTTCACCCAGATTCTCGGTCACATACGTCACACCGACCCGCACGTAAGGCACGGTCACGAAGGTGAGACCTGCCCAGAAGGCGGCGTAGCCCCAAGATATGGCCTCTCGTACTCTAGGGGGGCGGTCGAACATAACTACCTATGGATAATAGAAAAGCGGCACGGGATTAGTCAGGAGTCCAGAATGTCCTCCAATTGATTAAGCGGTGCAAACTCAATGAGCAGCCTCATCTGACTGGTCCAATTTGATTGTTAGTGCATCATCGGCCGGTAATCCATCGGGATGATGGTTTCCGGTGCTGGCGGGCGATAGCCCAGTGCACTGTGGGGCCGCCTTGTGTTGTAGTGTATCCTCCATTCTTCGATCAGGATTTGTGCCTCGCGCAGGCTTTAGAAGACTTCACCGTTGAGCAGCTCGTCTCGGAACCGGCCACTGAAGCTTTCACAATATCCGTTCTCCATGGGCTGCCGGGTTCGATGTAAGCCGTCTGGGCGCCGACGGCATCAATCCAGTCTCGGGCGGCCTGGGCGACAAATTCCGGCCCATTGTCAGAACGTATGAAACGGGGTGCCCCACGAAGTATGAACAGATCCGTCAGGGATGACATCACAAAGTTCATGGATAACCCCGTAGCAACCGCTGACCCGCAGAGCAGGACACCGCATGATGCGCTCAAAGAGATTGCGTCAGCCGCGCGTGACCTCGATAACGGCGACGGCCCCATATCCTCTCTCATGGCCATGATGAACATCCTGAACCAGCCCGCCGACGCAGAGGCCATGGAGAACGGCATCGTCGGCTTCAGCGAAGCCATGTTCTGGCTGTCTTGTCAGGGTCTTGATGCTCTCAAGGAA